>SHVN01000007.1 GCA_009694215.1 Xanthobacteraceae bacterium
CGGGAATGTTCTGAAAACCGCTACGGCCCCTTTACGCAATAGCCATAGGCGGCTGCATTCGCCGGCATCGCGCACTCCGCCGCGCTGGCGGTCGTGTATCTGCAATTCGGCGCCGTGCTGCCGATTTCCGGAGCCACGTGCGCCGACACAAGAACTTCGCCCGCGTTGCATTGCACGGTGCAGGTCGCTCCGGTGCAGCTGACGACACGTCCTGATACGCCCGCCGGACCCGGCGTTCCGGGCAGGCCCTGCACTCCCGGATAGCCCTTCGCACCCGCGGCGCTGGCATCGCCCTTCGGACCCGCGGCGCCCGGATCGCCCTTCGGACCTGCAGGCCCGGGTTCGGTGCCGGGGGGGCGGGATCGCCCTAGTCGCCCGTCGGCCCGGGCGGTCCGGCAACCCCCGCGGGGCCGGCACGGCCTTGCTCGCCCTCGCAGCCGCCCAATATGACCGAGACCAGGAGCAGAATGGCGATTGCGCCTCTCATCGAAATCCCCGCAGGTTTAAGACGTAGAACCCCAGTCAAGGCTATCGCCGGGGCGTCCGGCTGGCCACTCCAAAGTGTCGCTATCCATCGCCCGGCTCGCCTATACTGCGCCGACGGTCAGGAGCGGGATTTGCCATGAACACCAACGTCGATCCGCGCGCCGCTTCGGCGAAATCCAACGTGTCGAAACAGGATCTGCGCGTCTGGCTCGCGCAGATGGAAGCGGCCGGCGAGGTGGTGCACATCAGCGGCGCCGAGCGCGAGCGCGAGATCGGCGGTATCGTCGATATCTACCAGCGCAAGATCGGCAACCCGCTGGTGCTGTTCGACGACATCCCCGGCTATCCAAAGGGCCACCGCATCCTCGCCAACCTGCTCACCTCCATTCGCCGCATCAACATGACGATGGGCAACCCGCCCGACGGCACCGAGATCGAACTGGTGCGGCATTGGCGGAAGTACATGAAGGAGGCCAAGACCATCCCGCCGGTGACGGTGGCGAGCGGTGCGCTCCTGGAGAACGTCAAGACCGGCGACGACATCGACCTGTTCAAGATTCCCGTGCCGCGCTGGCACGAGCACGACGGCGGCTACTACATCGGCACCGGCGACATGGTGATCATGCGCGATCCCGACACCGGCTGGATCAACTACGGCGCCTACCGCGTGCAGGCGCACGACAAGCGGCTCGCTACCGTGATGTGCTCCAAGGGCAAGCACGGCGACATGATCCAGAAAAAGTATCATGAGCGCGGGCAGCCGTGCCCGGTCGCGGTGGTCTGCGGCATGCACCCGGTGCTGTTCATGATCGCCGGCCTGGAAATCCCGCACGGCAAGAACGAGTACGACGCGGCCGGCGGGCTCCTGGGCGAGCCGGTGCAGGTGATCCTCGGTCCCGCGACCGGCCTGCCGATCCCGGCGCATGCCGAGATCGCCTTCGAGGGCTTCATCCATCCCAACGACAAGATCGACGAGGGCCCGCTCGGCGAATGGACCGGCTATTACGCCGGCGGCTTGAAGAAAGAGCCGGTGATCCGCGTCGAGACCATGATGTATCGCGACGATCCGATCCTGCTCGGCGCCATTCCCGGCATCCCGCCGGACGACGATTCGTTCTATCGCGGCTCGTACCGCTCCGGCGCGGTGTGGAACCAGCTCGAAGCCGCGGGCGTGCCCGAGGTGAAGGGCGTGTGGTCGCACGCCGCGGGCGGCTCCCGCCTCTGGCTCACCGTTTCGATCAAGCAGATGTACGCCGGCCATTCCAAGCAGGCGGGCCTCATCGCCTCGCAGTGCCACGCCGGCGCCTACGTCAACCGCTTCGTCGTGGTGGTGGACGACGACATCGATCCCGCCGACATGGACAAGGTGATCTGGGCGATGTGCACCCGCTGCGATCCGCGCGAGGGCATGGAGATTTTGCGCGGCTGCTGGTCGTCGGCGCTCGATCCGATGGCCTACGGGGAAGGCGACCCGCGCAACGCCCGCGTCGTCATCGACGCCTGCAGGCCGTTCGGCCGGCTCGACACGTTCCCGATCGTGGTGCGGTCGAGCCAGGAGGTCGAGGATCTGGTGCGCGCAAAATTCGGCGACAAGCTGCCGAAGTGAAGACGCGATGACGGAAAAAACGGACCTCACGCTGCGTATCAACGGTCGCGATCATTCGATCCGCGTCGAGCCGCGCAAGACTCTCGTCGATGCGATCCGCGAGGACTGCGGGCTGACCGGCACGCACATCGGCTGCGAGCACGGCGTCTGCGGCGCCTGTACGGTGATCGTGGGCCACGAGGCGGTGCGCTCCTGCCTGATGTTCGCGGTGCAGGCGCGAGGCAAGCCGATCCGCACCGTCGAGGGGCTGGCGCAGGGCAACACGTTGCATCCGCTGCAGCGCGCCTTCATGACGCACCACGGCCTGCAGTGCGGCTTCTGCACGCCGGGATTCCTGATGCTCGCGGCGAACGTGCTGGAGAAAAATCCGGATATCGGTGACGAGGAGCTGCTCGACGTTCTGTCGTCGAACCTCTGCCGCTGCACCGGCTATCAGAACATCATCAAGGCGGTCCGCGCTGCGCAGGAAGAGATGAAGCCGAAGGTGGCGGCAGCCGAATAGTAGCTGTCATGCCCGCTAACGGGTCCGGCCTTTTGCCGGCCCGATGACAGACTCCGGCGGGCATCCAGTAATCGCGGCGCGTCGGGTTGAGCGGCCGCCCGGGCCTGCTGCGGCTGGGCCCCAATTGCGAGAAGGCCTGTGACGAAAAGGCCGATGGCGAGGAAGGGACGCATCTGCGGTTGCTTCCGGTCGCGGCGGTTCCCTATACTCGCGGCTGCCTTTGCATCAGGACCGCGATGAAGCCGCCCGCCTTTCAATATCACGATCCGAAAACGCTTACCGAGGCCGTGAGCCTTCTGGGCACGCTCGACAACGCCAAGCTCCTGGCCGGCGGCCAGTCGCTGATGCCGATGCTCAACATGCGCTTCGTGCTGCCCGACCATGTCATCGATCTGAACCGCGTCGAGGGCATGTCCGGCATCAAGGAGGCGGGCGGCACGCTTGAGATCGGCGCCATGACGCGCCAGCGCGACCTCGAATTCTCCGATCTGGTGAAGGCAAAGTGCCCGCTGCTGCACCAGGCGATCATGCACATCGGCCACCGCCAGACCCGCAACCGCGGCACCATCGGCGGCTCGCTCTGCCATCTCGATCCGGCGGCCGAATTGGTTTTGGTCGCGATGGCCCATGACGCCACGGTGGTGGTGGTGGGCCCGAACGGCACCCGCGAGATCGCGTTTGCGGATTTCCCCGCGGGCTATCTCACCCCCGCCATCGAATTGAACGAGATCGTGACCGCGATCCGCATCCCGCTCTGGCCTGCGGGCCACAAGGCGGCCTTCATCGAGTTCGCCCGCCGCCACGGCGATTTCGCCATCGTGTCGGCTGCGGCGCTGTTGCAGATCGACGGCGGAAAAATCGCCCGCGCCTCGCTGACCATCGGCGGGGTCGCTGTCGCGCCGGTGCGTGCGGCCGAGGTTGAGAACGCCATCACCGGCCAGGCGCCATCGACCGCGCTATTCGCCAAGGTCTGCGAAAGCTGCCGCTCGTTCGAGGCGATGGCCGACATCCATGCCTCGGCGGAGTATCGCCAGCATCTCGCCGCGGTGCTGTCGCGCCGCGCGCTGGAGAAGGCGGCGGGCCTCGCCGACAACGCACCGTGGAACCGGGCGCACTAGGGACCGCCATGAAGCGGCGCACCTTCCTCGCAGCACTCGGCGGAGCGGCGGTGATGCCGATGGCTTCGCCGCTCGCCGCCCGTGCGCAGCAGTCGATGCCGATGATCCGGTTTATCAACCCCAGGAGCGCAAGCGAATCTACCCACCTAGCTGCCGCGTTCCGTCTCGGTCTCAAGGAGGCGGGCTTCGTCGAAGGACAGAGCGTGGCGGTCGAATATCGTTGGGCCGAGGGCCATCTGGATCGTGTCCCGGCTATGGTGGCCGATCTGGTTGGCCGCCGGGTGGTGCTGATCTTTTCGGCGGGGAGCGACACGGCCCTTGCCGCGAAGGCGGCGACAAAGACGGTCCCCATCGTATTCACGGGCGGTTCTGATCCGGTCGCCATACGGGTCCAGCAATACGAGCACCTACCGCCAGGCCGGCATGTACGTTGGCCGCATTCTCAAGGGCGAGAAGCCGGCCGACCTGCCGGTCATCCAGTCCGCCAAGTTCGAGTTCGTCATCAACCTCAAGACCGCCAAGGCGCTCGGCCTGGCAATTCCGCCGACGCTGCTCGCCATCGCCGACGAAGTAATCGAATGAGGCGGCGTGCTATAAGGACCCCATGACCGACAAGCGCACCATCACCGTCACCGTCAACGGCGCCCCGCACACCAAAGAGGTGCCGGTCCGCATCACCTTGGCCGATTTCATCCGCTACGAACTCGGCCTCACCGGCACCCATCTCGGCTGCGAGCACGGCGTCTGCGGCGCCTGCACCATCCTGCTCGACGGCCAGTCGGCGCGCTCCTGCCTGATGCTGGCGGTGCAGGCCGACGGCCGCGAGGTGCTCACCGTCGAGGGCATCGCGCCGGGTCCCGACAGGCTGCATCCGCTGCAGGAGGCGTTCCGCGACAACCATGGGCTGCAATGCGGCTTCTGCACGCCTGGGATGCTGACCACATTGCTGGAGTTTCTGCGCGATAACCCGGACCCGACCGAGCAGGAGGTGAGGGTGGCGATCTCCGGAAATCTCTGCCGCTGCACCGGCTATCAGGGCATCGTTCTGGCCGCGCTGGACGCCGCCAAGCGTATGAAGGCGGCGCAAGCCTGATCTGCCTCCTTGGACTAAAGTCGGCCTGAATATGGTGCGCTGCAGCCCTGTTCAGGCCAATTCAGGATGCACGCGCCACGCCGTGTGCTTAGAATTCAAGAAAAATTACGGCTGCCTGGGGAAGTGCAATGGAAAGGCGCGAGTTTATCGCGTTGCTAGGTATTGCGGCGGCTGCCATGCCGTCGGCCGCGAGCGCGGCGCCAAAATTCGCAGCGGATTCGCTGGCCGGCCAGCTTGTCGGCACCTGGAGCTTTGCCTCCTCCGTCAACACGCGCAAGGACGGCACAACCTTCGACCGCTGGGGCGCGAATCCCCGTGGCATCTTCATGTTCGATCGCGGCGGCCACTACTCGCAGATCATCGTGGGCTCGGAGTCGCGCGTGTTCGGCGCAAAGACCTTCTGCGCTTTCGGCACATATTCCGTCAACGAGGAGAACAAGGTTCTCGTCATGCACATCGAGGCCTCTTCGTCAGCACCGCTCGCCGGGACGTCTCAGAACCGCGAGATCATCTTCCTGACGGCGACCGAGATGAAGTATTCCAACTCGGTGACCGCCATCGGCGCGATCGCCGAGGTTCTCTGGAAGCGCGTAGCCTGACCGGCCTCTCGTTCGTCAACTAAATGATTGCGTGGCGCACCTTGGCGGACACCCATTCGCCGGCCACCACCGTTGCGATGATGATCAGCAGGATCAGCGACACCTGGGTCCAGGCGAGCGTGGTGATCGCGGCGTTGAGCGGCAGGCCGATGCCGCCGGCGCCGACCAGCCCCAGCACCGTCGATTCGCGGATGTTGATGTCCCAGCGGAACACCGAGATGCCGGCGAAGGCCGGCAGAACCTGCGGGACGATGCCGTAGGCGGTCGCCTGTCCGCCGCTCGCGCCGGTTGCGCGCACCGCCTCGACCTGGCTCTCGTCGATCTCCTCGATCGCCTCGTACAGGAGCTTGGCGCAGAAGCCGATTGAGCGCAGCCCGATCGACAGGATGCCTGCGAACACGCCCGGGCCGATGATGGTGACCAGCATCAGCGCCCAAATCAGCGAGTTGATCGAGCGCGACGACACGATGATGAACAGCGCCACCGGCCGAACGAACGCAACGCTCGGCGTGGTGTTGCGCGCCGCGCAATAGGCCACCGGCACCGCGATGATAATCGCCATCAGCGTGCCCAGCGTGGCGATGTTGAGCGTGTCCCAGATCGGCCGCCACAGACCGTGGATGGAGCCCCAGTCGGGCGGCACCATGCGCGCGAATAGGTCGCCGGCCTGCGCCGGCGCATCCCAGACGAAGGCCCAGATGGTCTTTTCGGAAATCAGCTCCCAGCAATAGACGAAGATCGCGGTGCTGGTGAGATACACGGCCCATGTGGCGAACTGCGCCTTGCGGTCGCGCCGCTGCCAGACTTTGGCGCCGTCCTTGCTCGCGATCGCCATCACTGCACCCAGCGCCGGAGATAGCCGGACGAGTATTCCACCACCATGACGATGGCGATGATGATGAGCAGGATCGCCGCCGCGGAATCGAACTCGTAGCGGTCGAACGCGGTGTTGAGCGTGGCGCCGATGCCGCCGCCGCCGACGATGCCGACCACGGCCGACTCGCGGAAGTTGATGTCGAAGCGGTAGAGGCCGAGCCCGATCATGCGCGGCAGCACTTGCGGCTGGACGCCGTAGTTGATCCACTGCAGCCAGCCCGCGCCGGTGGCGCGCACGGCTTCCGCCTGCGCCGGGTCCATGTCCTCGATGTCCTCGGCCAGAAGCTTGCCGTAGAAGCCGATGGTGGCGAAGGCCAGCGTCACGCAGCCCGCGAATGGCCCAAAGCCGAACAGCTTGACGAAGAAGATCGCCAGGATCACCTCTTGAAAACTCCGCGACACCGCGAGGATGCCGCGGCAGAAGTAATAGACCGGGGCCGGCGCGATGTTCTTGGCCGCGCCAATGCCGACCGGGATCGACAGCGCGATGCCGATCACGGTTGCGACCACCGTCATCCAGAGGCTCTCCAGGATGCCGTCGAAGATTTCGCTCCAGCGGCTGACGAAATCCGGCGGAAAAAACGCGGCGAAGAACCTCGCGCCGCGCGGCAGGCCCTCCCAGACGCGGGTCCAGTTCACCTCGGTGGTGCCGAACGCGAGCGCCAGATAGATCGCCGCGCCCAGCGCCAGCGCCCAGCGCAGCCAGGCGCGTTTGATCAGCGGCGGCTTCTGCCAGCGGCGGGTCAGGGTGGCGGCGAGAGTCATGGTTGTGCCCTCTCCCCTTGTGGGAGAGGGCGGCTCAGTCTTTCAACAAGAAAGGATGGGTGAGGGGTCCGGCGCTGATCCCTCACCCAACCGTGCCGTGTTGCACGCTCGGCGCTGCCCTCTCTCACAAGGGGAGAGGGCGCAAGACGCGCACACCGGAGTTTTCGGCGGCTGGCAAATGAACAAGACATCTTACGTCAGCCCCGCCAGGCGGTCGCGGCTTGGCAGCGGCAATTCTACCGGGATGACAGCGGCCGCGGCCTCCTCGGCCTCCGCTGCCTCGTCGTCGACCTTGCGGATGGTGGCCGACCAGTCCTCCTCGCCGTAGATTTTGGTCAGCACATCCGCGGTCAAATTGTCCGGCGGGCCGTCATAGACGATCTCGCCCACGCGCAATCCGACGATCCGCTCGGCAAACATCTGCGCCAGCATCACGTCGTGGATGTTGATGATGGCGGAGAGCTTGCGCTCGGCGCACAGCTCCTTGATCAGCCGCATGATCTGCCGCGAGGTTTTCGGGTCGAGCGAGGCGGTCGGCTCGTCCACCAGCAGCAGTTCGGGATTCTGGATCAGCGCCCGGCAGATGCCGACGCGCTGGCGTTGCCCGCCGGAGAGCTCGTCGGCGCGCTTGTCGACCATGTGATCGAGGCCCACCCGCGCCAGCAGGCGGAACGCCTCGTCGATGTCGGACTGCGGGAATTTGCGGAAATAGCTCTGCCAGAACCCGACATAGCCGAGCCGGCCGCTCAGCACGTTCTCCATCACCGACAGCCGCTCGACCAGCGCGTACTCCTGGAAGATCATGCCCATGCGCCGCCGCGCGCGGCGCAGCTCGCTCCGGCCGAGCGTGGTGACCTCGAGATCGTTGAGCGTGACCGAGCCCGCGGTCGGCTCGACCAGCCGGTTGATGCAGCGGATCACGGTGGACTTGCCCGCGCCGGACGGCCCGATCAGCGCCATCACCTGGCCGTCGGGCACGTCAAGGTCGATGCCCTTGAGCGCCAGATCGCCGGTCCGGTAGCGCTTCACCAGGCCTTTGATCCGAAGCATCCGAACTGCCCCCGCCGTGGCCTCTGTCATCGCCGGGCTTGTCCCGGCGATCCCGACTCATTGAGCAGGGCCGTGCCTTGCGATCGGGATGGCCGGGACAAGCCCGGCCATGACGTGGAGAGTTGTCAGCCCGATCTCACTTGCAAGTGTATTTGACGCCGGTCGCTTCGTCGATCTTGCGCAGCACCGCCCAGTCCTTCTTGTAATCGATGGGGATGAACTTGTCCTCTTTCTGGAACTCCTGCTTCAGCGCCGAACCCTCCCACTGGAAGCTGAAGAAGGCTTCCTTGATCTTCTCGACCAGCTTCGGATTGAGGTTGTAGACGTGGCCATAGCCCGTGGTGGGGAACGTTTCCGACTTGTAGATCGAGCGGATTTTCGCCTTGTCGAACACCTTGCGGTCCAGCATGCGGTTGAGCACGGAATTGGCGACCGCCGCCGCCTCGTAGTCCTTGTTGACCACCCCGAGGATCGAGTTGTCGTGCTTGCCGGAGAACACCGGCTCGTAGTCGCGCTTGGCTTCGAGATTGAAGTCGGCCTTGAGGATGGCCGAGGGCGCCTTGAAGCCCGAGTTCGAGGTCGCATCGGTGAATGCGATCTTCTTTCCCTTGAGGTCGGCCGGCGTTTTGATCGGGCTGTTGGCCGGAACGATAATTTCCATTTCATAGCCGAAGCTGTTGTCCTTGGCCGCCATCATGGTGAAGGGCACGAAGCCCGCGCAATTCACCGCCGTGGCATTGCCGCCGGCATTCACGCCCGCCACATGCAGGCGGCCGGAACGCATCGCTTCGTATTGTGCCGCGTTGGACTGCACCGGGAAGAACACGACCTTTTTTCCGGTGACCTTTTCGAGGTTCTTGAGAAATCCGTCCCACGCCTTCTGGTAGACGGCGGGGTCTTCGATCGGCGTATAGGCGAAGATCAGCGTCGGCGGATTGACGATCCGCTTCGTATCGGTTGGCAGGTCGGCGGTGAGATCGCCGTTGCGGTCGCAATAGGCCTTGTCGAGCGTGCCGCGCGGGCAGTCGTCCTGCGCGGCAGCCGCGCCGGACATGACGATGGCGCCCGCGAAGGCTATGATCAAAGTCAGCGATTGTTTCAACGGCATGTTTTTCTCCCGCCTTTGCCCCGCGTTCGCAAGTTTCACTTACACGTGTATTTCACGCCGGTCGCCGCGTCGATCTTGCGGATCACGCTCCAATCTTTCTGGTAGGTGATCGGCACGAAGCGGTCCTCGGTCTTGAACTCCGCCTTCAGCGCAGAGCCTTCCCACGGGAAGGTGAAGAACGCCTCCTTGATCTTGGCCGCAAGCGCCGGGTTGAGATTGTACGCCATGCCGTAGCTGGTCGTCGGGAAGGTCTCGGACTTGTAGACCGTCCGGATCTTGGCCTTGTCCACGACCTTGCGCTCGAACATGCGGAACATCACCTCGTTGGCGATGGCCGCTGCGTCATAATCCTTGTGGGCGACGCCGAGCACCGAGTTGTCGTGCTTGCCGGAAAACACCGGCGTGAAGTCGCGCTCGGCCTTGAGGTTGAATTCGGACTCCAGGATCGCCGACGGCGCCTTGAAGCCCGAGTTCGAGGTCGGCGCGGTGAACGCGACCTTCTTGCCCTTGAGGTCGGCCGGCGTCTTGATCGGGCTGTCGGCCGGCACGATGATTTCCATCTCGTAGCCGAAGGTGCCGTCCTGGGTGCCCATGATGGCGAACGGCACATAGCCCGCGCAGTTCACCGCGATCGGCGTGGGGCCGGTGCTGGTGCCGGCGATGTGCAGTCGGCCCGAGCGCATTGCCTCGATCTGCGCCGCATTCGACTGCACTGGGAAGAACACCACCTTCTTTCCGGTCACCTTCTCCGCATGCTTCAGGAAGCCGTCCCACACCTTGCTGTACAGCGCGGGGTCCTCGACCGGCGTATAGGCGAAGATCAGCGTCGACGGATTGATGAGCTGCTTGGGGTCGGCCGGCGCGTCGGCGACCAGATCGCCGTTGCGGTCGCAATAGGCCTTGTCGAGGTCGCCGCGCGGGCAGTCGCCCTGCGCCGCGGCAATGCCCAGGCCGGTCGCGGTGATCGCCGCGGCGCCGATGAACGTCTTGACGATCTGAAGCATGGGGGCGCCTCTGTTTTTCCAGCCGCCCTGGATACGACCCAAGGACGACAACCGCACGACAACCCGGATGATACCGAAAATTGTCGGCTCTTCTACGCCGTCATCGGGTGGAATTTCCGCAGCGCCGCAATGCCGGTGATGATGAACAGGATCATCACCACCGTCTGCACCACCAGGAACGGCGGCTCCGATTGCGTGGGGGCGAGGGCCTGCAGGAAAGGAGCCTTCTGGAATGACTGCACGATCAGCACGAACACGTTGAACCACTGCGCCAGGATTGCGGCGACGATATAGAGCCAGCGCCAGGGCCCGGCCATGCCGAAGGCATAGCGCGCCACGATGGCGATCAGCAGTGCGACGAGCGAAATGATGCCGACGATGTGCGACGGCAGAAGGCGCTCGAACGGGAAGCCGAACCCGGTCAGGTTCGTCAGCACCGTCGTCAGGAGAAACCAGAAGGTCCAGCGGTCGTGCCGCTTGCCGCCGAGCATGCCGGCCATGACCACGAAGCCCGCGGCGATGCCCACGAGGCTGATGATGACGTGCATGATGGTGTAGGCTGACAAGCTGAACAAACCCAGGATCATGGCAAATATCCCTATCGTCCGGGCGAGCCTCGGCAACCTATCACGCGCCGGCGGCCGCCGTCCCGCGCTGTTGAATTTGACCATCGGCGTACGACGGAGTGTTGAATTGGCAGCGCCAACCTCGCATGCTTGAGCGGCAAAGCCGGGAGATATTCATGGCGGGCATGCACTCACGATTTCTGGCCATCGCGGGCGTGGTTCTGGCGCTGAACGGCGCGGCCGCGGCGCAGGACTATCCGAACCGCACGGTGCGCATCGTCGTCCCGTTTGCGCCCGGAGGCTTCAACGACCTCCTGGCCCGCTCCGTCGCCGCCGGGCTCACCGAGCGGCTCGGCAAGCAGGTTGTGGTCGAGAACAAGACCGGCGCCGGTGGCGTGGTCGGCAGCGAGCTGGTGGCGAAGTCGGCGCCGGACGGCTACACGCTGCTGATCGTGTCGATCGCGCATGCGGTCAACCCCGCGCTCTACAAGCTTCCTTACGAGCCGCTGAAAGCCTTCGCGCCGATCTCGATCTTCGCCTCGAGCCCCAATGCGCTGGCGGTCAATCCGGAGCTGCCGGCCCGGAGCGTCAAGGAGTTCGTCGCGCTTGCGAAGTCCAAGCCCGGCGATATCCAGTATGCGTCGGGCGGTATCGGCGGCTCGCTGCATCTTGGCATGGAGCTGTTCAAGCTCGTCGCCAAGGTCGATCTGCTGCACGTGCCTTTCCGCGGCGCCGGCCCGGCGGTGATCGACGTCGCCGGCGGCCACACCAAGGCAATCGTCGCGACGGTAACGACGCTGTCTCCGCATGTGAAGAGCGGCAAGCTCCGCGCGCTCGGCGTGAGCGGCAAGGCGCGCAGCCGCGTGATGCCCGAGATTCCAACCATCGACGAGGCCGGCGTGCCCGGCTACGAGGCCGGCAACTGGATCGGGCTCGTCGCGCCGGCCAGCACGCCGGCCGCCATCGTGGCGCGCTTGAACAAGGAGATTTTGGCAATCCAGGATTCCGATGAGTTCAAGAAGCGGCTGGATGGCGACGGCGCCGATATCGTCAAGATGGCGCCCGCCGAGTTCGGCTCCTATATGGAGCGCGAGCTCGAAAAATGGGGCCGTGTCGTCAAAGAGGCCGGCATCACGGCGCAATGAGTTTTCACGGTGCGGCGGCGGTTGACTGAAGGAAGCGCATGAAGCGGCGTGCGTTCATCACGCTGATCGGCGGGGCGGCGGCTTATCCGCTCGCCGCACACGCGCAGCAGTTTGGCCGTGTGCGCCGCATCGGCGCGCTGTTCCCGCTCGGCACCGACGATCCCGAGCAGATGGCGCGGCGCGTGGCGTTGCGGCTGGCTCTGGAAAACGCCGGCTGGAGTGACGGCCGCGCCGCGCGCATCGACTACCGCCACGCCAATGGGCCCGATGAGTTCGGGGCCCTCGCCAAGGAGTTGGTCGCGCTGAAGCCCGATATCATCTTCGCGCAGACGCCGGGGGTGGTCGCTGCCTTCAAGCGGGAGGCCGGCGCTATTCCCATCGTGTTTGCCAATGTCTCCGACCCGATCGGCGCGGGCTTCGTCGCAAGCCTGGCGCGGCCCGGCGGCAATATCACCGGGCTGCAGCTGTTCGAAGCCAGCGTCGCCGGCAAATGGCTGTCGATGCTCAAGGAGATGAGCCCGCGCCTCAGGCGCGCGGCCCTCATCGCCAATCCCAAGACCACCGCCTATGACTATTTCCTGCGGTCGGTGGAGGCCGCGGCGCCCAAGCTCGCGATCGAGATCGTGCCCGGCCGTGTCGAGAGCCCCGCTGACATCGAGCGCGCCATCGAGGCCGCCGCGCGCGCGCCCGGCGGCGGCCTGGTCGTCGCGCCGGATGGGACGATGCTGCGCAATCGCGGTCTCATCATCGATCTTGCTGCGCGTCACAAACTGCCCGCGGTCTATCCGGAGCGCATCTACGCCGCGGCCGGCGGCCTGATGTCCTACGGTATCGCCGATCATCTCGAGCCGTTCCGGCAGGCCGCGACCTATATCGACCGTATCCTGAAAGGCGCATCGCCCACCGACCTTCCGGTGCAGGCGCCCACGAAATATGCGCTTGCCGTCAACCGCAAGACCGCGAAGGCGCTGAGCCTTGCGGTGCCGCCGGGCCTTCTGGTCGCGGCCGATGAGGTGATCGGATGAGACGCCGTCAATTCATCGCGCTGCTCAGCGGCGCGGCCGCGGCTTGTCCGCTCGCCGCCCGTGCGCAGCCGGCCATCCGCCGCGTCGCGGTGCTGATGGCGACCGGCGACACCGATCCGGAGGGGCGCGCCCGGCTGAATGCATTTCTGGAGGCGTTCCAGCAACGCGGCTGGACCCACGGCAGCAACGTGCAGATCGACATCCGCTGGACCGGCGGCGACCCCGAGCAGGTCCGCGACATCGTCGCGGACGTCATCGTCCGCAACCCCGACGTGATCCTCGCCAACAGCACGCCGGTCGTCGCCCTTTTGAAACGTACGGCCACCGCGATCCCGGTGGTGTTCGTGCTGGTCAATGAGCCGGTGGTGCAGGGCTTCATCGCCAGCGTCACGCGGCCGGGCGCCAACATCACCGGCTTCACCATGGTCGACTTCTCCCTGGTGGGTAAGTCGATCGAGATGCTCAAGTTCATGGCGCCAGCGGTCACCCGTGTCGGGCTGATGTTCAACCCCAACTCCTATCCCTATTACGACGTCTATCTGCAGGCATTCCAATCCGCGCCGCAGCGGCCGGTCGAGGTGGTGCGCGCCGCCGTGACCTCGCCCGTGGAGATCGACGCGGCGGTGGCGGCGATCGCGGCGCAGCCGGGCGGGGGCATCGCGCTGCCGCCCGATCCGTTCACCGTCGCCAACCGCGCGGCGATCCTGGCGGCGGCGCTGCGGCATCGCCTGCCGCAGATCGTTACGTTCCGCCAGTTCGTGAGGGATGGCGCGCTGATGTCCTACGGGCCGGACATCACCGATATCTTCCGCCGCTCCGCCGATTACGTCGACCGCATCCTCAAGGGCGCGTATCCCGGCAATCTTCCAGCGCAGGCGCCCAACAAGTTCGAGCTTGCCATCAACGCCAGGACCGCGAAGGCGCTTGGCCTCACGGTGCCGCCGGCGCTGCTCGTCACCGCCGACGAGGTGATCGAATGACGGCGCGCGGGCGCTGAAGTTTTGTTGTTCGCGTGCTAGGCTGCCCGCAGGACTGACTTCATCGGCCCCGGGGGGCAGGCAATGAGGCGCCGCGAATTCATCACGCTTCTGGGCGGCGCTGCTGCCGCGATGCCGCTCGTCGCGCATGCCCAGCAGCCTGAGCGGATGCGCCGCATCGGCTCCTCCTGCCCGCCGTAGCGGACGATCCGGCATTCCAGGCCCGCGTCGGGGCGTTCCTGCAGGGGCTGGCGCTATTGGGTTGGACCGACGGCAGCAACGTGCGGATCGACACCTGCTGGGCCACGACCGATGCCGCCGCCATTCGCAGACACGCGGCGGAACTGGCCGCGCTCGCGCCCGACGTCATCCTGGCCCACGGCTCCTCGACCGTGGGACCGTTGCTGCAGGCGACCCGCACGGTGCCGATCGTGTTCCCGGTCGCCGGCGATCCGGTCGCCGCCGACTTTGTCGACAGCCTGGCGCGGCCGGGCGGCAATGCCACCGGTTTCATGAGTTACGAATACAGCCTGAGCGGCAAATGGCTGGAATTGCTCAAGGAGATCGCGCCCAGAGTGACGCGCGCGGCGGTCCTTAGAAATCCCGCTACGCCCACCGGCCCCGCCCAGTTCGGCGTCATCCAGGCGGTGGCACCGTCGCTGAGGATGGATGTAAGCCCGGTCAATTTGCGCGACGCCGGCGAGATCGAGCGTGCCGTCGCAACATTCGCGCGCCCGTCGAATGGCGGTCTGATCTTGACGGCTACCAGCTTGGCGGACCCTCATCGCGATCTGATCGTCACGCTGGTAGCCCGGCACAAGCTGCCCGCAGTCTACTACGAACGCAACTTCGTCGCCGCCGGCGGCCTGATCTCCTACGGTGCTGATTTCGTCGACCAGTTCCGCCGCGCGGCCGGCTACGTCGACCGCATCCTCAAGGGCGAGAAGCTAGCCGACATGCCGGCGCAGGCGCCCATCAAGTTCGAGCTGGCGATCAACCTTAAGACCGCCAGGGCGCTGGGCCTCACCGTGCCGCCGTCGCTTCTGGCGCGGGCGGACGAGGTGATCGAATAGGTGCTAGAATAACGGTCGGAACCTTCCCGTTGAGGAAGGATCGGCAAAGGGAGGGCGACATGCTGAGCGGTGTGACGGTGCTGTTTGTTTCGTTGGGCGTCCTGGCCGCGATCTGGGTCATGGTGCTTTTCGGCTCGCGCTACTTCGGCTCGCCGCCGGAGCATTAGACCGGCCCTGATGCACTAGGCTTTCGCGAGGTCCGCCCGGGCCTGCTGCAGATAGCTGTCGTCGATGTAGAACGCCGGCGCCTTCGGCGCGTCCGGCGGCAAGAGGCCCGCTTCGATCAGCGTGGCGATAACCTTCGCGAGCCCCGTGACATTGACCGACATGTCGCGGGTCAGCGCGTTCGTCCCGGTGAAGAAATCCCACGCCTGCTCGGCGTGATGCAGCGGCGCCGGCAATTCGCGCGCGGCGATGGCGGATGCCGCCGCGCGGTTGGCGTAGAGCCAGTCGGAGCCGCGCCGCATGGCGCGCAGGAACCGCACCAGCAGATCGCGGTTGGCCGCGGCCCATCGGCTGTTGACGTTGATGGCGACGAACTGCCAGTCCGGCACATAGTCGATGATGTCGCCGAGGTTGTTCATGCCGGCCTCCTCGGCCAGGTAGTTCCACGGCACCGATTGCAGGCCGGCGTCGATCTCGCCCGCCAGCAGCGCCTTGTGGCGCGGCGGTACGCCGCCGGTGTGCTTGACTTCATAGTCGCCCGGAAAATTCAGCCCGTGCGCCGCCAGCATGGCTTTCACATGGAAGAACGTGCCTTCCTTGTCGGTGAAAATTCCGATCATGCGGCCGCGCAGGTCTTCGACGCGCTTGAACGGCGCGCGCGCGATCAGCGAATGCACGAGCTTGCCGGCGTTGCCCGCGACGATCTTAAGCGGCCCGCCCTCGATGGCGTTCTGGATGGCGAGCTCCGGCGAGCCGATGAAGACCTGGAACCGTCCGTCGAGCAGCGGCGGCACTTGCGACTCGTTGCCGTGGATCGTGCCTTCGACCTCAAGGCCCTCGCCGGCGAAGAAGCCATGCTGCTGCGCGGCCCAAAGCGGCATGTTGAAGTAGGTGCGCGACACGAGGCCTGCGGCAATCTTGTCGGGCATTCCTGACCTCTCGCCATTTGCATACGGCTTGCAAGTTAGACAACATGATCCCGTTCCAGCGAGTCAAGCTGCCGCGCGGCCCGAAGCCGCGATGGCGCAGCCGCCGTCGCAGATCACCATCGTCGTCACGGTCGCGGCGGGCGGCAGCTCCGACATCGGCACCCGCACCATCGCTGCCAAGGTCGAGCAACTGGGCGGGCCGCAGATCGTGGTCGAGAACTGTTCCGGCGGCGGCGGCGTGACGGCGACGCTCGGCGTGAAGGATGCGGCGCCGGACGGGCGGACGCTGCTGCTCTCCGCCTACGCCACCTTTGTCGTCAACCCGGCGATGCCGGGCGGCGCGCCCTACGATCCGGTCGCCGACTTCCAGCAGATCACGACGCTGTTCTCCTTCCCGGTCATGCTCGCGGTCCACTCGTCGGTCGAGGCCCGGTCGGTGGCGGAACTGATCGCGCTCGCCAAGCGCAAGCCTGGAGGGCTGTCCTATGCGTCGCAGGGCGTCGGCACCGCCGGCCACCTGCTGGGCGAGCTGTTCGCCAGAAGCGCCGGCGTGCCGCTGCTGCATGTGCCGTACCGGGGCGCGGCGCCGGCCATGATCGACCTGGTCGCCGGCCGCGTCGACATGATGTTCGTCGGCATTCTGCCGAGAAAGGCGCATCTCGACTCCGGCGTCCTGCGGGTGCTGGGGGTCACTTCCAAGACGCGGATGCCGGAGGTGCCGGACGCCCCGACCATGGCCGAAGCCGGCCACCCGGACGTCGATTCGGAGTTCGTCTGGTTCGGGCTCGCGGCGCCCGCCAAAACGCCGGAACCGGTGATCAGGAGCCTGCACGACCTGTTCGGCAGGGCCATCGCGTCGCCGGACGTCAAGGACAAGCTCGCGGCGCAGGGCATCATCGTCGGTGCGAGCAAGCCCGAGGCGCTTGCGGCCCGCATCAAAGCCGATACGGCGCGCTTCGGACCGCTGATCAAGGCGTCGGGCGCGGCGAAGTAGCGGGCGTTGCCGCGCTACGACGCGGCCTGCCGCAGCACGGCGTCGCGCCGGGGGAGCCCCAGGTGCGAGCGCAGCGTCGTGCCGGCATATTCATGCCGATACAGCCCGCGCCGCTGCAGCTCTGGCACCACCTTGTCGACGAAGTCGTCGAACGCGCCGGGGAAATAGGCCGGCATGACGACGAAGCCATCTGCCAGGCCGCCGGTGAACCACTCCTCGAGCGTGTCGGCGATCCGCTTCGGCGTTCCGTATGTCACCCAGTGGCCGCGCGCGGCGGCCGTTACGTTGTACAGGTCGCGCAACGTCATCTTCTCGCGGCGCGCCATGTCCAGGAGCGCGGTCGAGAACGCCTGGCCGCGTTCGGTTTTTTCGGGAAATTCCGGCACCGGGCCGTCGAGCGGGTAGCCCGAGATGTCATGCCCGATCCGCTGCGACACCAGCGCGAGCGCGTTCGTCGGCGTCAGCCAGCTTTGCAGGCGGGCGAGCTGCTCCTTGGCCTGCTCGTCGGTCTCGCCGATGATCGGCATGACGCCCGGCAGGATAGGCAGTTCGTCGGGTGCCCGGCCGTGCTTGACCACGCGCTGCTTCAAGCTGTCGTAGGCGTTCTTGGCCGACGTCTTGTCGCCGTTGACCACGGAGAACACCAGGTCGGCCGAGCGGGCCGAAAGCTCCTGCCCGGGCGCCGAGCCGCCGGCCTGGATGATGACCGGATGGCCCTGCGGCGACCGCTCGATGTTGAGCGGGCCCTTCACCTGGAAGAATCGCCCCTTGTGGTCGAGCGTCCGGATCTTCGTCTTGTCGAGGTAGACGCCCGTCGTCTTGTCGGCGACGACCGCGCCATCGTCCCAGGAATCCCAGAGGCCGCGCACCACGTCGACGAATTCGGCCGCGATCTCGTAGCGCAGATCGTGCTCCTGCAGCCGCTGCCGGCTGAAATTGAGAGCGGCCTTGTCGTGGGTGCTGGTGACGACGTTCCAGCCGGCCCGGCCGTTGCTCAAGTGATCGAGCGAGGCGAACGCGCGGGCGACATGATACGGCTCGCCGAAGCTCGTCGACACCGTGGCGCCGAGGCCGACGTGGCTCGTCACCGTGCTTAGCGCGGAGAGCAGCGTGAGCGGCTCGAACCGGTTGGTGAAGGACGGATGGTCGCCGGGGTCCATCACCACCGCGTCGGAAATGAAGAACAGGTCGAATTTGCCGCGCTCGGCGGTCTGCGCGATGTTTTTCATCACCGGAAAGCTGCAACTCGTGGTGAAGGCGCCCTCGGTGCGCCAGCCGGCCGAGTGGTTGCCGGTGCCAAGCACGAAGACGCCGAGATGCATCTGGCGCTTGCGATCAGACATGGTCGAGGTCTCCCGGTTGGCGGCGCGGCGAGGTCATTGCTGCTCGATACGGATATTCTTCTCGCGCACGATCGTCGTCCACTTCTGAAGCTCGGTCTGAACCTTGGCGGCGAGAACCTCAGGTCCGCCGCCGACCGGCTCGTTGCCGACCCGCAAGAAGCTTTCCTTCACCTCGGGCGGCGCGAGCGCGGCGTTGACCTTGCTGTTCAGGAGATCGACCACGGCCTTGGGCGTCCCGGCCGGCGCGAACAGGCCGAACCAGACCGAGGCTTCGAAGCCCGGAACCGCAATTTCGGCAATCGTCGGCTCGTCGGGAAGGACCGGCGACCGCTTGGCGGTGGAGACGCCGAGCAGGCGCACCGTGCTGGCGCGGATATAGCCGAGCGTGACCGCGATGCCGTCGAATGCGAACTGGATGCGCCCGCCGATGAGGTCGGTCATCATCGGCGCCGAACCGCGATAGGGAATGTGATTGGTCTTTATGCCGGCCATCGAGTTGAGCAGCTCCGCCACGAGGTGATTGCTGCTTCCGGTGCCGTAGGAGCCGAACGCAAGTTCGTCGGGCTTGGCCTTGGCGAGCGCGATCAGGTCGGCTGCGGTCTTCACCGGCACGTCCTTGTTGGCGACCAGCATGAGCGGCGCCTGCGTGATCAGCGCGACCGGGGCGAAGTCGCGCACCGGATCGTAGGCGAGCTTGGTGTAGACGTTCGGGTTCGTTCCGTGCGTGCTGGCGGTGCCCATCAGCAGCGTGTAGCCGTCCCTCGGCGCCTGCGCGACGAAGGTGGCGCCGACGGAGCCGCCTGCGCCGCCCCGATTCTCGATGATCACCGATTGACCCAGCAACTCGCTCAGGCGGGGCGCGATGACGCGCGCCACCACGTCGACGCCCCCGCCGGGCGGGAACGGGACGACGATCTTGACGGTCTGGTTCGGGAAGTTCTGCGCCTGCGCCGGGAGGCTTGCCGCGACGAGCAGCGCGGCGGCAGCGAAGGCGGGGCGTATTGTCAGGCACATGGGTTAATTCTGAACCAGGCCCGCTGCCTTGTCATCCGCGCCAGGCGCGGATCAGGCTTGTCTTGACGCCCGGATCAGTTCGACGATCTTCATCGGCGGCAGCGGCACCTGGCCGATCCGCACGTTGAACGGTGCGAGCGCATCCTCGATGGCCGAGATCAGCGCGGCCGCGGCCGGTATCGTGCCGGCTTCGCCGACGCCCTTCACCCCGAGTGGATTGAGCGGCGAGGGCGTCTCCTTGTAGAGCGTGTCGAGCATCGGCACCTCGGTCGCGGTCGGCAGAAGATAGTCCGCGAAGGTCGTGGTCACCGGCTGCGCGCCGTCGTCGTAGCCCATCCACTCGTACAGCGCGTTGCCGATGCCGTGCGCGACGCCGCCGTGGATCTGGCCCTCCACCATCATCGGGTTGATCAGCACGCCGGAGTCCTGCATCGCCACATAGCGCAGGATTTTCACCTCGCCGGTTTCGGCGTCGACCTCGACCTCGCAGGCGTGGCAGGCGTTGGCGTAGGATAGCGCGTCCAAGCGGTGCATGGAGGTGGCTTCGAGGCCGGGATCGACGCCGGCGGGGAAGCCGTAGCCCGGCGCGCCCTGCAAAATGCGCGCGATCTCGGCGAGCTTGACGTTCAGTTGCGGCGCGCCGACCACGCGCACCTCGCCGCCGGCCAACTCCAGGTCGTGCTCGGCCGCTTCGAGAATGTGGCTCGCCACCTTCTTCGCCTTCTCGGCCACCGCCTTCGCCGCGAGATGCACCGACGATCCGGCGGTGACGGTCTGCCGGCTGGCGAAGCCGCCGAGGCCGAGCGATACGCCGGAGGTGTCGCCCGCCACCACCTTCACGTTGCTGACATCGACGCCGAGCTGGGCGGCGGCGATCTGCGCCATCGCCGTGCCAAGCCCCTGGCCCATCGCCGAAGCGCCGGTGAACACGGTGACCTTGCCGGTGCGCGATATTCGCACCAGCCCCGACTCGAATGGGCCGCGGCCGGTCCCCTTCACGCCATGCGCGAGGCCGATGCCGAGATAACGGCCCTTCGCCCGCGCCTCCGCCTGCCGCTTCGGGAAATCGTCCCAGCCGATCTTGGCCAAAGTCTCGGCCTGGCATGCCGGATAGTCGCCGCTGTCGTATTCCATCGCCATGCCGGAGCGCGCCTTCAGCGGCTTGGTGTAGGGCATCTTGCCCGCGGGGATGAGATTGCGCCGCCGCACCTCGGCGCGATCGAGCTTCAGCTCGCGCGCCACCAGATCGAGCAGCCGCTCCATCGCGAACGCCGCCTGCGGATAGCCCGCGCCGCGCACCGACGACACCGGCGTCTTGTTGCTCATGGCGATGGTGACTTCGATTGACAGACCCGGAACGATGTAGGGGCCGCTCATGGTCGAAGCCGAATTGTAGGGGATGTTCGGATCCTGCAGGGTATAGGCGCCGGTGTCGTGCAACAGCTTGCCGCGCACGCCGAGCACCTTCGCGCCGGCATCGACCGCGATCTCCAGCGCCCAGTACTGGTCGCGCTCGTGCACCGCGTTGGTGAAATACTCGCGGCGGTCCTCGGTCCATTTCAGCGAGCGGTTCAGAAGTTTCGCCGCCGCCACCACCGCCACGTCCTCGGAATAGACGCAGAGCTTGGCTCCGAAGCCGCCGCCGATATCGGGGGCGATGACGCGCAGACTCTGGTCGAAGTCCATCAAGGTGGTGAGCGTCTGGGCGAGGTCGTGCGCCTTCTGCGTCGAGGCGTGCACCGTGATACCGCCGTCCGCGCCGCGCACCTCGGCGAGCAGGCCGCGCGCCTCGATCGAATGGGCCGCGCCGCGGTGCTGCCACAGCTCCTGCTTGAACACATGCGCGGCCTTGGCGAAGGCCGAGCCGACGTCGCCGAACTCGACTTTGTAGGTGGTGATGACGTTGCCCGAAAGCTCGCGTCGGATCGGTGGAGACTCCTTCGCCGTCCGCACGTCGGCAACGAAGGCCAACGCCTCGTAGTCCACCGCCACCAGCGCGGCTGCGTCCTCGGCGATGTAGCGGTCGTCCGCCAGGACAATCGCCACCGGCTCGCCGACATAACAGACCTCGCCGGGGGCGAGCGCATAGGGCCAGGCCTTGTCGAGCGGCATGCCAGAGTTGGAATGCCTCACCATGCGGCGCTGAACCAGCACGGGACCGAGATCGTCCAGGGTCAGCACCGCGCGCACGCCCGCGACCTTGAGCGCCGCGCGCTTGTCGATGCTTTTGATCGTCGCGTGCGGATGCGGGCTCCGCACGAAGGCCGCGTGCCAGACTCCGGGCAGCGCGATGTCGTCAACGAAGCGCCCCCGCCCGCGCAACAGCGGCTCGTCCTCCAGGCGGGTGATGCGCGAGCCGATGATGGGTTGGGACAAGACCTCGGCCTCTCGTTCGTCATGCCCGGGCTTGTCCCGGGCATCCACGCCTTATTTATTTTCAATGACTATAAAGCAAGACGTGGATGGCTGGGACAAGCCCGGCCATGACGTTGATGGGATTGTTTGAAAAAGAAGCCTGATTTATTTCGTAATCGCCTCGCCAGCCTTCTTCACCACATCCTTCGGCGTTGCATACAATTCGGCCAGCAGCTCATCCAAAGCCTTGCCGCTCACCGGATTGACGTCGAGGTCGAGCCGCTTGGCGTCGGCCAGATACTCCGGGTCCTTCATCGTCGCGTCGAACGCGGCAACCAGCGCGGCCTTGCGGTCGGCCGGGATGCCGGGCGGCGCCGCGAACGGCCGCGCCATCTTCTGCGCCGCGAGGAACAGCTTGAGAATCTGCAGCTTCTCCTTGTCTTTGGTCTGCTCCATCACCAGCGGCACGTCGCCGATCTCCGGCACCTTCTTGAACGAGGCCTGCACGATCAGGTTGATCTTCTTGTCGCGCAGCCATTGCGCGTGGCGGGTCTTGATCGTGCTCCAGGACAGGCCGCAGAGGCCGTCGACCTCGCCGCGTTCCATCGCCAGCGTGATCTCGTTGGTGCCGGGATAGCCGGCGACGAGCTTGATCGGCGCGTCGAACACGTTCTTGTAGAGCCGCGCGAAGATGTCGGGCTCGGCGCTCGGCCCCTGACCGCCGAGCGTGACCGGCTTGGTCGTGAAATCCCGCCAGGTCTTGATCGCCGTGGTGTGCCAGGTTACGCAGATCGAGACGTCGTCGGTGACGCTGCCGAGCCAGGAGAACTTGGTGCCGTCGAACGTCGCGCCGCTCTCCAGCAGTGGATTGATCCCGGTGGTGCGGGCGAAGGTGCCGAACGCCGTGCCGTCCTTCGGCGCCGCGGTGTAGATGAAGTTCGCCGCGCGCAGGCTCCCCGCGCCGGCCATGTTCTGCGGCACGATGCTGGGATGGCCGGGGATGTGCTTGCCCATGTGGCGCGCCAAGTGCCGGGCGTAGAGGTCGTAGCCGCCGCCGACCGAGAAGCCGATCGCCAGGTTGATGGACTTGCCCTTGTAGAACTCCTCGACGCTCTGGGCGCTCGCAGGCAGCGCGGAAAAGGCGGCGAAGGCGAGGGCGGCTGGTAGCAGTCGGCGCATCTCGGAACTCCAAAGGCGATCGTTCCCGGCGGCTCAGTTTATTCGCATACCGCGGGCGTTGTCGATGAAGTGCGGCCACGCGGCGTGCCGGCGGCACGCTATCGCCGTGCGCGACACGCCCGGCCCGTGCGGGCGCGCACTTGACAGGCCCAAACCCGGCGTTCGATGAAAGATCGGAAATCCTGCGGGACGGTCTGCCGCAGGGCCGGGGCTTTGGGGAAACAGGAGCGGAAAGCGTGGCAAAGTTCGATGTGGTGGTGGTCGGCGCCGGGAACGCTGCGTTCTGCGCAGGCCTGGCGGCGGCGGAAAAGGGCGCGAAGGTGCTGATGGTCGAGCGCGCGCCGAAGGAGCTGATGGGCGGCAACTCCCGCTTCACCGCAGGCGCCTTCCGCTGCGTCTACGACGGCGTCGACGACCTGAAAGCCATCATGCCGGATCTCACGAAGGACGAGATCGGCCGCTCCGACTTCGGCACCTACACCCAGGACCAGTTCTACGACGACATGTTCCGCGTCACGCAATACCGCACCGACGGCGAATTGTGCGACCGCCTGGTCGGCCGCTCGCGCGAATCGATGCGCTGGCTGCACGCCAAGGGCATGAAGTTCGACCCGATCTGGGGGCGGCAGGCGTATCTGATCGACGGCAAGTTCAAGTTCTGGGGCGGCCTCACCGTCGAATCCAAGGGCGGCGGCCCGGGCCTCATCGACCAGCATCTCAAGCTCGCCGAGAAGAACGGCATCGAGATCCGCTACAACACGCGCGGCATCTCGCTGATCTACGACGGCAAGACCGTCTCGGGCCTGCGGGTGAAATCCAACGGCAACTTCGAGGACATCCCCTGCAAGTCGGTGGTGATCGCCTGCGGCGGATTCGAATCCAGCGCCGAGATGCGTACTCGCTACATGGGTCCGGGCTGGGAGCTCGCCAAGGTGCGCGGCACGCCCTACAACACCGGCGACGGCATCAACATGGCGCTCGCCATCGGCGCGTCGAGCTTCGGCAACTGGTCCGGCGGCCACGCCGTGCAGTGGGACTACAACGCGCCGGAGTTCGGCGACCTCTCGGTCGGCGACAACTTCCAGAAGCACAGCTACCCTTGGGGCATCCTGGTCAACGCCACCGGCCGTAGATTCGTCGACGAGGGCGCCGACTTCCGCAACTACACCTATGCCAAGTACGGCGCGATCGTGTTGCGCCAGCCCAACAACTTCGCCTGGCAGGTGTTCGACGGAAAGATCGTGCCGATGCTGCGCGACGAATACCGCATCAAGCGCGTGTCGAAGGCCTCCGCTAACACCATCGAGGAGTTCGCCCACAAGCTCGAAGGCGTCGACCCGGTCGCGTTCCTCGACGAGATGAAGAAATACAACGCCGCGGTGACGAAGGACGTGCCGTTCAATCCCAACATCAAGGACGGGCGCTCGACCGTGGGTCTCGACGTCAACAAGTCGAACTGGGCCAACACCATCGAGCAGCCGCCGTTCGAGGCGTATCAGGTCGGCTGCGGGCTCTCCTTCACCTTCGGCGGCGTCCGCATCGATCCGGACAGCGGCCAGGTGATCGACTCCGATATGAACCCGATCCCCGGCCTCTACGCCGCGGGCGAGCTCGTCGGCGGCATCTTCTACTTCAACTATCCCGGCGGCTCGGGGCTGATGTCCGGCACCGTGTTCGGCCGCATCGCCGGAACCGGCGCGGCGAGTTTTAGGAACGCCTAGTTTCCCGCGCGCAAGTGGCGCGGCATACTCTCTTTCCCTCTCCCCTTGTGGGAGAGGGTGGCGTCAAGTGTGGAAGCGCGAATGCCGTAGGCATTCGCGATGCACCCTCTCCCACAAGGGGAGAGGGGAAGCGTGTTTGTTGCGCTGTCAATCAAAGGCTCGCGCGCCATGAAACTGAAGAAGCACAATCGCTACGCCTATTCGCCGATCACTGAGCGGCAGGACTTCACATGGCCGGATGACAAGCGCCTCGCCTTCTATTGCGCGCTGAATGTCGAGCATTTCAGCTTTGGCGAAGGTCTCGGCCATACACCGACGGTGCCCGGCCCTCAGCCCGATGTCCGCAATTTTGGTTGGCGCGACTACGGCCTGCGCGTCGGCATCTGGCGCATTTTCGATCTGATGGACGAATTGAAGTGGCCGATGTGCCATCTGCTCAATGCCTCGGTCTGCGAGGAGATGCCGCAGATCGTCGCGCGCATTCGTCAGCGTGGCGACGAAGTGATAGGCCACGGCTATACGAACTCCGAGCGCCAATCCGACATGGATGAAGCGGCCGAGGCCGCCATGATCGCGCACGCGACCAGGACGCTGGCCGGGAGTTGCGGGCGGCGTCCCTATGGCTGGATGGGCCCGTGGATCTCGGAGACGGCCGTGACCCCCGACCTGCTGCAGGAAAACGGTTACACGTTCCTGATGGACTGGCCGGCCGACGATCAGCCGTTCTGGATGAAGACGCGCGCGGGCCGCATCATGTCGGTGCCCTATCCGATCGAGATCAACGATACGCCGACGATGCTCAGCCGTGCCCAGCCCGCGACGGACTTCCATCGCATGATCCTCGATCAGTTCGAGGAAATGCTGCGGCTTTCGCAGAAACAGTCGCTGGTGTTCGGCATCTCGATGCACACGTTCTGCACGGGTCAGCCGTTCCGGCTCGCGCAGGTGCGGCAAGCCCTGCTGGCACTGATGAAGCATCCGGGATTCGACAAGGTGTGGGTGACGACGCCCGGCGCAATCGCCGAATACGCGGCCGGGCTGCCGGCGGCCTGCGTGCCATAGTTGGGGGTGTGGCGCGTCGGCGTCGCGAGATGCCGAGGCCCGTGGGTCCGTTCGACTCACGGCGTCCCGCGCGCCCTCGGACTTTTTCCGGCGGCGCTTTTTTGTGACGCGATCTCACTCTTAATTCCGCAAGCTTCGGGGCGCTGGCCCCGGCGTCACACCGCGGGGCGGGTGCGCTTGGCGGGCTCGACGACGTAGCCGCCGCTCTGCTCGGTCTCGACCACGTAGCCCCGCGCCTTGATCAGCCATTCGGCGATGCGGACGGCGATCGGCCATGCGATCCCGAAGCACGCCATGAACAGAATCAGGAACGTCATCAGGCCGAAAGTCGGGAATTGGGAATCGATGATCCGGCTGAACAGGAAAGAGAGGCCCTGAGCCGAGATCAGGGTCAGCACATAAACGACCATAAGGGTGAGGGCCTGCACGGCTTATCCTCCGCTGCGTGAGTGCAGCTGCGGCCATCGGGCGCAGGTTGTCCCCCTAAAGTCCAGGCAATTCGCGCAAAACGGCCGCCTTAGTTGGCGCTGGCCAAGCCGCCGGAAGGCGATTTCGGCGCTGGAACGCCCCGCCGTCCCGCACGTTTTCCTCCCAGGAATCCACCAGCCTGGAAGGACACCACCATGAGCATGCCCATGGACCGCCGGCCGGCCGCAGCGACGCCCCTCTCGCACGGCCGCCACGACCTGATCGGAAGCGACCGCGTCGAAGTCACCAACGTCTATCGCTCCGACGGCAAGAAGATCGGTGAGATCGAACGGGTGATGATCGACAAGTTCAGCGGCCAGGCGGCCTACGCCGTGATGGGCTTCGGCGGCTTCCTCGGCGTGGGCGAGGACCACTACCCGATCCCGTGGGAGCGGCTCACCTACAACGAGACGCTCGGCGGCTACGAAATAAACCTCACCGACGAGCAGCTCAAGAACGCGCCTCGCTACGCCACCGGCGAGGAGTGGAAGTGGGACCCGGCCAAGGGCCGCGATATCTACGATTATTACGGCGTCGCGCCGTACTGGCCGATGATGTGAGCTGTTGAAATCGGGTGGCATTGCGCGCCGCGCGGACCTAGGTTCCGCGCATGGACGCGCAGGCCACCCACCATCATCTGTTCGACACCGCGATCGGCGAATGCGGCGTGGCGTGGAATGCGCGCGGCCTCTGCGGCGTGCAACTGCCGGAAAAGGATCGCGGCCAGACCGAGCTGTGCCTCGCCGTGAAATGCCACAGCACCGCCGCGGCCGAGGTGCCGCCCTGGATCCAGTCGGCGATCTCCGACATCCAGCGCTATCTCGCCGGCCAGCCGGTCGATTTCTCCGCCATCGCGGTCGATCTCGATGGCATCGATGGCTTCCGGAAGAAACTCTACGCGGCGCTGCGTGAGATCGGCTTCGGCCGCACCACGACCTACGGGGAGCTTGCGAAAAAACTCGGATTGACCGGCTGGGAGGGCGCCCGCGAGGTCGGCGAGGCGATGGGGAAGAATCCCATGCCGGTCGTCATCCCCTGCCACCGGGTGCTGGCCGCCGGCGGCAAGCTCGGCGGCTTCTCCGCCTACGGCGGCCCCGCCACCAAGCAGAAATTGCTGGCGCTGGAAGGCGTCGGCCTCGATAAGGCGCCCCCACGCCTGCCAGGGCTCTAGCTCTTGAGCGTCAGCACGATCCGTCCGCGCACCTTGCGGTCCTTGATGTCGCCGAGCGCTTGCGCGAACTGCTCGATCGGATAGGTCTTGGTCGGCAGCGGCTTCAATTTCCCCGCCGCGTGCAGCGCATAGATCTCGGCGAACGCCGCCTGCATGTCGGCGGGCCGGCGCTTCCTATAATCGCTGATCTGCATGCCGCTGACTTCGATGTTCTTCACCAGCACGTAGTTCATCTTCAGTGACGGGATGCGGCCCGAAGCGAATCCGATCACGATCAGGCGCCCGCACCAGGCAAGCGCGCGCACCGCGGCGTCGAACATGTCGCCGCCCAGCATGTCGACGACAATGTCCACGCCCTTCTTGGCCGTCAGGGCGAATACCTGTTGGCGAAGGCTCTCATTCAAATCCGGCACGGACAGATCGACGATCGCGTCGGCCCCTGCCGCCCGCACGATGTTCTCCTTGTCCTTGCTGGCGACGGCGGCGAACACCTTGGCACCGAACGCCTTCGCCAGCTGGATGGCCGCCAAGCCCACGCCGCCCGTGGCGCCGAGAATGAGCACGGTCTCCCCGGGCGCAATCCGCCCCCGATCCTTCAGCGCGAAATAGGCGGTGTCGTAAACCAGCGCCATCGACGCTGCTTCCTCGAACGGCAGCGACGGCGGCAGCTTGATGCACTGGCTCTCCGGCATCGCCGCGAATTCGGCGAAGCCGCTCGACTCCGCCATCAACAGTGCGTGGTCGCCGGGCCTGAATTTGCTCACGCCCTCGCCGACCGCCGCGACCCGGCCCACCGGCAGCTTGCCGGGAATGAACGGCAGCGGCGGCTTGAACTGGTAGCTCCCGCTCATCATCACCAGATCGACGAAGTTGACGCTGACCGCATGCGTCTCGATTATCACCTCGCCCGCCTTGGGCACGGGCTTGGGCATCTCACCCAGGGTTGCGTTCTCGATGCCACCGAATTCGCGGACCACCACGGCGCGCATATCGTTCTCCCGGAATTATACGCTGGCGCGCCTGGTCTCGAAGCGGATCGGCTCGGGCGTGACGCGGCCCTCCTTGATCCAGTCGACGATGGCGCGCTTGAGCATCTTGCCGTTGGGCGTGAGCGGGATCTCGTCGAGGCAGAGGAAATACTCCGGCATGTCGAACTTCGACAGGCCGGCGCCGTCGAGATGCTTGAGCAATTCGTTCGGCGTCGCCGTCTTGCCCTGGCGGAATACCACCGCAAGGCAGACCTTCTCGCCCAGCCGTGCATCCTTCACCGGCAGGGCTGCGGCGCGCAGCACCGCCGGGTGCCGCGTCGCGTATTCCTCGATATGCGCCGGGTGGATGTTGCGGCCGCCGCGGATGATGATGTCCTTGCTTCGCCCGGCGATGCGGAGATAGCCGTTGGCGTCGAGCGTGCCGAGATCGCCGGTCATGAACCAGCCGCTCTTGTTGAAGGCATCTTCCGTCGCGCTCTGGTCGTCGAAATAGCCGAGCATCAGGCTTGCCCCGCGCCCGCCGATCTGGCCGACCTCGCCGGGCGCGGCCTTGGTGTCGGGATCGTCCGTCTTGAAGATGCGAAGCTCGTAGCCCGGGCAGGTCTTGCCGGAGGTCTCGATGATCAGATTCGGATCGTCGTTTGGCAGTGTGTACTGGTGCGAGCAGTTCTCGGTCATGCCGTAGCCGGTCTGCGGCTTGATGCCCTGAGCGATCAGGCCCGCGACCACCTCGCTCGGCACCGCCGAACCCGAGATGCGGAAGCCGGTGAGCCGGCCAAGACCTTTCAGTCTGCGCTTCTGCATTTCCGCCAGCAAATCGATGGCGTTCGGCGGTACGCCGACCAGGAAGCTCGTGTCGGTTTCGAGAATCCGGTCCGCCAAACTCGCGCTGCGCGGCAGGTCGTTGATGACGAGTTCCGAGCCCATCGCCATCGCCATCACCTGCGCGCCGAAGCCCAGATTGTGGCTGAGCGGCGAGAGCGTATAGACCACCGAGGTGTTGCCGACGCTCCAGTCCTTGGCAAGCTGGCGCGCGTTGGCCAGGAGCGTGTTGTCGGAGTGCATCACGCCCTTGGGCTTGCCGGTGGTGCCCGAGGTGAACGCCAGATAGACGACCTGGTTGGGGTCGCTCTTCATCGGCACGTCGGCGCCCGTTGCAAATGTGATTCCCGGAAACACTCCCTTGTCGGACTCGGTCAGCGGCTCCAGCCGATAGACATGCTTCAGCGTCGGTACGGCGCCGAGAGCCTCGATCAGATTGCGCTTCCCGGCGTCGGCGCCATAGCCGCTCTGCCAGATGAAGGCGGCGCAGCGCGTGCGCAGCATCAGTTCGGTGACTTCGCCGACGGTGTGGTCGCGGTGCAGCGAAGGGCACGAGATCGCGCCGCTCTTGGAACAGGCCAGCAGCGCCACTACGCTCTCGATCCGGCTCGGCAGCCACACGCCGACGCGCTGACCCGCGCGCACGCCGCGGCCGGCCAGATCGGCGGCGAGCGCATCGGCCCCTGCCAGCAACTCCCGATAGGTCAGCCGGCGGAACCGGTCGCGGACCGCGAAGGCCTGCGGGGTGTGCTCGGCGTGCCAGCGCACCAGCCCATAGATGGTGTCGCCGCGCCAGAAGCCTTCGGCTTCGTATTTCTCGATCAGTTCGGCCGAGAGCCGCGTCAGGATCGTGCTCATGCAGGCCGCAACATCAGACAGGCTGCGTCCTAATTCAACGAGATTCTGGCGCGCTCGATCAACGGCCGCCCAAGCTTCGGTGCGATGACTCGTGCGAGCGGGTCGCTGACCGCGCCGGCGACGAACGGCACCACGACGGTCTTGCCGGCGAACTCCTTATCCGCGATCGGAGTTCTAGGAGGAAGGATTCCGCGCGGCCATGCGTGGCAGATGCCGGTTCTGCCGGTCCTGCTCTTCCATCTCGGCCGCCTTGGCACTGAGATCCGCGGCCATCAGGCGCAAACGCTCGGCGCTCGCGAGGTCGAAACAGGTTCGCGCGATGCGGAGGTAGTTTTCGGCTTGGCGATGCAGGTACTCAGGGGACAACATGGTTCTTCTGGTTCGGACTCTGGAGGCCCGGCAGGTCCGGGCAATGGTTCTAAATGCAATGACCGGACGTTGGTTCCTCAGCTCCTGGGCGGGGTGGAGGGCAATTCGGTCCGAGGGTTAACTCGTTCATAGAACGGAAGAAATTCATTCCGCTCCGGCGCGCTTGACATCGCGTGGGGGATGGGGAAGATTTAGAACAAAACATGAACATAGGGGATTCCCATGGGCCCGACCGCGCCACAGCCTGCGCTGAACCATCTTCGCCAGATCTTGGCGGGGATCGACCCGAGCAGCGCCCCCCGCCTCGCCGGGCAGGAGCGCCTCATCGGGCTTAGTCCTCCGATCGACGCCGTCCTCGGCGGCGGGCTCGCCTGCGGCGCGCTGCACGAGCTTGCTCCCGCGGCACCCATGCATCTCGCGGCGGCCGGCGGGTTTGCCGTAGCGATTGCGGCGCGCGCCGGCCGGGACCGCAGGCCCGTGCTCTGGATCGCCACCGATTACGCGGGGGGCGAGGGCGGGGCGCCTTACGGTCCCGGCCTCGACCTGTTCGGTTTTGCCTCGGCGCGCCTCCTCATGCTCCGCGTGCCGAAGCCGGTCGATGTGCTCTGGGCGATGGAGGAGGCGCTGCGCTGCCGCGCGCTCGCCTGCGTCGTCGCCGAGCTCACCGGCGAAGGCGAAGCGGCCGATCTCACCGCGACGCGCCGTCTTGCGCTCGCCGCGCGCGAAGGGTTGAGCGCGCAGAACTCCGGCTTGGGCCTGCTCATCCGCCATCGCACAACATCGATGCCGGGCGCGGCGGCGACCCGCTGGGAGATCGCCGCGGCGCCGAGCCAGCCGGATGCTTATGGCGGTCTCTGTGGCGGTTTGGGCCGCGCGCGCTTCGACCTTTCTCTCCGCAAGAACCGGCGCGGGCCGTCCGGCCGTTGGATCATCGAGTGGGACCATCATGAGCGTGCTTTCCAGCAGGCGTTACCTTTCGGTATGGCTCCGGCGGCTCTCGACCGACCGGATCGAGCGCTATCTGCCCACGCCGGCTGACGGGCCGCGTGTCGTCACAGCCCCGATCAAGGGCGCACAACGGATCACGGCGCTGAACGACGCGGCGGCGCGGCTCGGGCTCAAGGCCGGCCTGGGCCTGGCCGACGCCCGCGCCCGTTATCCGTCGCTGCCGGTGGCGGAGGCCGATTTCGAGGCCGACCGCCGCCTGCTGGAAGCGATCGCCGACTGGTGCGAGCGTTACACGCCGTTGATTGGGCTCGATCCGCCGGATGGCCTGCTGCTCGATGTCACCGGCTGCGCGCATCTGTTCGGCGGCGAGGCGGCGCTGGCCCGCGATCTGCTGCTGCGGCTCAGGCGCCAGAGTTTCGCCGCGCATGTCGCGGTGGCCGACACCGTTGGCTGCGCCTGGGGCGTGGCCCGCTATGGCGGGCAGGGCATCGTCCCGGGCGGCGGCACCGAAGCGGCGATGCTGTCGCTGCCGATTGCGGCGCTGCGCGTCGATGCCGAAACCGTCGCGGATCTGAAAACCTCCGGCCTCACCTGCGTGGCCGATCTCGCCATTCGCCCGCGGGCGCCGTTTGCTGCGCGCTTTGGTGAAACGTTGATGCGCCGCCTCGATCAGGCGCTTGGCCGGCAGGACGAGCCGATCACGCCGCGTCTGCCGGCGCCTGCCGCGGTGGCGGAGCAGCGCTTTCCCGAACCGATCGCGCGCGAGGCCGACGTGCTCGGCACCATCGGGTCTCTGGCTGGCCGGCTCGCGGTCGTTCTGGAGCGGCGCGGCGAGGGTGCGCGTCTGCTTCAGGTGGCGCTGTTTCGCGCCGACGGCGCGGTGCATCGGCTGGAGATCGGCACCGGCTCCCCGCTCCGCGATCCTGCGCGCGTGCGCAAATTGTTCGAGGAGCGGCTCGCGGTGCTGGGCGATGTCTGCGACCCGGGCTTCGGCTACGACATGGTGCGGCTGTCTGCGTTGGTCAACGAGCGCACCGATCCGTTGCAGACCGGGCTTGCGGGCGGCGATCACGACGAGGAACTGGCGCATCTGATCGACCGGCTCGGCGCGCGCTTTGGCCTCCGCCGCGTCACGCGGCTCATTCCGCAGGACACGCACATTCCGGAATACGCGGTGGCGGCGGTTCCGGCGCATGCGGTGAAACAGATCAAGGCTGCGACACATCCCATCGAGCAAGACAGCGTCGGCGCGGTGCGCCCGATCCGCCTGTTCGAGCGGCCGGAGCCGGTCGACACCACTGCGCAGGTGCCGGACGGCCCGCCGATTTCGTTTCGCTGGCGGCACGTCCGGCATCAGGTCGAGCGATCCGAAGGGCCGGAACGCATCGCGCTGGAGTGGTGGCGCGACACGGCGGGCAACAAACTCACGCGCGATTACTTCCGCGTCGAGAGTGAGGCCGGCGTCCGCGCATGGCTCTACCGCGAGGGGCTCTACGGCCGCGAGACGCCTAATCCGCAGTGGTATCTGCACGGGCTATTTGCATGAGCGCGGAGGTCGTTGCGCTCCCCGAAGCAAAGCGTCCGGGCATCAAGCCTTTCGCGCCACGGCCGGCCTATGCCGAGCTGTCGGTGACCAGCAATTTTTCATTCCTGCGCGGTGCATCGAGCCCCGAAGAGCTTGTCACCGCCGCGAAGCAATTGGGGTTTGCGGGCCTTGGTATTGCCGATCGCAACAGCGTTGCTGGTGTCGTGCGTGCGCATGTCACAGCAGAGGAGTTGGGAAAGACCGAGCATGACGGAACAGCATTCAAGATCGCGGTCGGCGCTCGTCTCGTTTTCTCCGACGGCACGCCCGATATCCTTGCCTATCCGCGCCACCGCGCCGCCTGGGGTCGGCTCACGCGGCTCCTTTCACTCGGCAAGCGCCGCGCCGAAAAAGGTGGCTGCATTCTCGGGCTGCCGGATCTTCTGGATCATCTTGAAGGCCTCAACCTTGTTGTCATGCCGCCGCCGCGAATCCATGCCGAACGGCTTGGCGCGCTTCTGACCCGGCTGAAGGAGGCCGCGCCCAAAACCGCGCATGGACTGGTCTGGCTCGCCGCGGGCATGCTTTATCGCGGCGATGATGCGCGGCGGCTTGCCCGCCTGGCTGGCGTTGCGACGGAAGCCTTCGTGCCGCTGATCGCCGTCAACGACGTGCTCTATCACGAGCCGGACCGGCGCTCGCTCCAGGACGTCGTCACCTGCATCCGCGAGCACCTCACGCTCGAAACCGCCGGACGGACGCTCGAAGCCAACGCCGAACGGCATCTCAAGTCGGCGGCGGAGATGGCGCGGCTGTTTCGCCGGGCGCCCGAGGCCGTGGGCGAGACCGTTCGTTTTATCGAAAGCTGCAAATTCTCTCTCGAAGAGTTGAGGAAGACGGAATATGCCGACGAAACCCGGCAAGGCTATGCCACGCCGCAGGATGCGCTCGTTGCCTTCGCGGAAGCCGGATTGAAGCGGCGTTACGGCGGAAGCGTCCCTGAAAAAGTTCGGCACGCCCTCACCGAAGAGCTCCGTCTCATCGGCGAACTGAATTATGCGCCGTTCTTTCTGACGGTCGACGAAATCGTCAAATATGCGCGGTCGCTGACGCCGCCGATTTTGTGCCAGGGGCGCGGCTCGGCGGCGAATTCGGTGACCTGCTTCTGCCTCGGTATCACCGACGTGGACCCAACCAAGATCGACCTGTTGTTCGAGCGTTTCGTCTCCGCGGAACGGCGCGAGCCGCCTGATATCGACGTTGATTTCGAGCACGAGCGGCGCGAGGAGGTCATCCAGCACATCTACGAAAAATATGGCCGCGAACGCGCAGGCCTCGCCGCGACGGTCATCTGCTATCGCGGCCGCAGCGCCATCCGCGACGTCGGAAAGGTTTTCGGGCTTTCCTCGGACGCGGTTTCCGCGCTCGCCAGCACCTTGTGGGGCTGGTCGAGTAGCGGCATTTCCGACAAGGAGGCGCGCTGCGCCGGCCTCGATCCGTCCGACCCGCGGTTGAAGCAGACCATGGCCATCGCAGAGGAGTTGATCGGCGCGCCGCGGCATCTTTCCCAGCACGTCGGCGGCTTTGTCATCACCCGCAGCCGGCTCGACGAGGTCGTGCCGATCGAGAACGCGGCAATGGAGGACCGCACCCTCATCGAATGGGAGAAGGACGATCTCGAATCGCTCGGGCTTCTCAAGGTCGATGTGCTGGCGCTCGGCATGCTGACGTGCCTGCGCCGCTCGTTCGATTTCCTCAGAAGCCACTACGGCGTCTCACGCGATCTATCGATCCAGGATGAGGACAAGGCGACCTACAGCATGATCCAGCGCGCCGACACCATCGGCGTGTTCCAGATCGAGAGCCGGGCGCAGATGTCGATGCTGCCGCGGCTGCGCCCCGAAAAGTTTTATGATCTCGTGATCGAGGTGGCGATCGTGCGCCCCGGACCGATCCAGGGCAACATGGTGCATCCCTATCTGCGGCGGAGGGAGAAGATCGACCCGGTTAGCTATCCTTCGAAGGCGTTGGAGGACATTCTTTCAAAAACTCTTGGCGTGCCGCTGTTCCAGGAGCAGGCCATGCGCATCGCGATCGTCGGCGCGGGCTTCGAGCCGGGTGAAGCCGACCGGCTGCGGCGCGCGATGGCGACGTTCAAGCGTGTCGGGACCATCGACAGCTTCTGCGACAAGTTCATCAGGGGGATGACCGGTCGAGGCTACGATGAGAAGTTTGCAAGGGATTGCTGGAAGCAGATCGAAGGCTTCGGCAGCTACGGCTTTCCCGAGAGCCACGCCGCAAGCTTCGCCAATCTCGTCTATGCCTCGGCATGGATCAAATGCCATTACCCCGACGTGTTCGCCGCCGCGCTGCTCAACAGCCAGCCGATGGGCTTTTACGCCACAGCCCAGCTCGTGCGCGACGCGCAGGATCACGGCATCGAGGTGCGGCCGGTGGATGTCAACCTGTCCAGCTGGGATTGCACGCTGGAACAGCGGCCGGTCGGGGTCCTGCACGCGCGCCATGCAGCGATGAAAGAGGACATTTGGACGAACCGTGCTCTCCGCCTCGGGTTGCGCCAGATCGATGGCTTTTCCGAGGACTGGGGCAGGACCATCGAAAGCGTGCGCGGCCGTGGCTTCGACTCCGTCCGCGATCTCTGGCTCCGCACGCATCTGCCGCCGAAGGCGCTGGAGAACCTCGCCCACGCCGACGCCTTCAACTCGCTGGGGCTGAGCCGCCGCGACGCGCTCTGGGCGGTGAAAGCCTTGCGCCGCTCAGGCGACAAGGACGACCTGCCGCTGTTTGCGCGCGCCGCGATGCCGGACATGGAGCCCGACGCGCAACTGCCGTCGATGCCCCCGGGCGAGGAGGTGATCGAGGACTACCGCCATCTGCGCCTGTCGCTGAGGGCGCATCCGGTGTCGTTCCTGCGCGCCGACCTCGACGCGCGCGGCATCGTGCGCCACGATCTGCTTCCCACCCTTCCGCGGGGCCGGCGCGTGACCATCGGCGGCCTCGTGCTGGTGCGGCAGCGGCCCGGCACCGGTAACGCCATCTTCATGACGATCGAGGACGAGACCGCGATCGCCAACACGATCGTGTGGCCGCGCACATTCGAGCGCTTCCGCCCCGTCATCATGGGTTCGCGGCTGATCGGCGTGTCGGGCGTGCTGCAGAACGAGAAGGGCGTCATCCACATTGTCGGCGACGGCTTCGAGGATTTGACGCCGATGTTGCTTCGCCTATCGGAAGATGCGCCCCGCATCGACGCCACCATGCCGGTGGACGAGATCAAGCGCCCGCCGATTTCACGCCAGCGCCATCCGCGAGCGGGCGACGCGCTGGTGACGATGCTGAAGGAGGAGGGGCCAGGGTTCGAGGAACTGATGCTCGCTCAGAACGCCGCACAGGTGATGCCGAAGGGCCGGAATTTTCATTGAGGCTTACGTTCCGGGCTTCAGCACATCCGCAACCCAGTCCCACATGTAATTAGTGCCGATGGTGACGTTGTCGACCTGGCAATGGTGAAAGCCGCCTTCCTCGCGCTGGAACACTTTTAGGGTCTTCTCCTTTGAGCCGACCGCAGCGAAGCACTTTTCCGCAATCGCCAGCGGAATCTGCTCGTCGCCCGCGCCGTGCACCAGGAGGAACGGGCATTTCATTTTCTGCACGATGCCGTCGAGTCTGAACCCTTGGAGCTTCTTCATTGCCTCCGCGCGGGTCTTTACCCCGAACACCCACATCAGGTGCTCCGGCGGCACCGACAGCGACGGCACCGTGCCTGAGTCCAGAAGATCGAAACGCTTCTTCCAGGTGTCGTAATAGTCCCACTGCGCGCCCCAGGCGATGCAGGCAGAAAAACGCGGCTCGAGCGAAGCGGCGCGCGGCGCGTAATAGCCTCCCAGGCTGATAGCCATGACGCCGATGCGCTTGGCGTCGATCTCCTTCCGCCCCGCCAGATATTCGTAAGACGCCGTGCCGTATTTCTCCGTCTCCGCGATCAGCGGCAACCCGCGGAAGCGCACGCTCTCGCCGTTGCCGGGGCCGTCGACGATCAGGCAGGCAATGCCGCGCGCGACGAGATCGGGCACGCCCTTAAAATATTGAATCTCCTTGGTGATGTCGAAGCCGTCGAAAAACACCAGCGCCGGCGCAGGCTTGTTCCCGGCCAGCTCCGGCGCGGGATGCACGAACAGCGCCGGCATGGTCTTGTCGCCGTAGGGCACTTCCACCGACTCGATGCGCGGGCGCTTCAGCATCGCCGCGCCATCGGCGAACGACTTCACCGCCTTCTTGTAAACCTCCGCCGAGCGCGGTCCGTGCTGCAGGAACCGTTCGCCGGTCTGGTAGTAATGCGCAGCGCGCATCAGGCAGGCGGCGGCGGTGAGTGTGTGGCCCTTCTTCGCCGCGTTGCGGCCGCGCGCCTCGACCACGTCGCCCATGCGCGCCCATTCCTCGAACCAGGCACTGTCGTCGCCGACCTTGTCCCCGAGCGCGCGGCCGACGCGGTTGACCTCGTCGATCTCGGCTCCGCCCCACGGCGCGCCGGAGAGGCACAGCAGCAGCCCCATCGACCAGCGGTAGTTGGTCGGAAAATAAATGAAAGCCGGATCGTCTTTTCGGTCGGTCACGTTTCCTCGCCTATTCCAGTTTCTGTGCTGCCATTTTGGCACGGATGTCATGCCCCGCGAAGGCGGGCATCCAGCAAACACCAGCGTCACGGAATACTGGATCGCCCGCATTCTCGGGCGATGACAGCCAAGGGGTCGATTGATACGGTCAAACCACCGACCGGCGAGGCACCCAGCATGCTCGACACCCCTGCATCGAAGTTCGCGAGCGCCGCCAGATCGAAATCCGGTCCGCGGCTCGACCTGCAGCAGCATCTGGCCGACCTGGAAGCGGCGGGCCTGCTCGTCCGTATCGACCGGCCGATCAACAAGGACACCGAGCTCATTCCGCTGGTTCGCTGGCAGTTCCTCGGCGGCATGCCTGAGGACCAGCGCCGTGCCTTCCTGTTCACCAACGTCATCGACTCCAAAGGCCGCCGCTACGACATGCCAGTGGTGGTCGGCGCGCTCGCCTCATCGCCGGCGATCTACGCGCTCGGCATGGGCCGCCCGGTCGAGGAGATAGGCGAAGCCTGGATGGCGGCCATCGCGAACCCGATCCCGCCGGTCGCGACCAACGACGCGCCGTGTCAGGAGGTCGTCATCACTGGCGACGCGCTGCGCAAGGAGGGACTGAAGGCGCTGCCGGTGCCGGTATCGACGCCGGGCTTCGACGCCGCGCCGTACCTCACCGCGACGCTCTGCGTCACCAAGGACCCTGAGACCGGCGTGCGCAACATGGGCACCTATCGCGTGGCGCTGAAAGCCGCGGATCGGGCGGTGGTGCGCATGGTTGCGCGCGAGGCGACCGGGGCCGGCGGGTTCCTGCACTGGCTGAAATACCGCGAGCGCAAGGAGAAGATGTCGATCGCCATCGTGGTAGGCTGCGCGCCAATCGTGATGTTTACAGGTCCCCAGAAACTCGCGGTCGACGTGGACGAGATGGCGGTCGCGGGAGGGGCAGCCGGCGAGGCGATCCGCATGACGCGCTGCCGCACCGTCGACCTCGACGTGCCGGCGGATTCCGAGATCGTGATCGAAGGCCTGATCGACTGCGACGTGCTCGAGCCCGAGGCGCCATTCGGCGAGAGCAACGGCTATGTCGCGCTCGAAGCCTTCAACATGCCCATTCAGGTGACCGCGATCACCCACAAGAAGAAGCCGGTGTTCGCCCAGATCATCAGCCAGGTGACGCCGAGCGAGTCGAGCGTCATCAAGAAGGTGGCCTACGAGCCCTTGTTCCTCGCGCATCTCAGGACTCATCTCGGCGTCAAGGGCATCCGCCGCGTGGTGATGCACGAGCGGCTGACGAATCTGCGCCCGGTGATCTTCCTGCAGTTCACCGCGGGCACGCCGCGCAGCGAAGTCTGGCGTGGGCTGAACGGCGCATCGACCCTGCAATCGAACTGCGGCAAGATCGTCATCGCGGTGAGCGAGGACATCGACCCGCAGAGCATGGACGCGGTGCTGTGGTCGCTCGCCTACCGCACCAATCCGGTGGACGACATGCTCATCGTGCCCAACCGCGGCGGCGTGCAGGGAGCGCAATACGCGGGCAACAAGACCGACTCCGGCCTTCTGGTCGATGCGACGCGCAAGCGGCCGATGCCGCCGCTCGCCTTGCCGACGCGCGAATACATGGAGCATGCGCGCGGGCTCTGGGATGAGCTGGGCTTGCCGGCGCTGAATGTCCAGGCGCCGTGGCATGGCTACACGCTCGACGACTGGACCGACACGTGGGAGATCTTCGCCCGCCGCACCACGGCGGGCGACTGGGAGGAGACCGGCAGGGAAACGCTCAAGCGCCAGCGCCGGGGTCTGCTGCCCGAGACGCCGGTGCGGCCGGGCGAGGAGCCGAGCGGCGACTGAAGATAAGAACACGGTATGGAGGAGAAAGAATGGCGCGCGTTCCCTATCTCGAAAAGTCAGACCTGCCGCCCGAGCACCAGGACATCCTGGCGCGGCCGATCGCGCTCAACCGGGCGATGGCGAACAGCCCCAATGCAGCCAAGGCGATGACCGGTCTTGCGATGTACATCCGCCACAAGAGCAAGCTCGATCCGCGGCTGCGCGAGCTGGCGATCCTCCAGGTCGGCCATCTCGCCAAATCGGCCTATGAATACTCCCACCACGTCAAGCTCGGCCGCGAGGTCGGCGTCACCGACGACGACATCCGCGCTATCGGCGAGGAGACGGCCGGCCGCGCGAGCAAGCTCGATGCGCTATCCCGGACCGTGCTCCGCGCCGCGCGCGAGATGACCAGCGACCTCGCCATGTCGGACGCAACCTTTGCCGAATTGGAGGGTGTGCTCGGCCGCGAGCAGGTCATCGACCTGACGCTGGCGATTGCGTTCTACAACGCCGTGGTGCGGCTGCTCGGCACGCTGCAGATCGACGTCGAGCCGGAGTACCAGCGCTATCTGGTAGAGCACCCCTTGCCGCGCTAATAATAGGGCGAACGAACGGCCAGGGAGGCCAAGCATGTTCCTGCACAATGGCTGGTATACGGCGCTGTGGTCCCACGAACTGACCGACAAGCCGGTCGGCAAAACCTACCTCAACGAGAAGGTCGTGCTGTTCCGCAACGCTGGCGGCCAGGTCGGCGCCCTTGAAGACTGCTGCTGCCATCGCGCCGCTCCCCTCTCGATGGGCGAGGTCTCCGGCGAATATCTCGCCTGCGGCTATCACGGGTTGAAGTTCGATGTGAGCGGGCGCTGCGTCGAGGTGCCGGGCCAGCCCGAGGTGCCGCCCGGCGCCAAGGTGCGCGGCTATCCGACGCATGAAAAGAACAACGTCATCTGGATCTGGATGGGCGCCGCGGACAAGGCGGACGTGACGAAAATTCCCGATCTGCCGTGGCTGTCCGATCCGAAATGGGCGGCGACCCCGGGCCGGCTCTACGTCAAGACCAACTATCAGTTCATTCTCGACAACCTGCTCGATCTGAGCCACGTTGCCCACGTCCACAAGAAGACGATCGCGGGCGATCCCCGCGAGGCGACGACACCGACCAAGACCGAACGGCTGAACGACGGCGTCCGCGTCGGCCGCTGGATGATCGATTTCGTGCCGCCGCCGCTGTTCGCCAAGGCGGGAAATTTCAAGGAGAATGTCGATCGCTGGCAGTTCGTCACCTGGCATCCGCCCGGCGTCGTCTATCTCGACGTCGGCTGCGCCAAGGCCGGCACGGGCGCCCCGCAGGGCGACCGCAGCCAGGGTATCTCGATTTGGTCGAGCCATCTGATAACGCCCGAGACCGAGCATTCGAGCCATTACATGTTCGGCTTCTCCCGCGATTTCAAAACCGACGACCAGGAAATGTCGAAACTCCTGTTCGAAGGCTCGCGCGCGACCTTCCTGGAGGATGTGGAATTCCTCGAGGCGGTGCAAAAGAACCGCGCTGAAGGCTCGCTCGACGGCCTGATCCACATCACCGCTGATGCCGCGCAGCTTCAGGCGCGGAAGATGCTGAGCTCCATGATCGGCGCAGAGCAGGCCTGATGAAGTTGCGAGTTTGCGTCGCGCTGGTGACTTTGCTCGCCGCGGCACCTGTCCACGCCCAATCCTATCCGGCACGGCAGGTAAACATCGTGGTGCCGTTCGCGGCCGGCGGCGGCTCGGACCTCCTCGCGCGGCTGGTCGCGCAGAAGCTGGAGGAGAAGCTCGGCAAGCCCTTCATCATCGAGAACCGGCCGGGCGCGGGCACGTCGCTCGCCGCCATGCAAGTGGTGCGCGCGGTGCCGGATGGCCACACGCTGATGCAGGCCACCAGTTCGACCATGGCCATCAACGTGACCATGAGCAAGAAGATGCCGTACGAGCCGCTCAAGGATCTCGTGCCGGTGGCGCTGCTGTCGTCCTCGCCGTTCTTCCTCGTGGTCAACAACAATTCCCCGGTGAAATCGGTCGCCGACCTGATCGCGCTCGCCAAGTCGAAACCGAACGGGCTGAACTACGGCTCGGGCGGGCCCGGCTCGATGCATCACCTCAGCACCGAGTTGCTGCAGAGCCTGGCCGGCATCCAGATGACGCATGTGCCCTACAAGGCGACGCCGCCGGCGATGAACGATCTGATCGCTGGCCACATCCAGGTGCTGTTTGGCGACACGACGTCGGTCCTGCCGATGATCCAGCAGGGCATCGTGCGCGGCATCGGCGTCACTACCGCGAAACGCAGCCCGGCGGCGCCGGACATTCCGGCCGTTGCCGAGACGGTCCCTGGATTTGAATCGGCGTCGTGGCAGATGCTGGTCGCGCCGGGCGCTACACCGCCGGAGGTGATCGCGCTGCTCAATCGCGAAGTGTATGCGATCTTCAGCGACCCGGCGGTGATTCAGGAACTGACGAAGCGCGGCATCGGCCCGGCGCTCACCGGTAATCCGGCCGAGGTACAGGAGTTTGTCAAGCAGGAGATCGTGCGCTGGAGCGAGGTGGTGCGCCGCGCCGGGCTTGAAGGCAGCCAGTGATGTCGATGATGGAAGGCTTCACCCGCACCGAGATCAGGACCAGCGGCGCCAATATCGTCACGGTGCACGGCGGCAACGGCCCGCCGCTCCTGCTGATGCACGGCAATCCGTTCACGCATCTGTCCTGGCACAAGTTCGCGCCGCGGCTGGCACGGGAGTTCACCGTGGTTGCGACCGATCTTCGGGGCTACGGCGATAGCTCGAAGCCGCCGGGCGGCGACGACCATTCCGGCTATTCGTTCCGCAACATGGCGCTGGACAACGTCGAGGTAATGGCGGCGCTGGGCTTCAAAAAGTTCATGGCGGCCGGTCATGACCGGGGCGCGCGGGTGCTTCACCGCATGTGCCTCGACCATCCGGGCAAGGTCGAGCGCGCTGCGATTCTCGATATCATCCCGCAGCACCACCTGCTCAACAACGTCACGCGGGATTGGGGCCGGTTCTCCTGGCACTGGTTCTTCAACATTCAGCCCGAACCGCTGCCCGAGAAGATGATGGGCGCTGATCCGGACTGGTTCATCCAGAAGAAGCTCGCCAAGACTCCGCAGGGGCTGGATTTCTTCGGCAAGGAGGCGCTTGCTGAGTACATGCGCTGCTTCCGCAACCCGGAAACGATCCACGCCATCTGCGAGGACTATCGCGCCACCTTCGGCGTCGATCTCGAAATGGACACCAAGGATTTCGCCGCGGGCCACAAGATCACGACGCCGGTGCTGCTGTTGTGGGGCGCGACCGGCGGCGTTGGCCGCAATCACAAGCCGGCCCAGGTGTGGGCCCGCTACGCCAGCGATATCCGCGGCGCCAAGGCGCTGCCCTGCGGGCACTATCTGTCGGAGGAAGCTCCCGAGGAAACCTATCAGGAGCTTCGGCAGTTCTTTCTCGCGAAGTGAACGTTACTCCGCGGCCTCCGCTGTATACGTCGGCCGCGCCTCAAGCTCGCGCAGATCGGGCAGGCCGAAATGTAGTAGCTTGGTCTCCTGCTCGGCGGTGAACGACGCGCGCTCGCCGCGCTCCAGGAACACCGTGGTCAGAGGACGAAGCGGCTGGTCGCCGACACGCCCGCCGCCGCGATAGGCGAGATAGATGCCGCGCCCCGTTCCCACGAGCGTCGCGCCGGCGTTGAGCCGCAATAGGCCGGCTTCCGAGCGCCGCTCGGTGAAAACGCCGAGCAGCTTCTCGAACACGCCGGGCTGGTCGGCGGAGGGGACCCATTCGTAGCCCGCCTGATCCATCATCACCGGCTTGTCGTAGCGCGGCTTCGGAAATTGCAGCGGGCGGCCGTTGGCCTGCTCCCAGATCGCCTGAAAGCCGTCCATGTTGCGCTTGCCTGGCTCGCCTTCGTTGCGCCGGTAGACGCCGCCGTCGAATGTGCCGGTCAAGCGTAGCGCATCCATGCCCTCCTTCACTTCCTTCCGCGAGAGGTAGCCGCTGCCGCTCGATCCGCCGAACTGCAGCACGAATGTTGTCGCGGTCGACTCGCTCGTCTGCGGGCCGTAGGACGTGCCCTCCGGGAAATAGCCGACCATGCCCGGAGTCATCACGCCGTCACGAGAGAAATTGAGGTCGCCTTCGAGCTGGAAGCGGAACTGCTCGAAATTGTGCCGGTGCCGGGGCGAGACGAAATCCTTGTCGTTGCGTCCCATCGAGAGCTGGAAGTTGTCGATGGTGCCGGCGGTGCCTTCCATCAGGTTGCGGAAATGAAATGTTCCGCCGCGGTATTCGAGTCCGCGCACCCATTCCAGCTCGTCGCCCTGCACGATCTTCATGTGTATTCTCCAAGTGTGGAACGTTAGCTGCTCGCTGCTCAACTACGACGTCGCGACCGGCGCCGGCGCGGCCAGGAAGCTCTTCACTGCATACCACAGCAGGTGCCGGTTCTTGCCGTAGCCTGGGCTGTGCGCGGTGTTCGGCAGGATCACGAACTGGCGGTCGCCGTTCGGAAGCTGTGTGTAGAAATCGAGGAGGTCCTCGTTGGTCGAGTTGCCGTCCCAGATGCCGCGGAGCATCAGCACCGGGGAGAGAACCTTCTTCGGATCGACGATCGGAAGGTTCGCCGCCATGTCGAGATAGGTGCCGGTCGGGATGGTGTCGCCGAATTTCATTTCGGCGGCGACGATGGCCTCGGGCACCGCCGGATCGGTGGTGCCGGGATGGCCGTCGCGGGTGAAGATCGAGCGGATCATGGCCGCATCGCGCTTCCTTCGCGTGTTGGCGCGCAACTCGTCGATGCGATTTCGCCGCCTTGCGATTTCCTCGGCGCCGGTGCCCTTGTAGGTGAAGGCCGAAAGCACCAGCCGGTCGACGCTGTCGGGCTGCGCCTGCGCGAAGGCCGCGGCGCGGATGCCGCCCGACGAGGTGCCGTACATGTGCATCTTGCTCTGGCCGGTCTCCTTCGCCAGCACCGGCATTGCGGCCTTCAAATCCTCGACGCCGCTGGCGATGTTAGAATTATTGTTGGACGAGCCGGAGTGGCCGTAGCCGTCGTGATCCATGGTCCAGACGTCATAGCCGTAACGGGCGAACACGTTCATGAACGAATACTCGCCCTTGCCCGGCACGGTGAGGTCGTAGGATGAGCGCGTCGAGTTCGAAGAGCCGTGCACAAGGAATAGGATCGGCAGCGGCTTCTCGCCGGGCTTGGGCGCGCCCACGCGCTTGCGCCATAGATTGAGCTTCACGCCGCCCTTGTTCGCCCAGTAGTCCGAGCTCCAGACTTCCGCCTCGCCCGCGGGGGCGCTTTCGGCCTGCGCCGGCATGAGGCCGGACACAAGGCCCGCGCCAATTCCGATGCCCGCGCTCATGAGAACCGCTCGCCTGCCGACGCCATGCTTGTCCCCGTCCATCTCGCTCTCCCCATCGTCGGGCCTGCGGTTGCGCGGCAGGCTGTTTGCCGGAATGATAGCAGACTGCGGCGAACGGCGGCAGGTGGGAGGCGGGGGATGAGATTGCTCAAAATTATCGGCCTGACAGCGGTTGTCATCGCGGGCTGTGCGCTTGCCGCGCCCGTGTCGCAGGCACAGGACTGGCCGAACCGGCCGGTGCGGGTGGTGGTCCCGTTCGGCGCCGGCGGCGCCGCCGACCGTCTCGGGCGCATCGCCGCCGATCACCTGTCGAAAGCCTTCAAGCAGCAGTTCTACATCGAGAACCGTGTCGGCGCGGGCGGCGCGGTGGCGTCCAAGGACATCGCGCGCGCCGATGCCGACGGCTACACGTTGTTGGTCGGCGGCTCGGGGCCGCACATCATGGGACCGGCCGAGAACCCCGGCATTGGCTACGACCCGGTCGGCGACTTCACCCACATCGCCATGATCGGCGGCGAAAGCTACGCGCTGTCGGCGCAGGCGAGCCTCGGCGTCAAGACGTTCAAGGAGTTGATCGCGCTGTCGAAGAGCAAGGCCGATCCGATCAATGTCGGCACGCCGGGAGCGGGCTCGCTCGGCCAGCTCACGATCGAGGCGATGCTGCTGAAGAAGATAGCCAACCTCAATCACGTGCCCTATCGCGGCGGCGCGCCGCTGCTCACGGATTTCTTTGGCAACCACATTCCGCTGGCGTCGACGCCGATCCTGCCGATCATCCAGCACGCGGCGGCGGGCACGATCGTGCCGCTCGCGGTGACGTCGACCGAACGCATCCCGGCGCTCAAGGACGTGCCGACGTTCGACGAGCTCGGCTATCCGGAGATGAACGGCGCGATCTGGTTCTGGATCGCCGGACCGAAGAACATGCCGGCGCCGCTCGTGGCCAGACTCAATGAAGAGGTCCGCCGTTTCATTGTGGCGCCGGAAACGAAGCAGATGTTCGAGAAGAGCGCGCTGCTGTCGATGGACGCCGACTCACCCGGATTGACGAAATACATCGCCGGCGAGGTGAAGCGCTGGACCGCGTTCGTCGAGGAAAAGGGATTGAAGAAGTAGTTCTCAACTGTCGTCGCCCGCCAACGGGTTCGGCCTTTGGCCGGCCCGATGACAGGCTTCGACGGGCGACCCAGTAATCACCGACACTGGTGTGTACTGGATGCCCGCCTTCGCGGGCATGACAACGGTAGTTTTTTTCGAAACGTGGGTGCAAGTGATGAGTCTGCAAAATACCGGAATGCTCTACGACTTCGTGCCGATGCCGGAGCGAAAGCCGCTGAAATGGCCGAACGGCAAGCGGCTGGCGCTGATGGTTACGCTCAATCTGGAATACTGGGAACTGACCCAGGACCACGACGGACCCTATTTCCCGGGCGGCCCGTCGATCAATGAGCGGCTTCTGCCGGCGCGAATCCCCGACTTCAACAACCACTCCTGGCGCGAGTACGGCCACCGCGTCGGCGTCTGGCGGATCTACGATATCTTCGACGAGGCCAAGGTGCCGGCAAGCTGCACCGTCAACGGCATCCTGTGCGAGCGCCATCCGCAGATCGTGACGGCGGCGGCCGAGCGCGGCTGGGAGTTGATCGCGCACAACCACATCCAGACCGAGTTCATGATCAACTACCGCGACGACCGCGCCAAGGAGCGCGAGGTCATCAAGGGCGTGCTCGATACGATCGAGAAGACCACGGGCCAGCGGCCGAAGGGCTGGCTGTCGTCGTCGCTCCGCTGCACGGTGAACACCTCCGACATCTGCAAGGAGCTAGGGCTTACCTATCACTGCGACTACATGAACGACGAGCAGCCCTATCTTATCAACACGGCGCATGGACCGCTCGTCTCGACGCCCTACACGCAGGAGGCCAACGACATCGGCATGTTCCTGCGGCGCAACCTCACCGCGATCGAGGCCTTCGAGCTCTGGAAGGACGAATTCGACGAGCTCTACCGCGCCGGCGAGAAGAGCGGCCGCATGATGAGCATCGGCTTGCATCCGCACATCATCGGCCGGGCGTTCAGGGCCCGCGCGATTCGCGAGTTTCTGGGCTACGCCAAGAAATTCGACGGCGTGTGGTGGGCCACCCGCGCGGAGATCGCGGACTGGTATTTGCAGAACCACAAGAGTCACATCGGCTAGGAAAACTTCTCCATCATTCCGGCCGAGCGCGAAGCGCGAGAACCGCAATCCATAACCCCGGTCTGTGATTATGGATTCCGGGTTCGCCGTGGAGCCTGCCATCGGGCCGCGCTTCGCGCGGACCCGTTGGCGGCGCCCCGGAATGACAGTGGGGAAGGGTGCTGCGCCACCTGCGGCACGCGCGTCGTGTCGTTGAACGCCCGGGCGAACTTGTCGAGCAGGTCGAGAAACGTCTTCCGCTCTCCCGGCGGAAACGCCGACAACACGCGCTCCTGCGCCCGCCGCGCGGGCTCCGCGAGCCGTTTGAGCATGCGCTCACCGGCCGACGTTAGCTTGAGGCTGCGCTTCCTCCGGTCATTCGCGCCGACGATGCGGCCGACGAGGCCCGCGTCCTCCAGCTTGGTCAGCACCATGCCGGTGGTGGAGCGGTCGAGCCCCAAAAGCTTGGCGACGGTGATCTGGTCGATGCCGGGCTGATGTCGCAGCACCAGCATGATGCCGTACTGCCGGTTGGTGATGCCGAGCTCGCCGGTTTCCTCCAGGAACAGCGACACGGAAATCTGGTGCGCGCGGCGGATCATGAAGCCCGGCCGGCGGTAGAGCGTATCGAGTGGGTGTTTCGGCGAAGTCATGGCTTCCAATACGCGGACGGCCATTGAAAATGCAAACGGCGCCAACCGGTCCGGTCGGCGCCGCCGCAATCGACGCGTCCGGCTACCGCCAGGCGCGGTTGTCCACCGTGTTCTCGTAGGTCGCGCCGGGCGGAACGAGGCCCCAGCCGAGCGTCCAGTTGTAGTTGTCGTCGAAGCGCTCGCGCGTGTAGGGCACCGGCGGCGCATTGAGGATGCGCGTTAGCTTCAGATCCTTCAGGCCGATCAGGCCGCCGGCCTCGTCCACGATGTAATGCGCGAATTTCTCCGGGTTCTTCTGGATAGCCTCGGCGGCGCGGGCTTCGGCGCGGAACATCTTGGCGAGCGTCGGCCCGTCCATCTCCTCGCCGGCGGCTTCGCTGCGGGTCGAGTGCGACTCGATGATGACGCGGCCGCCCTTGGCTTCGGCGACGCTGATCCACGGCTCCTGCAGGCTCGCCGCCTTCACCTTGCCGGACATCACCGCCTCCATCCGCTGGCGGTGGGTGCCGGCGTTGGTGATTTTGATCTCGTCGCGATTGATGAAGCCTTCCATCATCTTGAGCATGGTGAAGTGTGAGCCGTTGTACTGGCTCACCGCGATCGGCACGTTCTTGAGCTGCTCCGGCTCGTAGATGCCGGACCGCGGATCGACCACGATGGCGAAGCTCGACATCGCCGAACCGAGCGCCACGATCTTGGCGGGGCGCAGGTTCTTTTCCTGGATCGTCTCCACCGCGCGCTTCATGATGCCCCATTCGCACATGCGGAACTGGTCGCACTGGCCCTGGTCGTAGGTCGCCTCCAGGCCGCGCTTGAAGATGTCGTCCTTCAGCGCCCGGTCGTCGGAGTTGTGCTGGCCGCTGCCCGGCGTCACGAGAATATCGACGTCGAGACCTTCATCGCGGAAGAAGCCTTCGTCGCGCGCGACCAGCAGCGGCAGGTCGTGAATGGCGTTCATCATCGAGGCTTTGACTTTTTTCAGCTCGGCCATCGGCGTTCTCCATCCCTGAAAACTTTGTATGTTGCCGCACGGCATTGGCGCAGGCGCGGTTGCCACAATCTCCCAAATCGTCAGACGTCTGTCAATTTGGTTGAAAGCCTCCCACCGTCATTCCGGGGCGCGCCGAAGGCGCGAACCCGGAATCCATAACCCCTGTCTGCCTGAAATAACCGCCACCGGGAGTATGGATTCCGGATCGCCGCTTCGCGGCGTCCGGAATAACGTGGGGAATCAATCGACCGCCGCGAAGAGCTCTTCGACCGCATACCTTCGCGGCACCATCTTCTGATCGAACGCGAATTGCGTGATCGCTTCCAGGGCCTTGCGGTTTTTCTCGATACCGAACGGGAACGGGTCGCCGACGACCTTGGCGTTGACCACCGCGGCTTTGTCCCACAGCGTCTCGCCGCCGCCTTCGAGATCCTTCAGATATTCCGCCTTGGACGCCTCGAACGCGCGGTAAAGTTCGCCGGCAATCCAGGGCATCTCTTTCAGCTCTGAATCCTTGATGACCAGGCCGTGGTTGATCGGATAAATGCCGGTCCTGCGAAACCAGTCGAACGCGGCGTTTTGCGCGTCGGGAATGAGCGGCTTGATCTCGGGCGCTTCGACGCCGACCTCGCCGAGTGCCGCATCCACCGCGCCGGACAGCAGAAGCTCCCGCATCGGCCTGCCGCGGAAGCTGGTGTCCACGTTCGAGGGATATACGAACTCCGTCACGTGCTCGTCGTCGGTCGGGACCCAGGTGATCCTGTTCAGGTCGACGCCGTATTCGCTTTGCAGGATGCCGCGCGCCCACAGCCCGGTGGTGACGGTGTAGCCGCGGTTGACTCCGACCTTGCGGCCCTCCAGGTCTTTCGGCGTCCGGATGCCGGACTTCTCGTTGTAGAAAATCGTCCAGTGGTGAAAATTCCGCGTTACGAACAGTGGGATCGCGGTGAACGGCAGGCCGGCCGCGCGGGCGCAGACATAGGTCGTGAACGCCATCTCGCAGATGTCGAATTCGAGGCCCCGGCACATGCGGCGCATCATCGGGACGATCTGTTCGACTTCGACAAAATCGAGGTTGAGCCGCCCAGGATCGATGCCTGCCTGTTTGATAGGCTTGGTCAGGCCGTAATTACCCAGCGCAATCGTCAGCGGCCGCATGAACTCCTCCCCGTTATTACAGGGGACAATACCCTTTCTGCCTGCGACCGTAACGCCAGGGTCGGGGCGGAACGCTCGCATCGGCCCTGAAGTTCTGGTACTAGCCAGCGAACGGCGGTAGCGAACCGATCTGGGGCGCTGAATGACTTGGCTGCGTGCTTTTGGGCGGTTCTTCGAGCAAAAGATTGGGCTGCACCGGCTGGGCATTGCGCTGAGCCTGATCATCGTGGCCATCGCCGCCGTGGTGCTCTACCGCAAGCTGCATAACATCAACGTCGGCAAGGTGCTGACCGCGATGGCGACGGTCGAGTACCGCGACGTCGTCATCTCCGCGCTGTTCGTCGCCGCCGGCTATTTTACGCTGACGTTCTACGACCTGTTCGCGCTGCGCACGATCGGCCGCAAGGACGTGCCCTACCGCGTGGCGGCGCTGGCCGGCTTCACCTCCTATTCGGTCGGCCACAACGTCGGCGCCAGCGTCTTCACCGGCGGCGCGGTGCGCTACCGCATCTATTCTGCCTGGGGCCTCGACGCCATCGAGGTCGCCAAGATCTGCTTCATCGCCGGTCTCACCTTCTGGCTCGGCAACGTCGCGGTGCTGGGATTCGGCTTCGCCTACCATCCGCAGGCGGCCTCCGATATTGACCAGCTTCCGCTCTGGCTCAACCGCTCGCTGGGCATCGCCGCGCTCATGGTCCTGGCGGGCTACGTCGCCTGGGTATGGCGGACGCCGCGCGTCATCGGGCGGCAGAACTGGCAGGTGCAGCTCCCGAACGGCCGGCTGACACTGCTACAGATCGTCATCGGCATCATCGACCTGACCTTTTGCGCGGCGGCGATGTACGTGCTGGTGCCGAACACGCCGCATATGCAGTTCGTCGACGTTGCGGTGATCTTCATCACCGCGACCTTGCTCGGCTTCGCCAGCCATTCACCGGGCGGGCTCGGCGTGTTCGATGCCGCCATGCTGATTGCGTTGTGGGAGTTCGATGCCGAGGAACTGCTCGCGGGCCTGCTGATCTTCCGGCTGCTTTATTACATCACGCCGTTTGCGCTGGCGCTCGCGATCCTGGGCATTCGCGAATTCATGCTGCACTTCACAGAGCGGCGCAATGGCGGCGATTGATGACGGCGGCGCAGATTCGGGCTGGATCGGCCGCCTGAGCCGGCTGCTGGGAACGTACGACGATGACCCGCACGCCACGCTTGCGGCCCGTCCCGCCAGCGATCCTGCCCGCGGTCTGACGGACATCGCCCTTCTCGAAACCGTCATCGCGGGCATGCCCGATCCGGTCGTGGTGCTGGATCAGGACGGGCGCGTCATCGCCTTCAACACGCAGGCCGCTTCGCTTGCGCCTGCGCTGCGCCGGGGGGAGCCGGCCTCTATCGCGCTTCGCATGCCCGAGCTGGTCG
>SHVN01000102.1 GCA_009694215.1 Xanthobacteraceae bacterium
GCAAAGCGAGTGGGAAAAATGGCCGTAGAATCTGGCGTATTGACCGGGTTAGGCTGCCGTGCGATTCACACGCTTATTCGGAGCATAGCGCAGCCCGGTAGCGCACCTCGTTTGGGACGAGGGGGTCGCAGGTTCGAATCCTGCTGCTCCGACCACCACTTAGATGATTTTAGGAGACGCCGGTCCCACAGTCGGTCCCACGGTTGTAGGGTCTACCGCTGCATCCTCGCGAATGCGTCACGCGCCCCAGCCAGGAAGTCCGGATGGTGGTGACCGTAGTTGTCGAGCAGCGTCTGCACGCTCATGCCCAGGAACCCCGACGCTACCCAAGGCTCGGTGCCGGCTTGCATGAGCCAGGTCGCCGCGGTGTGGCGCAGCGTGCCAATCGACCTCAATAACTTCGCTAGTGCAATCGTGGCTGGCCGTCGGCATCAGGAGATTTACCTTCAACTTGAAAAGTGCGACGGCACAATCGGCAGATCAAATTTACACGTTTGGAAAGTAGACAATGGTGGTGACCTGAACAATCATCCGTGCATTCATTGTCACCAAATGTTCGTGCTTCACTGGGGGAAACATTAAAAGCGCCAATGATAAAGCTGCTCGCAATTGTTGCGGTCCGTAACGTCAACGCGCGCATACTGTCCTCCGATGGGACTCGCCGAAGTGTTTTTTGAGGCTGCCCATAGATGACCACTAAGCGCCATTTGATTGGATTTGTATGCTCTAATCCTCGGCGTTCCTCATGCGTGGTGGATTACTTGTCAGAACCAGCTTGAATAACGTCAATGGGTTGGTACAGGTTCAAATCCTGCTGCTCCGACCAGCCTTCGCTGAGGGACAAATGACTGCCCGAATCTACAAGCCAGCCAAGACCGCGATGCAGTCCGGTCATGCCAAGACCCGGGAGTGGGTGCTCGACTATGAGCCCGAAGAGCCCCGCGTGGTTGAATCGCTGATGGGCTGGACCAGCTCGGGCGACATGAAGAGCCAGCTCCGCCTGAACTTCGCGACCAAGGAGGAAGCCGTCGCCTACGCCGAGCGTCACGGCATTCCCTATCAGGTGCAGGAAGCCAAGCCCGCGCAGCGCCACGGCCTGTCCTACGCCGACAATTTTGCCTTTAGCCGGCGCGGGTCCTGGACGCACTGAGACGTTGGATCAGGCACCCTGAAGCGCGGCCGCGGCCACAGCGGCGGCGGGCGTGGGCGCGCGCACCGTGACGCACTGCTTCGGCAGCGCGATGAAGCGTTCCTCCGGCATCGGCTGGCCGAACAGGAAGCCCTGCCCGAGATCGCAGCCAATGCTTACGAGCGCCATCGCGTCGGAGGCCTTTTCCAGGCCGATGCCGACCGCAAGCGCGCCGAAGCTGTGGGCGAGGTCGATCACGGTCTTGCAGATCGGCGCATAGACCTTGTCGGTGCCGCAGCCGACCACGAACGAGCGGTCGAGCTTCATCTCGGCGAAGGGCAGCTCCTTCAGCTTCATCAGCGAGGCATAGCTCTTGCCGAAGTCGTCGATCGCCAGCCGCACGTTGTGCTCGGCGAATTTCTTGTTCAGGTCGTTCGCCAGCGTGATCTCGGAGACGATCTGCTCCTCGGCGACGTCGATCATCAGGCCGGGCCAGTCGTCCACCTGCGGGCGGTGCTCGCGCACGATCTGGCCGACCGGCAGCTTGACCAGACAGTTGACCGGGACGTTGATCGCGATCCGCAGGTTGACGCCGAAGCGCGACAGATTCAGCCCCGATTTGAGCGCGCTGACCGGCGCCCGCTCGGCCAGTGTCAGCACGCTGGCGTCGTCGGCGCCCGGCATGAAGCTGCCCGGCAGGAGTACGCCGTGCTGCGGATGGCAGACGCGCGCGAAGGCCTCCGCGCCAGCAAGCTGCTTGCGGCGCAGGTCGATCTTCGGCTGGTACCAGAATTTGACCCAGTTGTTCTTCAGCGTCTCGGCCAGCGAAATCTTGATGCCGGGCGCCGCGGGGCCGTGACCGAGCTTGAGCTCGGACATGATCTTCTGGATGGCCGATGTCTCGAATGGCTTCTTGAGCACCGGCAGCATGGGCAGCTTGAGCTGCTCGCCCGCCTGCTTGACGGTGTCGAGCACGGCCGAGCCGCGGTTGCTCATCAGTTGAACGGCGCCGGTGAAGCCTGCGTTGCTCAGCATTTCGATCGACTGGACCGCGTCCTGAACCTCGAGACTGACGTTGAGGAAAACCATGTCCGGCGCACGCGCGATCGGCGCCTCGCGGAACGAGGCGCCGTCGACGAATTCGATCGTGTCGACGCCGCTGCCCTGTAGGATCAGGGACACGAACTGCCGGATGTTGCTCTCTTCGTCGATAATGAAGGCCAGCGGCGCGCGGCGCTCGCTGGGGGCGGCGACCGTCGCGTCGATTTGTGCTGGTTTTGCGGCCAGTGCGGACATCTTCTAACGCGCCAAAGACCGGACACGAGTGCCCCGGAGTTATGAGCGATAAGAGCGCGGGACCGGTTATTTATCGGTTGCGGGCAGGTATGTTGTTGCCTCTATAGTGGGCTGCGGCTGCGGCATGGGGCGGCGGCCGGACCCAGATTCGGCGGCACAGCATGGCTTCCAACACGCGATTCATGAATCCTCCGGCGATCGCCAAGCCCGGCGGCTACACCCATGTGGTCGAGATCACCGGCCCGGCCCGGATCGTCTATATCGCCGGGCAGTTGGGGCTGAAGCCCGACGGCAGCATCGCCGGCGATTTCCGGGCGCAGGCCGTGCAGGCGTTCGAGAATCTCAAGGCGGCGCTGGCCGCGGTCGGCGCCGGTTGGGACGACGTGGTCAAGCTCAACAACTACCTGGTCGACATCAAGACCAACCTGTCGATCTACCGCGAGGTGCGCGACAAATATGTCAACACCGCTCAGCCGCCGGCGAGCACCACGGTCGGCGTGCCGGCGCTGGCGCGTCCCGACGCGTTGTTCGAGGCCGAGGCGATCGTGATGCTGGCGAAGTGACGGCGCTTTAGCGCCGTCATCCCGGACGCCGCGAAGCGGCGATCCCGGAATGACCGTTGAGAGTCTTCAACCCACCGCGTTCAAGACCTTACCGCCCGCCGTCACCGGCTTGGCGTCGATCAGGATGACGGCGAGAATGCAGGACTTGGTGCCGTTGTTGATCCAGTTGTGGATCGTGCCCCGCTGCACCATCACGTCGCCGGCCTTGATATGGACGGTGGTGCCGTCCATCTCCATGTCGATCTCGCCATCCATCACGACGATGTAGTCGATCGAGTCGGTGCGGTGGTTGCGCGCCTGCACGCCGGGCTTGAACTCAATGACGCGGAAGATGGTGCCGCCGGGCAGCGTGGTCTGGACCGGGCGTGCGCCGGCGTCCTCCTGGCAGTCGTTGTTCGCCGGGAAGCCTTCGGTGGTCCAGATCGCATGCGCCATGGCGCCGGGCCGGCCCTCTCTGACGTTCTTGACCACCTCGTCGATCTTGGCGATCGTCTTGCCGTTGGCGTCGTGGCCGGTGATCACGCGCCGTACCTGAAATGCCATATGGTGTCCTCCCCGTTTGATTGGAACTTCGGGTGCGACGCTAGTTGAGAAGCCCGACCGGTCGCAAGGCCATCGCCTTTCCTCGAGCCGATACAATGATAATGTCGCAGTGCTCTCGGGAGGAAAGAATGAGGTCGATGAAGCTTGCGGCCGTGGCGCTGGCCTTCCTTTCGTTTGCCGCCGGACAGGCCGCCGCGCAGCAATATCCGACGCGGCCGGTGAAGGTGCTGGTGACGATCCCGCCCGGCGGCGCGCCCGATCTCGCGGCGCGGCTCCTGGCGCAGCGCCTGACCGAGACGATGGGGCAGGCGGTGTTCGTCGAGAACCGCAGCGGCGCGAACGGCAATGTCGCGGGCGAGGCCGTCGCCAAGGGCGAGCCCGACGGCTACACGCTGATCCTCGCAGCCGACAGCCTGATCACCATCAATCCGCAGGTCTATCCGTCGATGCCCTACGACACCCTCAAGGATCTGCTGCCGGTGTCGAGCGTGGCGTCGAACCAGTTCTTCCTCGCGGTCAATCCGGAGGTGCCGGCGACGACGCTGCCGGAATTCATCGAATATGCGCGCAAGGCCAATCCGCCGCTGCCCTACGCCTCCGGCGGCAACGGCAGCCAGCACCAGCTCGGCATCGAGATGCTCAAGCAGCGCGCCGGCATCGATCTGCTCCACGTTCCCTACCGCGGCGGCTCGCCGGCCGGGACTGCGACGGTCGCGGGCGAGACCAAGGTGGTGCTGGCCGGTGCGTCCAGCGCGGGCCTGCTCAAGTCCGGCAGGCTGCGCGGCCTTGCCACCACCGGCACCAAGCGTTCGCCGGTGTTTCCCGAGATGCCGGCCATCGCCGAGTTCTATCCGGGCTACGACCTGACGATCTGGCTCGGGCTGTTTGCGCCGAAGGGCACGCCGGAGCCGATCGTGGCTAAGCTGCGCGCCGAGGTGCAGAAGGTGCTGGCCGAGCCCGAGTTCGCGCAGAAGCTTAACGTCACCGGCGCGCTCGAGCCGCTGATCCTGACGCCGGCGGATTTCAACGACCTGATCCGGCGAGACTACGAGAAGTACCGCAAGCTCGTGAACGACATCGGCGTGAAGATCCAGTAGGCGCCATCGCTGGCGGCCTTCCGCGATTAACGCCTCGTTAACGATTCGGGCTCCAGCCTCGGCCCGTAAGGCCATCGATTCCCGCCGCACGGACCAGCCGCGGCGGGATCGAGCCTGTGGGCGTCTTTTCATTCACCGCGTCAATTTTGGAACAGCAGTCCGGCGGCCTGTGCTTGCCATGCCGGCTGCGCGAATTCGCTGCGGGCACATTGGCGGCTGCAATCATCAGGGCAGGGCGGCTGTGGCTTGGCGTGGCTCTGGCGATCGGGGCCCGCCGCGGCCGCGCAAATCGCGGAACAGGCCGCGTCATTCGAGCTGCGCGCTGAGGGCTCGTTCCCGCTGCAGTACATCGAAACCGTCACCGAGACCTCCCGCCGCCACGTCCTGACCGGCGCTCCCTTTCTCGGCCTGACCGCAACAGCTCATCTCCAGCCCGATCTCAGCGCCTCGATCTATACCGAGGCCGGCCATAGCACGCTCGGCAGCTTCCGCGACAACGACGACACGTTTGCGAGCGTTGGCGGCAATATCGTCAAACGATGGGGCGCGTTCAGCGCCGGAGTGAGTTTCGAGCATTCGCGCCTCTACGATGGCGTCTTTGGCGGGACCGACACTATCGCAAACGACGTCGATCTCTCGGCACGCCACGTCTGGCGGCCGGACGGCGATCATCGGATCGTTGCGGGGGCGAGGGTGACGGCGCGTCTCGACGAGACGTTCTCGGCGCAGCGCTACAGCTATGGCGCCCGCTTCGACATCGAGCGGCGGCTGATCGGCTCGTGGTGGGCCGTCGCCGCGGCGCGGATTCGTTTTTCCGATTACGTCGGAGACGACGCCGGCCGCTGGGACACCCGGCTGGCCGTCGTCGGCGGCTTGAAGTACGAGTTCAACGACAGCGTCAGCGCTCGGATGGTCGCCGGATACGAGGACAGGATGTCGAACGTCGCCAGCCGGAATTCCGACAAGTTCTCGGTGGGCGCAAGCCTCGACTTCAACATCGACCTGATGCGCCCGCGCTGGCCGGGCGGCCGTTAGCTGCTTTTGTACCCGGTGCGGTCGAAGTTCCCGATCTCCGCCCGGTACTCCTTGGGCATCTCGCAGCCGCAGCGCAGGTGCCAGCGCCGCACCAGGTAGCTGAAGGCGTTGCCCTGCGAGTCGCCGCGGTTGGTGCGGCTGCGCTTGGCGGCGAGCTCCTCGTCCTTGACGAACAGCTTGGGGCCGCCGGCGGCTTCCGCGAGCATCTGGATGCGGCAGGCGCGCTCGAGCTTGATCGCCACGAACACCGCCTCCTCGATGGTGGTGCCGGCGGTGACGATGCCGTGGTTGCGCAGGATCAGCGCGCGGCGCTCGCCGAGAGCCTTGGCCACCGCCTTGCCGCGCGGCTGGTCGGTGATCAAGTCGGTGGTTTCGGAAAAGATCGGCACGCCGGCGGAGAACATGGTGCCGTCGTTGCTCATGGCCGAAAGCTCCTTGCCGAGTGAAGAGAAGGCGATGGCGTGCTCGGGATGGGTGTGGATGACGCAGTTGATCTCCGGCCGCGAGCGCATCACCTCGGAGTGGATATAGACCTCGTTGTGACGCGGCCAGTCGCCGAGAACCTTCTCGCCCTCGATATCGACGGTGATGATGTTGTCGCCGGTCATCTCCTCGATGCCGAGGCAGCCGGGCTTCATCAGGAAGCGGTTGGGATTGTCCGGCAGCCGCGCCGAGATGTGGCCCCAGACATAGTCGCCTTGGCCCTCGTCGACGAGGATGCGGCCGGCGTTGATGAGTTTTTCGCGCAATTTATCGGTCATGTTTTCCGTCCCAGCAGTTGTTGTTTCAGTTCTTTTCCTTGTCCGCGAATGACGTCAATCAGCGCGTCTGCGTCGGCGGGCGCCTCGTCGGTGCGCCAGGCGACGTGACCGTCGGGCCGCACCAGCACCAGGCGATGCTCGTATGTCGCCAGCACGTTCGGCTCGTCGATCTCGATGCAGGTGAGCGGCACGCCGCGCCCCTCGGCCACGCGCACGATCTTCGCCGCAGAGGGCGGGTTATTGCCGAGCCGAAGCAGCACGAAACCGCGGCCATAGAGGTCAAGCGTCGAGCGGCCGTCCTTGAGCCAGACATGCGGGGCGCGGGCGCCGGGGCGGGCGGTCTGGGTGTAGGGGTGCGACGGATCGGGCGGCACGGGCGTGCCGTCCGGCCAGACGATCGGCGAACTGTCATAGCGGTAGCCGAGCATCACGCCGTTGGCGAACCATTCGTGCCGCATGATGGCGGCGAACCATTCGCCATATTCTTTGCGCACGGCGTCGCTGCTCGCGCCGGGCTCGAATATCTCGGGGCCGGGCAGGCGGTCGCGGGTGGACAGCATGCGGCGGAGATTGCGGCTAGCCTCCGCCACGTTGCGCAGGCCCACCGGCCGCCGCTCGGCGTCGTAGGAGGCGAGCAGGTCGGGCCCGCCCCAGCCCTTCACGACGGCTTCGAGCTTCCAGCCGAGATCGACCGCGTCGCCGATGCCGGTGTTCATGCCGAAGCCGCCGGTCGGCGACATCAGATGGGCGGCGTCGCCGGCGATGAAGATGCGGGCACTGCCGTAGCGGTCGGCTAGGAGCTCCCGGCGCACCCAGCGCATCACCGAGAGGATCTCGTAGTCGAAGTCGCGGCCCATCGCGCGCTTCAACGCGGCGCGGATGTCGTCCTCGGAATGATTGATCTTCTGCGGCGTGCCGACGATCGACATGCGGAAGCGGTCGGAGCCGTTGACCGCGACGATAGTGAGCCAGACGCCCTCGGGCCCGATGAAGATGAAGCGGTAGCCCAGACCCTTGTCGTGCAGCTCGGAAAAGTTTTTACAGCGGAACATGACGTTGGTGGTGTAGGTCAGCGCCGGCGTGCCGCTCATGCCGATGCCGAGCTTTTCCCGCACGGTGCTGGCGCCGCCGTCGGTGCCGACCATGTAATCGGCTTCGATGGTCTCGGTTTTTCCCGTTGTTGTGTCGCGAACCTCGGCGCGCACGCCGCCCGCAGTTTCCCGATGTGAAATGAATTCGCAGTTGTATCGCAGCGTCACCTGCGGCGAACGCTCCGCGAAGCGGCGCAGGATCGGGTCGAACATGTCCTGCGGCACGCGCTCGCGCTTCTGCGGGCTTTCCGGCGGGCAGGGCTCGAAGCCGCGGCCGGGGAACGGCTCGCGGCCGAGTTCATAGCCGTTCAAGCCGGTGACATAGATGTAGTCCTGCGGGTAGTCGAGCGGGTAGGGCGCGTCGCGGACCCAGTCGAGGATGCCCCAGCGGCGGCAGAACTCCATGGTGCGGATGCCGACGAGATCCATCTTCGGCTGCTCGATGGCGCCGTCGCTTTTCTCGATCAGCGTGCAGGAAATGCCGCGCCAGCCCAACTCGCCCGCGAGTGCGAGCCCCACCGGCCCGCCGCCGACGATGAGCACGGGCGTCTGCGCGCTCATTTGTACTTGCGCTCCATGTCCTGGAACGAAGCGATATCGACGAGCCGCTGGCGCTCGGCGAAACTCGCCAGCAGATCGGTGGCGTCGCCCATCTGGCCGTTCTGCTTCAGATGCGCGAGCGCGCGCTGCATGCCCAGCACCGCGGCCTGCAGCGCGGTGTTGGCGTAGAGCACGCCGGCGAAGCCGAGGTTTCTCAGCTCCGCATTCGGCCGCTCCGGGGTCTTGCCGCCGATGACGATGTTGGCGAGCTGCGGCCAGGGCAGGCGCCCGATCTCGGCCATCTGTCCCGGCGTGGTCGGCGCCTCGACGAAGCCCACGTCCGCGCCGGCTTCGCGGAAGGCGTGCGCCCGGTCGATCGCGGCGTTGAACCCTTCAACGGCGATGGCGTCGGTGCGCGCGACGATGAGCAGATCGGGATCGGTGCGCGCGTCCACCGCGGCTTTGATCTTCTGCACCATCTCGGCCGAAGCAATGACGTCCTTGCCCTCGAAATGCCCGCAGCGCTTGGGGAACACCTGGTCCTCGATCTGGATAGCGTCCGCGCCGGCGCGCTCCAGCACCTGGATGGTGCGGCGCATGTTGAGCGCGTTGCCAAAGCCGGTGTCGGCATCGACCATCAAGGGGCCTGCGAACACCGCGCGGATCGCGACGACATGGTCGGTCAGCTCGGTCAGCGTCACGAGGCCGTTGTCCGGAATGCCGAGGAAGCTGTTGGCGATGCCGGCGCCGGTCACATAGGTCGCGCCGAAGCCGCAGTCCGCCACCACCCGCGCCGCCAGCGCATTGGCCACGCCCGGCAGGATCAATGCGGCGCCGGGCTTGAGCATGGCGCGGAACGTTTGGCGGGTGGTTTCCGGCATCGGGCTGATGGTGCCGGATCGAGGGGCAACGCTCAAGGGATCAGGACGACGGAGCCGGTGGTCCTGCGCGCCTCCACATCGCGATGCGCCTGGGCGGCCTCGCGGAGCGGATAGGTCTGGGTGATGTCGATCTTGATCTTGCCGCTCGCCACCATCGCAAAAAGATCGTTGACGGTCTCCAGCAGCTCGGCCCGGCTCGCGGTGTAGTCGATCAGGCTTGGATGCGTCACGAACAGCGAGCCCATGTTGCCAAGCTGGCGCACAGACACTGGCGGCGGATCGCCCGAGGATTCGCCGAACGAGGCCAGAATGCCGCGCGGGCGCAGCGATTTCATCGAGCCTTCGAACGTCGCCCTGCCTACCGAGTCATAGACCACCGGCACGCCCACGCCGCCGGTGAGCTCTCGCGCCTGGGTGGCGAAGTTATCGTAGCGCAGCACATGATCGCAGCCATGGGCGCGGGCCACTTCGGCCTTCTCGTCGCTGCCGACGGTTCCGATCACGGTCGCGCCGAGGTGCTTGGCCCATTGGGTGACGATGAGACCGACGCCGCCGGCCGCGGCATGAATGATGATGGTGTCGTCGGCCTTCACCTTGTAGGTGGAGTGAAGCAGGTAGCGCGCGGTCATTCCGCGCACCATCATGGCGGCGGCGGTGCGTTCGTCGATGCCGCCGGGAAGCTTGACGACGCGCGCGGCGGGCGCGATGCGCGCTTCGGCGTAGGCGCAGTCGGGGCGGCAGACAGTCGCGACGAGATCGCCGGCCGCGAGTTCAGTCACGCCGTCGCCGACCGCTTCGACCACGCCGGCGCTTTCGGTGCCGAGCCCGGAGGGAAACGATTTCACCGCATGCTGGCCGCGGCGAACCAATATGTCGCGAAAATTGACCGCCACGGCCGTGTGCCGCAGCCGCACCTCGCCCGGGCCGGGCTCCGGCAGCGGCACATCCTCCCAGCGCATCACCTCTGGCCCGCCGGGCCGGTCGAAGCGGAATGCCTTCATGGCTTGATCCTCTGCGACAGTGATTGCACGGATGCGCCATACGAAAAAGGCTCCGCCGCACCTTGCCGCGGGACCCTGCCCAAGGCAGCATGGCTGCAAACAAGCACAACGGAGGAGCGGTCATGGCCAGGGCAAGGACGAAAGTCGCCGTGCGGGCAAAGAAAGTGATGGCGCGTGCGAAAAAGGCGGACGTGCGCCGGAGCGCGGCACAGCCGACGCGGGCAAAGGCGGGTGCGAAGGCTAGGCGCCAGCACAAGTTCGTGGCGAGCCATCTGGGCCCCGACGCCTTCAAGGTCGACGGCCTGCGCACCTACGCGCATTACCGCGACCTCGGTATCAAGGACGCCACCCGCGGCATGGCGCTCGCTCATGTCATCCGCTTCGTCGGCCAATGCGATCCCAAGATCGTCTCGAAGAAGCACACCCACGCGTGCGAATTCCAGATGATCTACGTGCTCAAGGGCATGATCAAAACGGAGATCGAGGGGCACGGCGTGCAGACGATGAATGCCGGCGATTCCTGGCTGCAGCCGCAGAACATCGTCCACAAGGTGCTCGACTATTCCGACGGCTGCGAGGTGCTGGAGATCGTGCTGCCGGCAGACTTCAAGACGATCGAACTGGAAAAGTAGCCGCGTGCTGGCGAAGCAGGATGCCAAGAATCCTTCGGCGGAGGACAAGGCTCCTTCGGCGGAGGAGATGATCGCGCGCACGCGGGCGATGATCCCGAAGCTGCGGGATCGCGCGCGGCAGGGCGAGCGCGAGCGGCGGCTGCCGAAGGAAACCATTGCCGAAATGCAGGCGGCGGGCCTGTTCCGGGTGCTGCAGCCCAGGCGCTGGGGTGGCTACGAGCTCGACATCCACACCTACTTCGACATTCAGATGGCGCTGGGCGAGGGCGACATGTCGGTCGCCTGGGTCTATGGCGTGGTCGGCGTGCATCCCTGGTTCATGGCATGGCTGGATGACCGGGCGGCCAAGGATGTCTGGGGCACGAACGACTCAACGCTGATCTGCTCGTCGCTGATGCCGTCGGGCACGGCGAAACCGATCGACGGCGGATTCCGGATCAGCGGATCCTGGAAATACGCAAGCGGCTGCGAGCACTGCGAATGGGCGCTGCTCGGTTGCATGGTGGAGGGCGGCTCCAGCCTGCGCTGCCTGTTCCTGGTACCCCGCAACGACTACGAGATCGTGGACACCTGGCACGTGCCCGGTCTCAAAGGCACCGGCAGTCACGACATCGTCGTCAAGGATGCCTTCGTTCCGGCGCACCGGATGCAAAGCCAGGCCGACAACTTCAACGGCGTAGCGCCCGGGCACGCCATCAACACCGCTCCGCTTTACCGGCTGCCGTTTGGCCAGGTGTTCTTCCGCGGCATCTCGACCGGCGCCATCGGCGCACTCCAGGCAATGCTCGACGCCTATCTGCAATACGGCAAAATGCGCGTGCAGCGGAACGCCGGCCTTGCTGCGGAGGATGGCGCGATCCAGCTTCTGTGCGCCGAGACGGCCGCCGCCATCGACGAGATGAAGACAATCCTGCATCGTAATTTCAAGGTGCTGGAAGGCTATGCCGCGCGGGGCGAGCCGCCGCCGCTGAAGCTCCGCGTCGAATACAAATTTCACAACACGGCGGTGGCGGAGCGGTGCAGCCTGCTGGCAGCGCGGCTTTTCAAGGCCGCGGGCACCGCCGGCATCGCGGCCGATCTGCCGTTCGGCCGCATCCTCAACGACATTACCGTCGGGCGCCAACACGTCTCGAACCAATACGAGATCGCCGGGCGAGCGTTCGGCTCGTTCCTGTTCGGTATCGAAACCATCAAGGACTTCTCGCTGTAGTGGCCATTCCAATCCCGCTACAGGCCACGCTATAAATCCCCGCATCACGCGCCAAGGGCGCCCTGGAGAGAACAACAATGAAGCTTTGCCGATATGACGATGACCGGCTCGGGGTGGTGATCGGGGACAAGGTTCACGACGTCACCGCGGCGCAGACCGAGATCAGGGCGTCCACGCCCTATACCGCCAAGGTGGACCCGGTGGTCGCGGCGCTGACGACATGGCGGCCCAAGCTGGAGGCGATGGCGAAGTCCGCGCCCGGCGTGCCGATCTCGCAGGTGAAGCTTTTGTCGCCGGTGGCCAGGCCGCCGAAGATCCTGGCGGCTCCGACCAACTACGCCAAGCACGTCGAGGAGATGCAGAAGTTCCGCGACACCATTCCGGGCCTGGCACGGTTCTCGCCGGACATCGAGAAGGCCGGCATATTCCTGAAATCCAACACCTCGCTGGTCGGCCCGTCGGAGGGCATTCCGATGCGGTTCCCCGACCGCCGCAACGACCACGAGGCCGAGCTCGTCGTGATCATCGGCAAGCAGGGCAGCGATATCCCAAAGGAGAAGGCCTACGAGTATATCGCGGGCTATTCGCTGGGCTTCGACATGACGGCGCGCGGCCAGGAAGACAGAAGCTTCCGCAAGTCGATCGACGGCTACACCGTGCTGGGTCCCTGGATGATCACCGCCGACGAACTGCCCAATCCCGCCGACGTGCCGTTCACGCTGCATGTCAACGACGAGAAGCGGCAGGACTCAAACACGAGCTTTTTGATCTTCGACATTCCGAAGCTGATCGAGTTCGCCTCCAAGTTCTACACGCTCTATCCCGGCGATCTCTATTTTACCGGCACGCCGGAGGGCGTCGGCCCGGTGAAGCCCGGCGACTGGGTGCGGATGAATTCGTTGCCGCAACTGGGCGAGCTGAAGATCCAGGTGAGGGCGCACCAGATATGATCGACGTTCTCCGCGCCGGGCACGCGACCTTCACCACGCCCGATCTCGACCGCCAGATCGAGTATTATTCCGACATGCTTGGCCTGATCGTCACCGAGCGCGACAAGAATCGCGCGTTCCTGGCGACGCGCACCGGGCTTGAAGCCATCGCGCTCGAACGCGGCGACAAGGCCGACCTGACCCGGCTGTCGTTCCAGGTCGCGCCCGATGCGGATTTGGCCGCCTATGCCAAAGAGCTTTCGGAGCATGGGATCAAGAGCGAGCAGCGCAACGGCATCTCGCCGGGCGCCGCGCGGGCGCTCGTCTTCACCGACCTCAAGGGCACGGTGATCGAGCTTTATTCGGACTATGTGTTCGCCAAGGACGACGGCAAGCAGGCGGTGATCACGCCGCTCAAGCTCGGCCATATCGCGCACCGCGTCGCCGACGTGCAGAAGGTGGTGAAGTTCTACACCGAGGTGCTGGGCTTTCGGGTGTCGGACTGGCGCGACGACACGTTCGCGTTCCTGCGCTGCGGCGTCGACCACCACACCGTCAACTTCGTGGTCGACACGGCGCCGAAGCTCCATCACATCGCCTTCGAGGTGAAGGACTGGCCGGAAATCCACCGCGCCTCCGATTTCCTCGGCAAGAACAACATCCGGCTGGTCTGGGGCCCCGGCCGCCACATCATCGGCCACAACGTCGCGGCCTATCACCGCAACTCCGACGACATCCGGGTCGAGCTGTTCTGCGAGATGGACCAGATCAAGGACGAGGCGCTGGGCTACTTCGATCCGCGGCCGTGGCATCAGGACCGGCCGCAGGTGCCGAAGACCTGGCCGAAGGACACGCTGCGCAACTACTGGGGCTTCGGATCGCACGGCACGTTTCCGGGCTATCCGTGATCGGCTTTGGCCGGAGAATTTGGCGAGCCCGCCTGAAGTAGCAGGGGCTCGCAACTTCAATGTGTGAATCGGCATCCAACTTTGCCGCTCGCCTCGATGACCGCAAGCCCTTGAATGGCAACTCTTTTCTAGAAAATTGGCGGGGTGCCTATCGGCGCCGATCGGGACCCTGCCTTTACGGTCCTTTCAGTTTGGAAATCAACACGATAGGAAAAT
>SHVN01000103.1 GCA_009694215.1 Xanthobacteraceae bacterium
ACCGTGATCGGCCAGACCGTCGTGCTCAACCGCAAGCTTGCGCGCGCGGTCCCGCCCGGCCCGAAGGTCTATGAAGCCAGGACCTGACTTTCGGTGTCGCTGCCGATCTTCATCGTCGAGGGCTTCTATCTTCTGCTCACCAACGCCGACGTCGTAATCCTGCAATACTTCCGCACGCCCGACGACGTCGCCGTCTATTACGCCGCCGCCAAGACGCTGGCGCTGATCGCCTTCGTGCATTTTGCAGTGTCCGCGGCGGTGGCGCACCGTTTCAGCGAGTATCATGTCGCCGGGGACCGCAAGCGGCTGAAGGACATCCTCGCCCACTCGATCCGCTGGACGTTCTGGGGCTCGCTCGCGGCGAGCGTCGTGCTGCTGGCCGTGGGCCGGCCGCTGCTCTCGCTGTTCGGCGCGCGCTTCGTCGAAGGCTATCACCTGATGCTGATCCTGGTGGCGAGCCTGATGGCGCGCGCCTCGGTCGGCCCGGTCGAGCGGCTGCTCAACATGCTGGGCGAGCAGCGCGCGTGCGCCGCGGTCTATGCAACAGCCTTCGCGCTCAATGTCGCCCTCTGCATCCTGCTGATCCCGCACATGGGCGCCGAGGACGCGGCGCTCTCGATCTCCACCGCGCTGGTCGTCAAATCCATCCTTCTGTTTGTCGTCACCAGGCGCAGGCTCGGGTTCCATGTGTTCGTCTGGGGCCGCGCTTAGCGGACGCACGGCCATGCACGCTCCACTCGAACCATCATACCAAGTCGAGTGGCGCGGGCTTTCCGCGCTCGAATCCATCGCTGGCGAATGGAATTCTTTCGCCGCGCGAGCGCTCGAACCGAACGTGTTCTACGGGCCCCAGTTCATGCTGGCAGCGGCGCCGGTGTTCGGCGCCAGTGCCGGCGCCCTGCTGGTGCGGACGGCGCTGGGCAAGCTCGTCGGGCTGTTCCCGGCGCGGATCGAGCGTCCGCGAGGCGGCCTGTCGGCGATGGTCGTCGGCTGGACGCATCCGTTTGCGCCGCTCGGCACGCCGCTCATTGACCGCGATGAGCCGGAGGCCGTCATTGCCGCCTGGCTCGGGCATCTCGCCCGCGATCCGTCGATGCCGGCGCAATTGCTGCTGCCGCTCATGCCGGATCAAGGGCCATTCGCCAAGGCACTCGATGCCGTACTGGCGGCCAATGGTCAGCACAATGCCGCGTTCGGCGCCCATCAACGCGCACTGCTCGCACCGGGCGCGGAGCGCGGGGGCTACCTCGAGCGCGCGCTTTCGGCCGGCAAGCGCAAGGAGCTGCGCCGCCAGCGCCGCCGCCTGGAGGACATCGCGCCGGTTACATTCTCGACCGCGGACGGCACGCACGACATCCAGGCTGCGCTGAAGGATTTCCTGGTGCTGGAAGCGAGCGGCTGGAAGGGCATGGCGGGCACTGCCATCGCCAGCGATCCGGCCGTCAAGGATTTCGTCCAGAACGCGGTCACGGCACTCGCAACCGACGGACAGGCGCGGATCGACCGGCTGTTCCTCAATGGCACCGCCGTCGCCGCCACCATCACGCTTGCGAGCGGCGACACCGCCTGGTGCGGGAAGATCGCCTACAACGAGGGCCTCTCCCGTTCCTCGCCCGGCGTGCAGCATGTCTGCGATCTCACCGAAAGTCTGCTGGCCGGGCCCATGCCCTTGCGCGTCGACTCCTGCGCCACAGCCGGCCACCCGATGATCGACCACGTCTGGCGCGAGCGGCTGACGCTCAGCGACCGGCTGATCGCGCTGCGGCCGTCGGCGATGCCGTTTGCGTTCGCTTGCGGCGTTGAGACGCTGCGCCGCTCAGCCTTTTACCGCGGCCAAGGCCGTGCGCGACCGCATTCGGGGCAGCTAGCCGTCAGCCCCTCGCCCGCAGCAGCCGCCGGATCACCTTGCCTGTCGTGGTCATCGGCAGTTCGTCGATGAACGCGATCTCGCGCGGGTACTCGTGCGCGGAAAGATGCTGGCGCACGAATTCCTGGATATCGCCGGCGAGCGCGTCCGACGCAGCTTGACCGAATTTCAGCACGATGTACGCCTTGACGATCTCGGTGCGGAGCGGATCGGGCTTGCCGATCACCGCGGCGAGCGCCACCGCCGGATGCTTGATCAGGCAGTCCTCGATCTCGCCCGGCCCGATGCGATAGCCCGCCGAGGTGATGACGTCGTCGTCGCGGCCGACGAAGGTGAAATAGCCCTCCTCGTCGATCACACCCTGGTCACCGGTGGTCATCCAGTCGCCGATGAATTTTTCCCGCGTGGCATCGGGGTTGCCCCAGTATTCCAAAAACATCACCGGGTCCGGCCGCCGCACCGCGATCTGACCGATCACGCCAGCCTTCACCGGACGCCCCTCGCCGTCGATCACCGCCACGGTGTGGCCGGGAATGGCCTTGCCGATCGCACCCGGCCGCTGCACGCCGATGGAAGCGCAGGAGCTGACCACCAGATTGCATTCGGTCTGGCCGTAGAACTCGTTGATGGCGACCCCGAGCGCCTCTTTTCCCCATTCGAAGGTCTCGGCGCCAAGCGCCTCGCCGCCGGAACCGACCGAGCGCAGCCTGATGTCGTGACGCCCGCGCGGATTCGATACCGCCCGCAACATCCGCAGCGCGGTTGGCGGGATGAAGGCGTTGCGCACGCCGAAGCGCGCCATCACCGCAAAAGCCTCCTCCGGGTCGAACTTGTCGAAACGGCGTGCGACCACCGGCACGCCGCGGTAGAGGCTCGGCAAGAGGCAATCGAGCAGGCCGCCTGCCCAGGCCCAGTCGGCCGGCGTCCAGAAGCGGTCGCCGGGCTGCGGAAAGAACTCCTGCGGCAGTTCGATGCCCGGCATGTGGCCTATGAGCACGCGGTGGGCGTGCAGCGCGCCCTTGGGCTGCCCCGTCGTGCCGGAAGTGTAGATCATCATCGCCGGATCGTCGGCGGCGGTCGCGACCGGCGTGAAATCGGCCGAGGCGCGGGAAAGCGTCTCTGCAAATCCAAGCGCCCCGTCGCCTGGCCCGTCGACCGACAGCACCAGTTCGAGGCCCGCCAGCGCCGCGCCCTGGGTGCGCCTGATCTCGGCGATCTTGGCGAGGCCCTGAGCGTCGGTGATGAGCGCCCTGGCGCCAGCATTCTGCAACCGGTAGGCGATGGCATCGGTGCCGAACAGCGTCGCCAGCGGCAGCGCGATGCCGCCTAGCTTGTAGACCGCGATGTGGATTGCCGCGACCTCGGGCGCCTGCGGCAGCAGGATCGCGATGCGGTCGCCGCGCTTGATGCCGTTTGCAACGAGCGCATGGGCGAGACGATTCGAGGTTTCGCGGAGCCAGCCGTAGCTCACGTCCTGTCCGCGGCCGGACGTGCCCACCGCGACGATCGCGAGCCTGCCGGGATCGCGCTCCGCCCAGCGGTCGCACACCTCGACGCCGATGTTGAACTGCGCGGGCACCTGCCAGCGGAAGCTGCGGACCAGTTCGTCGTAGCTGCGGCTTTGCGGCAACATGCGACAAAAAACTAATGAGGCCGCGCGCGAAGGTCCAGCCGGGCCCGGCCGATCAGTCCCCTTATGAGACATCGCGTTCACGCCGCGGCGCGCGCCCATTCGCGGATTCGTCAGACGGCATCTGCATTCGCGCGGAATCTTCTCGCCATTCTCCAAGCCCGTTCTGGATTCGCGCGGCGCTGCCGCGCGAATCAACGCATGAATTCTGCGTTCCGGCGCGGGCCGCTCGAACGGCAGCTCGATGCCGCTGCCACATTGTTCAATTAACCGGAACGAGCTAGCCTTGGGTGTTCGCCCGGGACCGGCAGCGTGTGGTCCGCAGTCGTTTGTAACGAGAGTGAGTGCGTATCGTGATCGACGTCGACGTTGTGCTCGTGAACATGGAAGAGCAGACCGCCTATTGTTCCGACGGCGTCACGCGCGAGATTTTCGAGATGTACGACGCGGAAGCGAAGCCGACCGAGGATCCGGATCAGGCCATCGCCGCGGTCGTGAAGGTCGGCGACGATCAATTCATTCTGCTGAACCTGACCGGCGAGGATGCGGCCAAGCTGCATTGAGCGCCCGGCCAATCCGTCCAGAAAAAATATACGCCCAGCCCGAACGGGGCTGGACGTAAATATTTCCAGCCTGCGCGCGAAAACGCGCGTGAGACTAGAGGGCTTCCTTGAGTTCCTTGGAAGCACGGAAGGCGACTTTCTTGCTCGCCTTGATCTGGATCGGCACGCCGGTGGCCGGATTTCGGCCCATGCGCGCGGCGCGCTTACGCACCACCAGGACGCCAAGGCCGACGAGACGGATGCGGTCGCCCTTCTTGAGGTGCTTGGTGATGAGGTTCACCAGGTCACCGAGAATGTCCTCGGACTTCTTCTTCGACATCTCGTGATCCTTCGCGAGCGCGGCGGCGAGGTGCTTCAGGCTGACGGTATTCACTTTCGGCTTGGCTGCGGTAGCGGGCTGAGTGGCCATTTATTGGAACTCCCTCTGAAATGAAGAACGCTCTGAATACACAGAATTAGGCGGTTCGCAACGCATTACGCGTCATTTCGCTCAAATCAAGGCAGCCGGAGCAGCCGCCATTCTGCTGTGATGGATAACCGGCATTTGCTCAAAATGCTTGATTTTTCGGGGTTATCCGCGCCGGTCGTCGGGCGCGGCGAGGATCAGGGCCCAAAACACTTTGTATTTCGAATTGGGCGAATATACCGCCGCAATCCCCATCTTTGTCACGCCGCTGTGCAGCATATTGGCCCGATGCCGGGGCGAATCGCGCCAACCGGAGAAGGCCTCGGCCAGCGTGTGATAGCCGGCGCCGATATTCTCAACTGCAACTTTCGCGTCGTAACCGGACCGCTTGATGCGCTGCGCGAACGGGCCCGCGGCGTCGTGCTCGAACTTGTTCTTGCTCGCCATCGCGCGCGCCTGCTCCTCGGCCGCGCGCATCAATTTGTCGTCCAGGGTGACGAGGCCGAGGCCGTTGTTGCGCCGATAGCCGGAAATCATCGACGCCGCGGCCTTGGCATCGACCTTGGCGTCCGCCGTCGCCATGCTCTTGTAGAAGCTCGGCTGCTCGCCGGGCTTGCCGTCGGAGCATCCGAGCAGGCCGAAGGTCATCTCGCACAGCGACAGCGCCCGGGCAGGCCGGACTGCCGCATCCGAGAGCAACGAGGCCCCCGCGCCGAGCAGCAGCATCGCCGATAAAATCGCAAGTCTTGGCCGACGACCGAGCATTCCCACGCTTTAGCTGATTCTCATGTTCAACAGCTTCTCGGCGTTGCCGTGCATGATCTTCTGGTATGTCACGGCGTCGAGATTGAGGCCATCGAGCGCCTTGATGTGCATCGGAATGCCGGCGAGCGGCGCGTCGGAGGCGAACACCACCTTGTCGCCGCCGAAGAACTCAAGCCCGCACGGCAGGCCGTAGGTGCCGCCGAACATCGCGGTGTCGGCGTAGAACTCCTTGAAATATTCCAGATGCGGCCGCTTGAGCGATGACAGCACCTTGGTGTGGTCCTCTTCCAGCGTGCGCTGGCCCAGCACCTCCATGCCGGCGCCGATGCGGCCGTCGAAGAACGGGATCATGCCGCCGCCGAGATGGTGGGTGATGATCTTCAGCTTTGGATGACGGTCGTAGATGCCGTCGAACACGAGGCGGCACATCGCGATGGTGGTCTCGTAGGGCCAGCCGAAGCACCACCACATCTCAAAGCGCGAGCGCGGCTCGGAGGCATAGTCGGCCATCGCCGAGGTGCGCGCCGGGTGCAGCCAGACTGGCAGGTCGTGCTCCGCCATCGCCGCGAAGAATGGCCGGAAGCGCGGCTCGTCGAGCGGATGGCCGGCGATGTTGGTGAAGGTCTGCACCCCGCGCGCGCCCATCTTGATGGCACGCTCGGCCTCACGGATGGAGAAATCGACGTCGTGCATCGACACCGCCGCGGCGAAGGCCGGGAAGCGGTCGGGATGCTTGGCGCAGAGCTCCGCCATCGAATCGTTGGCCACCTTCGCCAGGTTGTTCGCCACGGCGCCCTCGGCGATGTCCTCCAGCGGCGGATTGGGCAGCGAGATGATCTGGCGGTAGTCGGCTCCGATCTCGTCCATGTCCTTGAAGCGCAGGTCGAGGTCGAACAGCTTCTTCACACTGCGCAGCCGCTTGCCCATGTTGCCGAGCTTGGGCGAACCGCGCTCGAGCTCCTGGAAGAATCGCTCCGGGAAGATGTGGGTGTAGATATCGACGATCATGACGGGGCACTTCCTCCGCGATTGCGGCTATGACTGTTTTTCGTATCGGTTGCGATTATACGGCAGGCTTGGGACATTGCACCGGCGTTGCCCGGCCTCGACCCATCGTGCTAGGGCGGCGGTGAAACGTCAGTCAGGGACACAGTCATGCCCGAGGTTTTTGTCGCCAAGATCGCGGATTTGCCCGAAGGCGAGCGCAAAATCGTCCAGCACGGCGCCCATGACATCGGCGTTTTCCACTGGGACGGCCAGTTCTACGCCTACGCCAACATGTGCCTGCACCAGGGCGGGCCGGCCTGCGAGGGCCTGATCATGCATCAGGTCGAGGACGTGATCGGCCCCGACAAGACCTGGGTCGGCCAGAAGTTCTCCGACACGCGGGTCAATTTCGTCTGCCCCTGGCACGGCTACGAATACGACATCAAGACCGGCGAATGCGCCGCCGACCGGCGTCTGCGCCTGAAGAAATACAACGTCGTCCGCCGCGGCGACGACATCTTCGTCGCGATCTGATCTTCCGCGGAAAAAGGACACGGTCATGGAACTCCCGCTCAGCGAAAACCGCCACATGAAGGTCGACGAGTTCGACTCCGGAAAGATGCTAGCGCACGCCGCCAGGCAGGCAAAGCAGCGCAACTACGACCAGTTTCCGATTGTCGACGTCGACTCGCATCACTACGAGCTCGAGTCGTTCAACGAGATCCTCGAATACATGCCCGATCCGGTGATGAAGCAGCTCGCCCAGATGGCGAACGCCGGCAACTCCAAGGGCGTCGGCGTGATGCCGGGCGGCGTCGGCTACCAGGACATGGGCGGGCGCGTGACGCGCTATCCTCTGCGCCGGATCGAGAAGACCGAGCCCGGTGTGCACCGCGACGTGTCGCTAACGCGGCGCTGGATGGACGCCATGGGCGTGGACATCGCCGTGCTGTTCCCCTCGCCGATGCTGCAGCTCGGCCTGCATCCGCAGGTCGAGGCCGAAGTAGCGCTCGCCACCGCCTACAACCGCTGGCTCGCCGAGCGCGTGCTGGCGGAGGAATCGCGCATTCGCACGATGATCTACCTGCCGTTCAACGATCCGGAGGCGAGTTACCGGATGGTTAAGGAGTTCGCCGGCAAGAAGGGCGTGTGCGGCTTCATGGTCACGTCGGTGCGCTACAAGCCGGTGCACCACAACAGCTACATGAAGATCTATTCGGCGATCGAGGAGACCGGCCTGCCGCTCGCGTTCCATGCCGGCTACAACTGGAACGAACAGTCGATGACCATGATGAACAAGTTCATCTCGGTCCACGCCATCGGCTTCGTGTTCTACAACATGGTGCACCTGACCAACTGGGTGCTCAACGCGCTGCCGGAGCGCTTCCCCAAGCTCAAGGTGATCTGGATCGAGAGCGGGCTTGCGTGGCTGCCGTTCATGATCCAGCGGCTCGATAACGAATACATGATGCGCTCGTCGGAGTGCCCGGGGCTGAAGCGGCTGCCCGGCGAATACATCACCGACATGTTCTACACCTCGCAGCCGATGGAAATTCCGCGCGACATCAGCCTGCTCGAAGCGACGTTCAAGTGCATCAAGGCGGAGAGCCAGCTGCTCTACTCGTCGGACTACCCGCACTGGGACTTCGACCTTCCGTCGACGATCTACGACCTGCCGTTCCTGAAGGAGAAGGCCAAGCGCGACATCCTCGGCGGCAACGCGGCCAAGCTTTTCAAGCTCGATATCGGCAAGGACAAGCTCGCCAAGGTGGCGTGAGGCGGCAGTCTATTCCCTTGCCGGGCCCTGCGGCGCGTCCTTGCTGAGCTTGGCTATGGCGCCCTGCCGCACGATCTCCTCGCGGATGTAGGCGTCGTATTTCTCGGGCGTGTTGTCGGCCGGCACCGACATGCCGAGCGCTCCCATGCGCGACTTGAACGCGTCGGATTGCACCACCGCGTTCAGCTGCTTGTTGAGATATTCGATGATCGGCTTCGGCGTCTTGGCGGGCGCAGCCAGCCCGACAAAGCCGCGGAAATCGATCTTGTAGCCCAGTTCCGCGAACGTGGGGACGTCCGGCCAGCCGGGCATCCGCGCCGGCGCCGCGACTGCCAGCGCACGCACCTTGCCATCGTCCACCAGCGGCTTCGCCTGGGCGAAGAACGTGAACACGCCTTCGATTGTGCCGCCGGCGACCGCGCGCGCAGCCTCGCCCGAGCCCCGGTAGGGCACGCCGACGATGCTGAGTCCGGCCGCGGCGTTGAGCTGCGCCGTTGCCATTGCCGGTGACGACGCCGGTCCGGAGGTGCCGAAGCTGAACTTGTCGGGGGCGGCCTTGGCGACCGCGACAAACTCGGCCAGCGTTTTGTAGGGCAGGCTGGCGCTGATGATGAGCACGACCGGCGGCCCATCGACGATCCAGCCGATCTTGGCGAAGTCATCGACCGGGCTGTAGGGCACCGGAACGAAGTGCAGGTTCTGCGCATCGGCCAGCGAATTGGCGAGCAGCGTGTAGCCGTCGGGGGTCGCGCGCGCGACATAGCCGGCGCCGATGGTGCCGGTGCCGCCGGTTTTGTTCTCGACGACAATGTTCTGCCCAATCTTCTCCTGCAGCATCGCCGCCATCACGCGCGCCGGCACGTCGGTCAACCCGCCCGGCGCGAACGGCACGATCATGCTGATGGTGCGGGTCGGATAGCTCTGCGCCTGCGCGCCCGCGGAAAGCATGACACCTGCGAGCAGCGCGCCGATCAGCGGCATTCCAAGTCGCGGACGTGTCGTCATGTGTAGCCCTCCTGTCGAACCGTGGACCCTCAAGGACGTGCTTGCACGAGGCGTGCCAAATCGCTTCCAGCCTATTGAACGCCCGAGAACTCGCCAAGTCCCGGGCGGGGACAAGACACGGCGCATCTTCCCCCTGCCCAGCCGCAATGCGAAGCTGCCGCGACATCCGGCAGGGTCCGGTCAAAGGATGGGTTCGAATGGCTGACAAGAATGCAGTCCCGCTTCTCCCCGTCGAGCTCGGCTCGGGAAAGATCAAATTCGCACAAGGGATGAAGGCCGGCCGCTGGGTGTTCGCCACCGGGCTCATGGCGCAGGACTTCAAAAACGGTATCGCGCCGGACGTCCTGTCGGAGTCGGCGCCGCACGCGGGCCTGCCCAAGCGCGAGAAGGAAGCGGCGCGCATCTTCGAGAACCTCGACGCCGTGCTGCGCGCAGCCGGGACGGATCACGCAAGCCTCGTCCGCACCGACCAGTACTACTCGACGGTGAAGGCCGTGCCGCCCTATCAGCAGGTCCGCCGCCATCACCTCGCCGGGCGTATTCCGCCCTCGACGTCGATCGCGCAGCAGGGTCTGCTGCTTCCCGGCGCCGACATGAACATCCAGGCGCTCGGCATCGTTCCGGAGAAGGGCTTCGAGGTCACCCACCTCAAGCACGAGCAACTCGCCGGGCGCCCCACCTCCGGCTATTCGCCCGCGGTCACCGCCGGCGACTTCATCTTCATTCCCGGCATCACCTCGCTTGCCGTCGGCAGCGAGCAACGGCGCAACGGCGTCGCCGCGGCGGCGCTGATGACCGAAGGCGCGCAATGGGCGGGCCTGCCGATCAAGCTGGAGACCGAGTTCATCATCAAGGAGCGCATGGTGCAGTCGCTCGCGCTCGCCGGCGCCACGCTCGACGACGTCGTCCACGCCCAGGTCTATCTCACCGACCGCGACGACTATTCCGCCTTCAACGAAGCGTGGACGCGGCACTTCGCCAAGTCGCCGCCGACGCTCGACATCATCCCCTGCATCGCCCACGGCCTCGCGCCCTACGACGGCAAGATCGAGATCAACGTGCTGGCGTTGAAGCCCGGCGGAACCACGAAGCGGCGCGCAATCGACGCGGGCGTACCGACCGCGTTCCGCCATCAGCCGCAGGCGATGATGGCGGGCGATCTGCTGTTCATCTCAGGACTGATGGCATTCGACGGCCACGGGCTTGCATCCTCCGCCGCCACGGACACACATCAGCCGCACTTCTCGTCGCCGGCGGAGGCGCAGGCCGAATTCATCATCAGTAACATCGCCAAGCTCTGCGAAGCCGCCGGCACATCGCTTGCCAATGTCGTGCGCGTCTTGCAGTTCCACACCGACATCCGTGAATTCTATCCGGTCTACAAGGTGTGGGAGCGCCGCCTGGGAGGGCGCTCTGTGCCGTTCTCCGCCGTGGAGGTCCCCTCGCCCCTGCCAGTGCCAGGCGCGACCGTGCTGATCGAGGCCTGGGCCTATGCGCCTTAAATCCTGCGTGCTGTTGTTGGCAGCCGCTTTCGGTGCGCTCGCCGGATTGGCGACACCGGGCCTCGCCCAGAAATATCCGGATCGCCCGATCCGGGTGATCGTTCCGTTGCCGCCGGGCGGCAGCGTCGATGTTGTCGCGCGGCTATTGCAGCCGCTGCTCGAGAAATCGCTTGGCCAGCCGCTCATCGTCGAAAATCGTTCGGGGGCGAGCGGCACCATCGGGGCCAATGCGGTTGCCACCGCTCCGCCCGATGGGCACACCTTGCTGCTGGTCCCCACCACCTTCACGATCACCGCCGCGCTGCATCCGAAGCTGCCATTCGACCCGTTGCGCGCGCTCGCGCCCGTCGCCGTGCTCGGCCGGAGCGCCCAGCTCGTTCTCGCCAATCCGAAGCTCGCCGCAAACAACATGCAGGAGTTCGTGGCGCTCGCGAAAACCAATCCCAACACGATCAACTACGCCACGCCGGGCGTGACCAGTCAGGCCCATCTGCTGTTCGAGCTGTGGAGCCTGCAGACCGGCATCAGGATGCAGCACGTCCCCTATCGCGGCGGCGCGCCCGCCCTGATGGCGACGGTCGCGGGCGAGACGCAGGTCACCCTGATCTCCTCGAGCATCGCCCTGCCGCAGGTCGAGGCGAAGGCCCTGCGGGCGCTGGCGACCGGCGGAGCGGTGCGCGAGCCGCAGCTTCCCGACGTGCCGACCACGGCGGAGGCGGGCTTTCCGAAATTCCCGGCGTCGCAATGGATCGGGCTTCTCGCCACCGGCGGCACGCCCAGGGAGATCGTCGAGCGGCTCAATGGGGCGATCAACCGCGCCTTCGAGGACAAGACATTGCAGGCGAGATTCGCCGAACAGGGCTTCTCGACCGGCGGCGGCTCGCCCGACGATTTCCGCTCGCTGATCGAAGGCGAGATCGCGCAGTGGAAGGACATCGCGCGCGCATCCAACATTGTCATGCAATAATCCGGGCCGATGCCGGAGCATCCGAAAATCCAGATTGTCGGCGTTCTCGAGACGGCCGCGCCCGACCCCGAGCGGTTGGCGCTGTGGCAGCTTTTCAAGCAGCGTCTAAGCGAACTCGGACACCCGGACGGCATAGGCATCGGCTTCGATTTCCGCTGGGCCGAAGGGCACACCGACCGCCTTGCGGGCGCAGCGGCGGAGCTTGTCGGCCGCGACGTCGACGTGCTGGTGACGGCCGGCACCCCTGCCGCGGCCGCCGCCAGCCGCGCCACCTCCAAAATCCCGATCGTGATGGCGACCGGCGTCGGCCTCGGCACGAATCTGACCGAAGGGGCCGCGCAGCGCCGCGCAAACGTCACCGGCATCAGCGACCTGCCGCCGGGGATTAGCGCCAAGCGCCTACAATTGCTCCGGGAGGCGGTCTCGGGCGCAAGTGCTCTTGCCATGCTGGCGGATCGCGGCAATCCGTCCTCGCCGCTGGCGCTCCGCGAGACGCAAGCCGCGGCGGGGGGTTCAGGCACGGCGGTCAAGGACTATTGGATCGATCGCCCGGAGCAATTCGGTCCTGCGCTCGCCGCTATGCAAAAAGACGGCATGGCCGGCTTCGTCGTCGCGCCGGGCGCGTTGTTCTTCGCGGAGCGGAAAGCCCTGGCGGCGCTGGCGATCGAGCACCGGCTGGCGTCGATGACGGCGCGCCGCGAGTATGCCGAGGCGGGGTGCCTAATGGCCTATGGCTCGCCCATTCGCGACAACTACCGGCAGGCGGCCGATTACGTCAGCCAGATCCTCCACGGCACGAAGCCCGCCGCGCTACCGGTCGGCCAGCCGACCGATTTCGACTTCATCATCAACATGAAAACCGTGCAGGCGCTCGGCCTCGCGCTACCGGACGCTATCCTGGCCCGCGCCGACAAGGTCTAGTGCGCGGGCTTGCCCTCGCGCAGGAAGCCGAGCTTCTCCATCACCGGCTCGTCGGTGACGCGGAACAGCACCGCGCCTTCGTCGCTGCGATGGACGTGGCTTTGCCAGGCGGGCACCACGATCACATCGCCGCGGCTCCATGAAAGCCGGGCATCGCCGGCCTCCGTCGTGCCGGAGCCGTTGGCCACGCCGAACACGCTGTTCGCCATCACCTTGCGCGGCGCCGTGCTCTGCTTCGGCTTCAGCTCGATCATCGACAGGGCCATGGTGGCGAGCGCGGATTTTTCGCGCCCCAGTCCGCCGAGCGCGATTTCGGCCGGCTGCCGGTTCGAGCGCGCGCCCGCCTCGGCCAGCCGGCGTTGCGTGTCGGCCCAGGAGAAATACATCGGCGAGGCGTTCGCCACCACGCTTTCCTTTTCGAAGTCGTCGGGATGCGGCTCGAAGAACATCGGCTCCAGCAGTTGCACCAGCGGCACATCCAGCACGTCGAGCCAATAGGCGCAGGCGCCGCCCTCGTTGCCGTGACCGTGCCAGCACCAGTTCGGGGTGAGCACGACGTCGCCCGGCATCATCGTGAGCTTTTCGCCGTTGACGATGGTGTAGGCGCCGGGCTCGGCGTCGATGATCAGCCGCAGCGCGTTCGGCGTGTGGCGATGCGAGCGCGCCTTCTCGCCCGGCATGATCATCTGATAGGCCGCGACGATGGTGCGCGACGTGGCGTAGTCGCCGGCCGGATTCTGCAGGATCAGGTTCCGCCGCTCGGCGAGCTCGGTGTTGATGAGGCGGCCGGCGGCATCGAGCGCGCCCTTCGCCTTGGCGTAGCTCCAGACGAACGGCAGGAATGTCTTTTTCGGCTCGGCCCACAGCGACGGCGTGGGCTTGGCCCAGCCGGCGCCCATGCGGACCGCCCCGAGCTTGCCGTAGAGCTCTTCGAGCGAACCGGATTGCGCGAGCTCAAGCGGGGTCGGACTGATCATGCGGATCACCCTCGAAGGAAATGAATTCGATTGAAACCTTATACCGAATGCCGGGTGCTGCCGAGGCCCCGCGCCGCGGGGTTGGGTCTTGGTTCCGGCAGCCGATTGATCCTAGAGCGTTTTCCGGTTGATGTGAATCATTTCAGTTACAGGGGATTCCCCGGGCGGCGCAAATCAGATTCAGATTCCTTCGTCGACAGCGGCGTGGGAGTACAATGGCGAAGGGATACTCGAAGGACCTGAGGGATCGAGGCGTCTCGATCAAGGAGGCCGACGACAGCGCGCGCGAGGCCGGGCGCGTCCTCGATCTTAGCGCTTCGACGGCAGTGCGGTGGATCAAACGCTGGACGCAACTGGCAGCATCGGCGCCTTGCCTGGAACGGGCCACAGCCGCTCGCCACTCAAGGCGCACGAGCAGTGGCTGTTCGACCTTGTTGCGACCGAGC
>SHVN01000008.1 GCA_009694215.1 Xanthobacteraceae bacterium
ACCCGGCCCCAGGTGGCGGCGTCGAGCTCGTTCTCGCGCGGGTCGAGCGCGAGCGGGTTGGAGCAATAGGGGCAGCCGAGCGGGCAGCGATGCGTCAGCTCCGCGAGGAGGCCCAGAGGTTTCGGCAATTCCGCCACGCTACAGCTCCAGAAGCTTCTTATCGGCCAATCCCGAGAGCAGCTCGCTCACGTCGGCATGGATGCGCTCGCGCGGCGCGTTGAAGGCCGACGCGAGATCCTCGACGATGGCGGAGAGCGTCGCCTCGCCGGTGCAGCGCTTGAGAATTTCGACGGCGATGGTGTCCGCCTTGAAGATTTGCTCGGGCGCGAGCAGCACCCAGCCGCCCTGCGCCTCGTTGTGGGTCAGCCGGACGCCGCGCGGCAGCCGCGGCTTGAAATCGCCCGCTATGGCATGTTCCTCGGCCACCCGGCCTCCAATCCCGGTCGCAATGCCGCAGTTTGCGCCGCGGCCGCGCGTGTTATACGACACCTGCCGGGCAAAAAAACCTGACTTGATAGGGAGAAAAGCATGAGGATGACGTTCTGGTATGCGGCAGTCGTCGCGGTGGCGCTCAGCGCGCCGGCGCAGGCGCAGAACTATCCCAACAAGCCAGTGACCTTCATCACCCCCGCCGCCGCCGGCAACAGCCCGGACGTGGTCGGCCGGCTCGTTGCGGAAAAGCTTTCGCAGATGTGGAAGCAGCAGGCCGTCATCATCAATCGGCCCGGCGCCGGCGGGTTGATCGCTGCGCAGGCCGCGGCCGGTGTCGAAAAGGACGGCTACACCCTCTACATGTCGCAGGCATCGACCTACAACGTCCTGCCGGTCCAGCAGGAAGGCAAGATGCCGTTCGACCTGATAAAGACCTTCACCCCGATCGGGATGATCGGCGAGCAGCCGATCGCGGTTGGCGTGAACAAGGACGTCCCGGCCAAGAGCGTGGCCGAGCTGATCGCGCTGGCCAACAAGACCCCGGACGGGATGCTGTTCGGCGCCACCAATCGCGGCGGCCAGGCGCATCTCACCGGCGAGTTGTTCCGCGACAAGTCCAAGGCCAACATTTCATTCGTGCACGCGGCCGGCGCGGCCATCTCGATCAACGACGTCATTGCCGGCCGCATCCCGATCATGTTCGAAGGCCTCGCCGGCATGACGCCAGGAACGCAGGGCGGCGCCATTCGCCTGCTCGGCGTGGCCGCCACCAAGCGGTTGCCGAACGTGCCGGACCTGCCGGCGATCAACGAAACCGTGCCGGGCGTGGTGTCGAGCGGCTGGATCGTGCTGATGGCGCCGGCGGGCGTGCCCGACGCGATCGTCCAGAAGGTCAACGCCGACCTTCGCAAGGTCGTCGCCATGCCGGACGTGCTGGAGAAAATGCAAACGCTCGGCACCTACTCGCGCGACCTCACGCCGGCCCAGACCGGCGCGTTCATCGACAGCGAGCAGAAGCTGTGGTGGCCGATTGTGCGCGAGGTCAACAAGCAGCCGGCGAAGTAGCCCGCCTGCGCCAAACCATCAGCCGCCCGGCATGAACGCGCCGGGCGGTATTTCTTTGGGATCGACATAGGCGCGGTGCAGCGCGTCGCACATCGCCCACAGAACGCCGCACTTGAATTCGAGCGCCGCCAGCACCTGATGCTGTTGCTCGGGCGTGCGCGCATTTTTCTTGCAATAATCGAGCGCAAAATCGGAATCGCGTCGCGCCTGCGGCGGGCGCTTGTTGAAATAGGCAGCGTCTCACGGGTCACAAACGGATAGCTCGCGAGCATGCCCTCGACCCGTTCGCCGATGATCTGCGGCGAAAACAGCTCGGTCAGTGATGAGGCGATGGCTTCGAGCAGGGTCTTCTCGCGAACGAAGCGGACATAGGCGTCGACCGCGAAGCGCGTCGCCGGGAGCAGCCCGCGCAGCGACGTGACGTATTCGTGGTCGAGGCCCAAGCCGTCGGTCAACCGCAGCCACCGCGCGATGCCGCCGTCATCGGGACCCTCGCCGTCGTGGTCGACCAGGCGCGAGCGCCATTCGCGCCGGATCGCGGAATCCTCGCAGCGCGCGATCAGGCTCGCATCCTTGATCGGGATCATCGCCTGATAATAGTAGCGGTTGAGCGCCCAGGCCTGGACCTGACCCTTGGTGCATTGCCCGCCGTGCAACAGCTTGTGGAACGGATGCAGCCGGTGATAGCGCCGCGCGCCGATGTCGCGCAGCGCCGCTTCGAGTTCGTCGGGCGTCAGCAGCTTCACAGCACAATCTCCATACCGTCGAAGGCAACCTCCCAGCCGGCAGCCTCCACGCGGCGGCGCTCGGGCGAGCCTTCGACCAGGATCGGGTTGGTGTTGTTGATGTGCACAATATCTTTCGCGCGGAAAGGCCTGCCAGCGCGTCAAGCGAACCGCCCTCTCCGTCGATCGGCATATGGCCCATGCGGCGGCCGGCCTTTGTGCCGGTGCCGCTGCGGATCATCTCGTCATCGGTGAAGAGCGTGCCGTCGAACAGCACGACGTCGGCGCGCGCCAGCCGCTCCCGCAAAGCGGGCGTGATAGCCGCCGCGCCCGGCACATAGGCGAGCCGCGCCTTGCCGCAGGTCAGCTCGACGCCGACGTTGGCCGCGCTCTCCGCCGCGGTCTCGGGGTCCTCTCCTTCGAGATAGAGCGGCAGCTTGCCCGGAACCATGAAGAGCTCGGCCTGCATGGCCCCATCGAGGGCAAATTTCTCGCCGGGCGCGACCGCGCGCCGCGACACCACGCCGGCGGCAAGCACGCCGAACATCGGATTGCCGGCGACGGCGGCGAGCGTCGCGGCGGTGGCGATCACGCTGAACGGCGAGCGCTCGCGAAGGCTGAGGAGGCCCGCGGTCTGGTCGATCTCGGCGCCGGTCAGCACGACCCCATCGATCGGGCTGCCGCGCCCGCCTTCACGGGGATGCAGGGCAAGCGCCGCCTGGATCTGCGCCCGCAGATCGGGCGAGGCATTGAGCAGCGTCCAGCGCTGGGCGCCGACGGAGACCGCGAGGCTCGATTGCGTTCGCGTGCGCACGCGCGGATCGCCGGCCCAGGCCAGCCGGCATACATCGCAGTTGCAGTTCCATTGCGGAAAGCCACCACCCGCCGCCGCACCGAGCACGATAGCGGTCAGTCCCATATCAAGCAGGAAGCGGAAGCGGGATCAGAATTCGGCCGGCAGATAGCCGTTGATCTCGAGGCCGATGCAAATCTCGACGAGCGTCGGGGTCGTCCAGGCCATGGTGTTTCCTCTGACGTGCGTTCGTCCCGAACCTAACGCACGAAACAGCCAGTTTGTTGCCTTCAAGGGTAGATCGGGTTCCATCCCGAGGCAAGCGGCTGCCCCCTACCCCCGGCCTAGCGGCTAGAGCCGGATTTCGCCCAGAAAAACACTCGCGCCGAGCGTGGCGTCAAGCATCTTGGTACGGCCAAGCGCCATGATTTCAATAGTGTAGCGGCCAGACCCCTCGTCCAGCCGGTCGAACTTGAAGTCCCCGTAGTTGTCAGTGGTGGCCCGGGCGACGGTCTGGCCGTCCTTGATCAGGCGCACGGTCGCGCCCTCGACGCAGTCCACCGCGCCCTGCGCCTCGGTCGCGACGCTACCGCCGATGAAGCTTTTGCTGTAGCGCCACAGGTTCCGGTAATAGACGCGGGGCTTCGTTCCGGCCTCGGGCTTCATCACCTCGAGGCTTTCGTCGCGCGCCATGCGCGCCATCTCGTCGTCCTCGACCTTGATCGCGCGCATCGCGCCGGTCGGGCACGCCTGCTGGCCGCGGGTCTGCTGCCAACCCTGGTCGAGCAGGTGGGCGTCGAACGGCCAGATCTGCGGCAACTGCAACTCTTCGTTCCACCAGATGTGGCCGTAAGGGCAGCTCTCGACAAGATCCTTGCGGCCCTTGGCCTTCTCGGGATCGACGATGACGATGCCGTCGTCGCGCTTTCTCACCGCGTCGCCGCCCTTGGCGAGGCACGGCGCATTGTCGCAGTGGTTGCACAGGGTTGGAACGTAGGCGATGTCGATCATCGGCGCCTGCCCCCGCTCCTTCTGCAGGATGTCGATCCAGCGATGGCCGTGGCGCGGCATCGGCGCGGCTACGCCCGGCCATTCGTTGCCGACGTACTCGTCCATGGCCGAGAGCGCGCACAACTGGCAGTTCGTGCACTCGGCCACGTCGATGATCATGTTCCATTTTTTCATGACGCTACGCTCTCACAATCATTTGGCTGGCACAAGTTGCGCTTCCTGCAGCGTGCGCTTGATCTCTGCGAGTTTCTTGTCCTTCGCCACCGCGGCGAAGGTCTCCGACATGTGCTCGACGCGGCCGTCCCACAATTCGACCTGCACGATCGACTGCGCGCCCGCGAGCGAATGCGTGCTCTTGGTCTGGGTCTTGTGCGGGGTGAGCAGATTGAGACAGCCGCCGCGATCGACCGATTTTCCGGGCTCACCCATCGGCGCATAGACCGCCGATGACTCGTAGCCATGACAAACGCCCCGCGACAGCCGCTGCGTCGGCAGCGCCGCGCAGATCACCGCGCCGCGATCGTTGAAGACCTTGACCAGGTCGTTCTTCTTGATGCCGCGCTCCTTGGCGTCCTCGGCGTTGAGGCGTAGCACCCAGTAGTACCAGCCGTCGATTTTCACGCGATGGTCGGCGATGTTGTTGAGGAACGAGCTCTTGCCGTCGCCCTGGGTGTGGAAGCTGTACTTCGAGTGCGGCGTCAGAAGCTGCAGCGGGAACTGCTTGAACTCGGGCGAGTGCGGGCCTTCCCACGACGGCTCGTATTTGACGATCGGTGGCCGCTCCGGGTCCTTGAAGCGCTTGAGGCTGTTGCATTCGAACTCGAGCTTGCCGGACTGGGTCTGCAAGCCGCTGAGATATTCCTTGTAGTCCGACGGCAGCGGCTGCGCCTCCGGCACGTCCTTCTTGCGGCCTTCCCAGAACCAGCGGAACGACACCGGCGCGCGGAGCTTCTCCTTCTCCGCCGGCACGACATAGTAGCCGCGCTTCAGGAGCTTCTTGAACGAGATCACCTTCTTGAGATCGGAAGCCAGATAGATTCGTTTGACCCAATCGATCTCGTTTATGCCTTCGGAGAAGTAATTCGACAGGCCGAGCCGCTTGCAAATCTCGTTGAAGATCCAGTAATCGGACTTCGATTCGCCGAGCGGCTTGATCGCCGGCGCCTGGAAGATGATGACGCGGTGATTCAACTGCTGCTGGCCGTGGTGGCCATAACCGCCGAGACCCGCCCATTCCGAGATGTCAGTGCGCTCGAAGTTGGTGCAGGCCGGCAACACGACGTCGGCGAACTTCGCCTCGCCCTCGAACCAGATTGACTGGTTGACCACGAACTCCAGTTGCTCGGACTGGTACATCCGCACATGGCGGTTGGTGTTGTTCATCGTGCCGAGGATCGAGCCGCCGTATTTGTAAAGCATCTTCACCGGCGAGGCGCCCGGAGCCGGATAGGCGAATTTCCCGAACTGATGCTCGATCGACTTGCCGACCCAACGATAGCCCTCCGCCTTGCCGTCATAGATCGCCTCCGGCAACCAGATGCGCGGGATCTGCTGGCCGTTGGAGCTCATGGTCGGAAGCTGCGGCATGCGCTGGTAGAGCGCGACCGGCATCGCGGTGTTCTCGAGGTCGCCCGACATGCCGCCTTCGGAGTAGCCAGGGAAGTAGAAATTGAAGTCAACCGGCGTGCCCCATTGCAGGTTGCCCATGTTGCAGCCGGGCTTGCCCAGCCCCTGCATCGCCGACAGACACACCATCACGCGGGCCCACTGGATGCCGGTCTGGTTGCGGCAGGCGCCGCCGTGGCCGTTGCCCCAGCCGCCGGGCGCGAGATAGACGCGCTTCCTGCCCCACTCGCGGGCGAGCGCGCGCACGTCCTTGGCGGGGACGCCGGTTTCCTTCTCTTGCCACTCCGGCGTCTTTGGGATGCCGTCCTCTTCGCCGGTGAGATACGCCTTCCAGACGTCGAAGCCGACGGTGTGGGTCTCCACGTACTCCTTGTCGTAAAGGCCTTCCTTGATCCAGACATAGGCGATGGCCATCGCCATGGCCGGCGACGTGGTCGGCTTCGGCGCGAACCACTTGCCCGGCAGGAACTGCGCGGTGGCGTTGTAGTAGGGATCGACGTGGACGACCTTGATGCCGAGCTTGGGATCCTTCAGCCACTGCCGGCGCACGGTGCCTTCCTGCGCGCCGTAGGAACCCGAGGTCGATTCAGGATCGGCCGCCCACGACACCACCATATCGCAGTTCTGCAGAAGATCCTCGACGGTGCCGTAGGTCTCCGACTGGCCGACGCGAAGCGTGTGGCCCCAGTGATGCACCGCGCCCCAGTACCAGCCCTCCCATGAATCAGGATTGTGGTGCACGCGCGTCATGCCGATGGCGTTGGAGAACCGGAACAGCGCGGAGAGGTAGTAGCCGATGTTGCCCCAGGTGTGGTGCGAGCCGTGCGACACGGCGATGCAGCCGGGGCCGTAGGTCAGCTTCTGCCGCTTGATCTCGTCGGTAACGAGGGTAATCGCCTCGTCCCAGGAGATGCGGACGTAGCCGGATTTTCCCCGGTTCTGCGGATTGCGCGCGCCCTTGGGATCGAAATCGACGCGCTTCATCGGATAGAGCAGCCGGTCCGGCGAATAGACGATCGACTTGGCGTTCTGGCCGTGCGGGGCGAGCGTGGTCTTGCGCGGCGGCGTGTATTTCTGGCCCTTCGCCTCGATGGTGAAGGAGGCGCCGTCGTCGTCCGCGAGATCGATCGGCGTCATGCGCACGATCTTGCCGTCCTTGACGGTGAGGAACACCGGCCCGCCGTTGGTCATGTTGCAGTAGCGCATCGAGCCATCCGGCATCCGCGTGCCGTATTGCAGCCCGACCGTCTGCGCCATCATCACGGTCTGCGCGAACCAGTTGGCGAGGCCGTCGTCGCCCTGCACCGTGAGCTGGAATTCCTTCTGCGCGTTGATCTGGTCGAGCCAGTTGATCGGCGGCGTCAGCAGGTCCGCGCCCAGCGCCGCGTTCTTGAAGGCGACCGTCACGTCGGCATCCTTCAGGACGCCTCTGCCGGAGGTGACCCGCCCGCCCTCGATCTTGAACCAGCGGCCGATCTCCTCGTCCTTCGCAATGAACTGACCGGTGAGGTTCTTCTCCTTGAGCCGCTCGCGATAGGCCGGGTGCCGCCACGCCTGGAACTTCAACAGCAGCGACAGGCCGAACAGGATGATCGAGAGCTTCAGAGCACCGAGATTCATGGCCGTTTCTCCCTGGAAAAGTTCTATTTCAAGTCGGCCCCTGAATCCAGATCGGACGGGTTGCTGGCCCGGTGCAAAAGGTCAATCCTGTTGGCCGAATAGGGTACCGGACATGACGATCCCGACCAAAACGCTGGCCGTCCGGCTGTTCGAATACGGCGGGCCGGACAAGCTCGTCATCGGCGAATACGACCTGCCGCCGCTCGGCCCCCGCGACGTGCTGGTGAAGAATCACGCGGGCTCGGTGTCGCGCTGGGACGTGAAGTACCGGGCCGGCGACCTGGCGCGCTATCAGATCCCGGGGCGCGCGGCCTTTCCGCTGCCGCAGCAGCTCGGCCGCGAGGCGGCGGGCGAGGTGGTCGCCGCCGGCGCCGAGGCGACGCGGTTCAAGCCCGGTGACCGCGTGATCGGCATGACCCATCCCGAGGACCCGGATTCGGCTGAGACCGCGCGGGGCCTGGGTAACCTATCGCGTAATCTCGCCATTCCCGGCCATCAGGCGATGGGAAGCTACGCGCAATATCTCGTCCGCGACGAGCGCATGTGGCTGCCGCTGCCGGACGGCGTCGACTACGAGCAGGCCGGCGTCGCGCTCTGGCCGTTCTCGTCGTCGCACCGCGTGGTGCGCGACCGGCTTCGGGTGCGCCCCGGCAACAACGTGCTCATCACCGGCGCGTCCGGCGGCATGGGACAGGCGACGATGCAACTGGCGAGGCTCGCGGGCGGGCGCGTGATCGCCACCACGCGGCACGAGGGCAAGGCCGCGACGCTGCTTGAACTCGGCGCCGATGGCGTCGTCGTTACCGCGTGCGAGGAGCAGGCATTCAAGGACGTGTCGAAGCACACTGGCGGCGAAGGCGTCGACCACGCCGTCGACTACACCGGCAACCCGGACCTGCTGCGCTTCATCAAGGACGTGATGCGGCTCGGCGGCACCATCGTCCTCACCAGCGAGCAGGGACAACAGCCGCTGCCGTTTCGCGCCGCCGATCTCATCCGGCTGGAACTGAACCTGCTCGGCATCCGCGGCGCACGGATGAACGACATGCTCACGGTACTCAAGCTGCTTGGCGAAGGCCGCATCAAGACGCGCATCGCCGCGCGCTTTCCGCTGGCGAAGGTGGGCGAGGCGCACACGCTGCTGGAGACCGCGCCCGATCTGGTCGGCCGGATCGTCGTGCTGCCGTGGGGCTGAAGATCGCCGCTACACCAGCATCCGCACCGGACTTTCGATCAATGCCTTGAACACCGCCAGAAGCTCGGCGCCGAGCGCGCCGTCGACCACGCGATGATCGCAGGACAGCGTCACCGTCATCTGGCTGACGAAACTCACCGAGCCGTCTTCCCCTTCGATGGGCCGCCGCTGCGAAGCGCCGACCGCGAGAATGGTGGCGTGCGGCGGATTGATGATGGCGGAGAATTCGCGGACTCCATACATGCCGAGATTGGAAATGGCCGATGCGCCGCCCTGGTATTCGGCGAGCTTGAGCTTCTTGTCCTTGGCGCGCGCGGCGAGGTCGCGCATCTCGTTGGAGATCGCGGACAGCGATTTTATCTCGGCGTTACGGATCACTGGTGTGAGCAGCCCACCGTCGATCGCGACCGCGACGCCGATGTCCGAATTCCTGAAGCACAGGATGCGGTCGCCGGCCCACACCGCGTTCGCCGAAGGCACGCGCTGCAGCGCCAGCGCCAGCGCCTTGATGACAAAGTCGTTGACCGAGAGCTTGTAGGCCACCGCGTCGCCCTTGGCGGGCGCGCCGGCGTTAGCCTCCTCGCGGATTTTCAAGAGCGCATCCATCGTCACGTCGGCGACGAGATAGAAGTGCGGGATGGTCTGCTTGGCCTCGACCAGACGCCGCGCGATGGTCGCGCGCATGCCGTCGAGCGGCACCTCCTCGAAGTCGACGCCCTGGTAGAGCGTCTTCACCTGCGCGGCTGACGCGCCGCTCGCCATCGGCACAGAACGGCCGCCGCCCTTGGCGATCGCAGCATCCACATCGGCTGCGACGATGCGGCCGTGCGGCCCGGACCCCGACATGCGCGATAGATCGATGCCATTCTCGCCCGCGAGCCGGCGAGCCAACGGCGTGACGAACGAACCGCTCGCAAGCCTGGCCGGGCCGTAGTTGCGGTCCGGCGTGCGAACCTCGAAGAACGGATCGAGCGGCCCGGACGACTGGATGGTGCGCGGCGGCGGCACCGCGGCGAAGGTCGTGGGCTGCGCTTTCGGAGCCGCGGGCGGCGGGGCCTTGGCGGCGGGAGCCGCGGCGGGCGCCGAAGCAACCGCGCCACCCTCGGTCGCAATCAGTGCGACCACGGCGCCAACGAGCGCGGTCTCGCCGGCCTGGACCTTGATCTCGGCGAGCGTGCCGGCGGTAATTGACGGCACCTCCATCGACACCTTGTCAGTCTCGATCTCAAACAGGTTGTCGCCCGGCTTCACGGCGTCGCCGGCCGACTTGAACCATTTCGTGATCTTGCCCTCGGCGACGGTCTCGCCGAGCTGCGGCATCAGGACGTCCATTGCAGGGCTTTCGCTTTACCAGCTCACCGAGATGTACTGCGTCTCCAGAAATTCTTTCAGCCCCTCGTGCGCGCCTTCGCGGCCGATGCCGGACTGCTTCATGCCGCCGAACGGGGCGGCCGGATCGGAGACGAGACCGCGGTTCAAGCCGATCATGCCGAAGTCGAGCTTTTCCGACACACGCATGCCGCGGCCTAGGTCCTTGGTATAGAGATAGGCCACGAGACCGTATTCAGTGTCGTTGGCGCGCTTGATCACCTCGGCCTCGTCCTTGAAGGTCTGCAGCGAGGCGACCGGCCCGAAGATTTCTTCGTTCAGCATCTTGGCGTTGTCGGGCACGTTGGACAGCACGGTCGCCGGATAGAAATAGCCGGTGCCGTCCGGGCGCTTGCCGCCGGTGAGAATCTTCGCGCCCTTGCTGAGCGCGTCCTCAACGAGCTCCACCACCTTGTCGCGGCCTTCGGCATTGACCAGCGGCCCGAGCGCCACGCCGTCGTCGAGGCCGTTGCCCATCTTCAGCGCGGCCATCTTGGCGGTGAGCTTCTTGGAGAACTCGTCCTGCACCTTCTCATGCACGTAGAAGCGGTTGGCCGCGGTGCAGGCCTCGCCCATGTTACGCATTTTCGCGATCATCGCGCCGTCGATCGCCGCGTCGATGTCGGCGTCCTCGAACACGATGAACGGCGCGTTGCCGCCCAGTTCCATCGCGGTGTTGAGCACCTGATCGGCGGCGCTGTGCAGGAGTTTCCTGCCAACTTCGGTCGAGCCGGTGAAGGAGACGACCCGCACCCGCGGATCGTGCAGCATCGCGTCGACCACCGGGCCGGAGCGACGCGACGGAATGACATTGACGACGCCGGCCGGCACGCCGGCTTCTTCCAGGATCGGCATCAGCGCCAGCATGGTCAGCGGCGTCTCGGATGCGGGCTTGAGCACCACCGGGCAGCCGGCGGCGAGCGCCGGACCGATCTTGCGGGTCGCCATCGCCGCCGGGAAATTCCACGGCGTCACCAGCACGGCGACGCCCGCCGGCTTGTGATGCACGAACATGCGCGCGCCGGAAGCGGGCGCCATGCCGTTCGTGCCGAGATTGCGCACGCCCTCCTCCGCGTACCAGCGGAAGAACTCAGCGGCGTAGGCCACCTCGCCGCGCGAGTCGGACAGCGCCTTGCCGTTCTCGATGGTGATGAGCTTGGCGAGCCTCTCGGCGTCGCGGATGATCAGTTCGTAGGCCTTGCGCAAAATCTCGCCGCGCTCGCGCGGCTTCTTCGCGGCCCAGGCCGGGAACGCGCCTTGCGCGGCATCAATCGCGGCCTTGGCGTCGTCGATGCTGGCGCTCGCAACCGAGGCAATCTTTTGCTCCGTCGCCGGGTCCATCACGTCGAAGCGGGCGCCGTCGGAAGATTTTCTCCATTTTCCGTCGATCCACAGGTCGGTCGGGACGTTGGCGAGCAGGTTGTCGTACGCAGCCATGAGGGACTCCTTACGCTTGCAGCGTGCGCTTCACGCGATCGGCGATGCGATCGACGGTCGGCAGGATGGCGTCTTCCAGAATGTCGGCCGCCGGCAGCGGGCAGTGCGGCGTGGTGATCCGCACCAGCGGGCCGTCAAGATCGTAGAACGCCTCGTCGGCGATGATCGACATGATCTCGGCGCCCCAGCCGCACAGCCGCGGATTTTCCTCGACACTGAAGCAGCGGTGGGTCTTGGCGACCGAGGCGAGAATCGTCTGGGTGTCGAGCGGCACGAGCGAGCGCACGTCGATCACCTCGCAATCGATGCCCTCTTCCTTAGCGAGCTTTTCCGCGGCCGCGAGCGCGCGCGGCACCATCAGCGCCAGCGCGACAATGGTGGCGTCCTTGCCCGGACGGAGAATCTTCGCGGTGCCGAGCTTGTCCAAAATCTCGCCATCGGGCACCTCGCCCTTGGTGGCGTAGAGCGACTTGTGCTCGAGGAAGATCACCGGATCGGGATCGCGAACCGATGCCGCCAGCAGACCGATGACGTCGATCGGGCTCGACGGCGCTACGACCTTGAGGCCGGGGATCATCATGCACCAGTTCTCGACGCTCTGGCTGTGCTGCGCGCCGAAGCGCGAGCCCGCACCGTTGCCGGTGCGCACCACCAGCGGGCACTTGGTCTGCCCGTTGGTCATGTAGCGGCTCTTCGGAAATTCGTTGGCGATGTAGTCGAAGCAGACCGCAAAGAAATCCGAGAACATGATCTCGGCAATGGGCTTCAAGCCCGTCATAGCCGCGCCCATCGCTGCGCCGAGGATGGCCTGCTCGGAAATCGGCGTGTCGCGGACGCGCAGCGACCCAAACTGCTCGTAGAGCCCGACCGTCGCCTTGAACACGCCGCCGGCCTTGGCCACGTCCTCGCCGAGGAACACCACGTCCTCGTCGCGCGCCATTTCCTGGGCGATGCCGCGGATCACGGCGTCGCGATAGGTCAGTTCCGCCATGCGAAGCCTCCATCCGCGTAGACATCGGTTGTCAGGATCGACATCGGCGGATTCGGCGACGCCTTGCAGGCCTCCGTCGCCTCGTCGACCACACGCTTCACGTCGGCATCGATCTTCGCAATCACATCGTCGCCGATGCCGAAGGCCTTGAGCCGCTCGCGGTAGATCTTGATCGGGTCGCGCTCTTTCCATTTCTCCAGCTCGCCCTCCGGGCGGTACTTCGCCGGGTCGGCGCGCGAGTGGCCGCTGTGGCGGTAGGTCAGGCACTCGATCAGCGACGGGCCGCCGCCGGATCGCGCTTTGTCATAGGCCTTGAGCGCCGCGCGATAGACTACGTCGGCGTCGTTGCCGTCGATCACGATCTTTTCGAGACCATAGGCCGAGGCGCGGTCGCCGGCCGGGCTCGGCACCGCCGTGACGTCGGCGATCGGGGTGTATTCCATATAGAGGTTGTTCTCGCAGACGAAGACCACCGGCAGCTTCCAGACCGCGGCGAAGTTCAGCGCCTCGTGGAAGGCGCCGATGTTGGTGGTGCCGTCGCCGAAGAAGCACACCGACACGTCGTCCTGCTTCTTGTATTGCGCGCGCCAGGCGGCACCGCAGGCGATCGGCAGATGCGCGCCGATGATGGCGTAGGAGCCCATCACGCCGTGCTCCTCGGAGGTCAGGTGCATCGAGCCGCCCTTGCCGCGCATCAGGCCGTTGTCGCGCTGCATCAGCTCGCCCAGCACCTTCTCGACCGGCACGCCGCGCGCAAGCGTATGCGCGTGGCCGCGGTAGGTGCAGAAGCTCAAATCGCCCTTCTTCATCGCGACCGCAAAGCCCGCCGCCACGGCCTCCTGGCCAAGCGACAGATGGCTCGTGCCCTTGACGAGGTTCTGCAGGAACAGGTCGAAGGCGCGCTGCTCGGCCTCGCGGATGTTGACCTGGCTGCGGTAGAGCTCGAGCCGAGTGTCCTCCCCAATATCGTCATTCAAGGCGGGGCTTTGGGCGGGCTTCTTCGACATGGCAGGTCCCTGGGCGGTCTTTTGATGGCTGGCCGTTATCAGGCGGGGCGGAGCTATTTTGTCAACCGGGCGGGGTGGGGGCAACGGTGCCACGGACCTTCCGCTCGCGGTTGAGCAGATAAAGGCCAGAGGCGATGACGATCCCGGCCCCGGCGAGCGTCCAATGGCTGGGCACGTTACCGAAGACCAGATATCCGAGCGTGATCGCCCCAATAATCTGAGTGTACATGAACGGCGACAGCACCGAGGCCGGCGCGTTCCGGTGGGCCAGGATCAGCAGAAAATGCCCCCCGGCGCCGAAAGCACCCATGCCCACCATCAGCACCCAGTCGAGCCAGGACGGCGGCGGGGTCCAGACGAACGGCAGTACCGGCACCATCACCACGAAGCCCAGAAGGTTGGCGTAGAATAGCGTAGTCTGCGTGGAATCGGTCGTCGAAAGCATCCGCGTGGTGATGCTGTAGCCAGCGTAGCAGAACGCGCTGGCAACCGAGAGCAGCGCCGCCCATTGCAGCCCACCCACCCCGGGGCGGACCACCACCAGCACGCCGACGAATCCCACCATGATCGCGGTCCAGCGCCGCCAGCCGACCCATTCCCCAAGCACCGGCCCGGCGAGAATGGCGATCAGAAACGGCGTCGAGAACAGGATCGCCAGCGCCTCGTCGAGCTGGAGATAGCGGAAGGCCATGAAGTTGAAGACGGTGGAGCCGAGCATCAGGACCGAGCGGCCGAGTTGCAACACCGGCCGCCCGGTCCGCAGCATGCCCGGCTGGTTGAGCGGATTGGAGAACGTCAGCGCGATGATGAATGCGCTGGCGTAGCGCACGCCGACCACCTGCAGGACGTCCATGTGGGTGCCGAGATATTTTGCCATGCAATCGAGGCAGGCGAAGGATGCGACCGCGCCACACATCAGCGCGATGCCGATCAGCCGCTGGCGCCGAGGCTCGTGCGCGGTATCACTCAATAGGTGGCCCGCCCGCCGGAGATGTCGAACACCGCGCCGGTCGAGAACGAACATTCCGCCGAGGCGCAGAAGACAACGAGCGACGCGATCTCCTCCACTTCGACGAAGCGCGCACGCGGAATTTTCGACAACATGTAGTCGATGTGCTCCTGCATCATCTGGTCGAAGATGGCGGTCTTGGCCGCGGCCGGGGTGATGCAGTTGACCGCAATGTCATGGCTCGCCAGTTCCTTGCCGAGCGACTTGGTCAGCGCGATGACGCCGGCCTTCGATGCCGAATAGGCGACCGCGTTCGGATTGCCCTCCTTGCCGGCGATCGAGGCGATGTTGACGATGCGGCCGTAGTTCTGCGCGATCATCAGCGGCACGATGGCGCGGCAGCAGAAAAACTGGCTGTCGAGGTTGACGCGCATCACCTCCTGCCAGGCGCCGATCGGATACTCCCAGGTCTTCGCATTGGGACCGGTGATGCCGGCGTTGTTGACCAGGATGTCGATGCGGCCGAGTGCCTTCACGGTCATGTCGCGCGCGGCTTCGATCTCGGTGAGCCTGGTGACGTCACATGCCACCGCTATGACGTTGCCGCGACCGCCGAGTTCGCCGGCGGCCCTCTCGGCCAGCGCGCCGTCGCGGTCCCAGATGGCGACCGAGGCGCCGGACGCCAGAAGCCGCTCGACGATCGCCCGCCCGATGCCCTGCGCGCCGCCGGTGACGACGGCGTTGCGCCCCTTCAGATCGATTGTGTTGGCCATACCGGGAAATTAGCGGAGCGTCATCCGGCATGCGAGCGCCGAATAGGCTTGGCAGCCCTGTCCGTGCTTGATTGCAGGATACCGATCACGTAATGATGGCGGTGCGGGGCCCGTGGCGGTCGCCCCGCGCTTCCAAGGCTCGCAAGGCCCAAGCACCGCTTCCTCTCGACGGGGGAAGCCTATGCTTTCTGCGAGTTATTTTATCTCACCGAACGACCTCTGGAACCTGATCGGCAGTGCGCAGGCGCCGCAGATTGTCGATACGCGCCGCCGCGATGCCTACGACGCATCGCCCGGCGTGCTGCCGACGGCATCATGGGTCGATGCGAAGAACGGCGACTGGATCGGATCTATCGACCGGACACGGCCGGTCGTCGTGGCATGCAAGGCCGCCCACGAGATGAGCCAGATGGTGGCGGCCGAACTGCGAGCGAGAGGCTACGAGGCCGCCGTGCTCTCCGGCGGCTATGCCGCGTGGAGCGAGGCTAGGCTTCCGCTGGTCGACAAGGCCGCGCTCGATCGTTTCGCGCCAAAGCGGCCAAGCCTCTGGGTCACGCGACGCCGTCCAAAGATCGATCGCATTGCGTGCCCGTGGCTGATTCTCCGGTTTCTCGACGCTGACGCGCGAATCCTGTTCGTCGATCCGCCCGAAGTGCCAGCGGTTGCGCGCGAGACCGGCGCGACCCCGTTTGACATCGAGGGCGTCGAAATCTCCCACGAGGGCCCGCGCTGCAGCTTCGACACCATGCTCAAGCTGTTCGGCCTCGAGGCGGAGCCGCCGCTGAACCGGCTCGCGCTGATCGTACGCGGGGCCGACACGGCGCGGCCTGATCTCGCACCGGAGGCCGCCGGCCTGCACGCGGTATCGCTGGGGTTGTCAGCGCTGGCCGGCGACGACGATCATGGCCTGCTGCGACAGGGCTTCATGGTCTACGATGCGCTGTTCGCCTACCTGCGCTTCGCCGCGCAGGAGCGTCACAACTGGCCGGCCAAGGTGGCGTGAATGAGCACAACGGCAACGACACGTCCATCGGTCGGCACGCACGCGCCGACCTTCGGCGAGTTCTTCAAGGTCTGGCTCAAGATCGGCCTCATCAACTTCGGCGGGCCGGCCGGCCAGATCGCGATGATGCACCGCATCGTGGTCGACGAGAAGAAATGGATCGAGGAGTCGCGGTTCCTGCACGCGCTCAACTTCTGCATGCTGCTGCCGGGGCCGGAGGCGCAGAAACTCGCGACCTATATCGGCTGGCTACTGCACGGCGTGCGCGGGGGATTGACCTCCGGCATCCTGTTCGTGCTGCCGGGCGCATTCGTAATGCTGGCCTTGAGCCTGCTCTATGCGCTGGGCCGCGGCGTTCCGCTCATCGACGGCGCGCTGTTCGGCATCAAGGCCGCGGTGCTGGTGATCGTGATCGAGGCGCTCTGGCGCATCGGCAAGCGCGCGCTCAAGACCCGGTTGCTGATGGCGCTGTCGGGCCTGGCCTTCGTCGGCATTTTCTTTCTGGCGCTGCCGTTCCCGCTGATCGTCGGCGGCGCGGCGCTCATCGGATATGTGGCGGCGCGGACCGCGCCGGAGCTGCTTGGCCTGTCCGGCACGGTCGATATCGTGGCAACTTCCAGCGGCAATCCGTGGCAGCAGTTCGCGCTGGCCGCGGTCATCGGTCTTGTCATCTGGTGGCTGCCGGTCGCGCTCGCCGCCGTGACGCTCGGGCCCGGTCACGTGCTGGTGAGCATCGGGATATTCTTTTCCAAGCTCGCCGTGGTGAGTTTCGGCGGCGCCTATGCGGTGCTGGCCTATATGGCGCAGCAGGCAGTCGAGACCCACCACTGGATGACGGCGCCGGAAATGGTGGACGGCCTGGGGCTTGCGGAAACCACGCCCGGCCCGCTGATCCTGGTCACGCAGTTCGTCGGCTTCCTCGCCGCCTTTCGCGACGCCGGACCGTTCTCTCCGGTCATGGCCGGAGTGATCGGCGCCGCCATGACCACCTGGGTCACCTTCGTGCCGTCGATGCTGTGGATTTTTGCGGGCGCGCCGTTCGTCGAACCGCTCCGCGCCAACCGGCACCTCTCAGGCGCGCTCGCCGCCATCACCGCCGCCGTGGTCGGCGTCATTCTCAATTTGACGGTGTGGTTCGCGCTGCACGTTCTGTTCGGGCATGTGACGGAGCAGCGCACCGGATGGCTCCGCTGGTACGCATTCGATCCCCTGGCGCTCGATCTCAAGGCGTCGGCGCTGGCGGCGATCGCGGGCGTGCTGGCGTTCGGCTTCCACCGCGGCCTGATCGAGGTGGTCGCGATCATGGCAGCGCTCGGAATCGCGATGCGCCTCATCATGGGCGCGTGAGTTCGTCGAGCATTACAAAAAATTAATCCGAAGCGCTGGGCCGGAAGCGGGTGGGCCGAACTATAGTGCTCCCCGGGGCGACGACGTTCTTGCGGAGACACCCATGTGGGTCCTTCTCATCTATGTCGTCCTGATGATCGCCGGGGATTTGATTGACGTCGGCATTGGCGCGGTGGCCTCGAACATGTGGGGCGACCCGGTTAGCCTACGGATTTTCCTCGCGTGCTACTTCGCCACGCTGGCTCTCGCCTGGGTGGCCGCGGTGCAGATCGTGGAACGGCTGAAGCTGACGAGCTGACCGGCTTCGGCTCAAGTCTCGCGCGCAATCGCGCTTTCGTGCCAGCGATGGAGCACGAGATGCGTGAGCCATGACAGCAGCGCGAAGATCACGATGCCGGCGAGCGAGAGCAACAGCAGCGCCGCGAACATGCGCGGAATGTTGAGCCGATAGCCCGACTCGGCGATGCGGTAGGCGAGGCCCGAGCCCGCTCCGGCGGAGCCCGCGGCGATCTCGGCCACCACCGCGCCGATCAGCGACAGGCCGCCTGCGATCCTGATGCCCGCCAGCATCTGCGGCAGCGCCGCCGGAAGCTTCAGCTCGCGCAGCACCTGCCAGCGCGACGCGCCGTAGAGCCGGAACAGGTCGGCGAGATTGTGGTCGACCGAACTCAATCCGAGCGTGGTGTTGGCGAGCACCGGAAAGAACGCGACGATCCAGGCGCAGGCCAGCACCGCGGCCTGCTGCGGCAGATAGATCAGGAGCAGCGGCGCGACCGCCACCACCGGCGTCACCTGCAGGATCACCGCGTAGGGATAGAGCGAATGCTCGATCAGCCGCGACTGGTTGAACAGCACGGCAAGGCCGATGCCGCCGATCACCGCGAGCGCGAGCCCCTCCATCGTGGTCTCCAGCGTGGCCAGCAGCGAGGTCCACAGGACCGGCCAGTCCGAAACAAGCGTCGAAAGCACGAGGCCCGGCGACGGCAGGATGTAGGGCGGGATGCCGTTGACGCGGACGATCAGGTCCCACAGCACAACGCCGAGGGCGAGCACGCCGGCCGGCGCGAGGATGCGCAGCGCCTGCTCGCGGCGCTCACGGCCTGATTCCTGGGGCGAGCCGCCGCTCATGCCGCCGCTCCCGCGTTCATCGCCCGGCCCAGCGCCTCCGATGCGACCCGGCAATAGCCCGCATATTCCGCCGAGGTGCGGAACCGCGCGTCGCGATGCGTCGCGTCAATCGCAAGCTCGCTCGACACCCGTCCCGGCCGGTTCGTCATCACCACAATGCGCTGCGAGAGGTACACCGACTCGAACACCGAATGGGTGACGAACACCACGGTCATGCGCAGCTCGCGCCACAGCGCCACGAGGTCATCGTTGAGCTTGAACCGCGTGATCTCGTCGAGCGCCGCGAACGGCTCATCCATCAGGAGAATGCGCGGCGCGGTGACGAGCGCGCGCGCGATCGACACCCGCATCCGCATGCCGCCGGAGAGTTCGCGGGGGTAAGCCTCCGCGAAATCGGCGAGGCCGACGCGCGCCAGCGTTTCCATGATGCGCGGCACGGCCGCCGCCCGGTCCGCTCCCGCGAGCTTGAGCGGCAGGAAGACGTTGGCGAGCACCGTCGCCCAGGGCATCAAGGTCGGCTCCTGGAATACGAAGCCGATATCGCGGGCGTGGCTACCGCCGCCATCGCTCCAGGTCACCGTGCCGCGCGACGGCTCGCTCAGGCCCGCGACGATGCGGAGCGCCGTGGACTTGCCGCAGCCGGAGGGGCCCAGCAGCGACAGGAACTCGCCCCTGCGCACGTCGAGGTCGAGCCCGTCGAGCGCCAGCGTGCCCGTGCCGAACAGCTTGCCGACGCCGCGCAGCGATACGATGGGGGATGATGAATCGGACATTGGCCGGATTACTTGCGCAGCTCCACACCCACACCCTTGTTCACGAATTGCAGGCTGTAGGCCTTCTTGTAGTCGACGCTGCCTTTGACCACGCCGGACGCCACCATCTTGTCAAAGAAGCCCTTCATCCGCGCTTCGGTCATCGCTCCGATGCCGCTTTTCAATGCATCGCCTGAATCGACGATGCCGTATTCCTTCATCTTAGCGATCGAATAGGCGATGCGCGCGTCGGTCATCTCCGGATTGTCGCGCCTGATGCGGGCGTTCGCCGCGGCATTGTCGCCGTAGAGATAATTGGCCCAGCCGACGATCGAGGCGTCGATGAAGCGCTGCACCAGCGCGGGATTTTTCGAAACGAGATCGCGGCGAGTCTCGATCAAGGTGGAATAGCTGCCCCAGCCCTGGTCGGCGATGAGGAAGATCTTCGGCTTGAAGCGCCCTTGCGTCTCGATGGCGTAGGGCTCCGACGTCACATAGCCCTGCATCGCGGTGCGCTTGTCGGCGAGGAACGGCTGCGGGTTGAAGGTGTAGGGCTTCACCTGCTGCTCGCGGAAGCCGAAGTCGTGCGCCATCCATTGGAAGTAGGAGGCGACGCCCTCCCTGGAAATGAGCAGCGTCAGCTTCTTCAGGTCCTCGAATTTCTCGATGCCCTGTTCGGGATGCGCCAGCAGCACCTGCGGGTCCTTCTGGAAGATCGCGGCCACCACCAGCGTCGGGATGTTCTGCGCTACCGCATCGAACGCCTGCAGCGTGTTCGCGCTCATGTAGAACTCGACCTTGCCGGCGATCAGCTGCAGCCGGTGATTCACGTTCGGCCCGCCCGGCAAGATGGTGACGTCGAGGCCATGCTTTTTATAGGCGCCGTCGACCAGCGCCTGGTAGAAGCCGCCGTGCTCGGCCTGGGCCACCCAGTTGGTGGCGAAGGTGACCTTGTCGGGCTGCTGGGCCTGCGCCGCCCCCGACAGCACCGCGAAGACGGCGAAAAGGCCTGTTGCGAGCTTCATTGTGTCTCCTGTGGTCTCGCCGCCCACGCCTCCGGGCTGTTGGGCGAGGCGATTATACCGGAAAAGCCTTGAACCTTCCGGCGCCCCGCCGCGACCAATGGGCGTACGGCGAATGATCACCATCTTCGCCGCTCCCTAACGACCGGCGTGAGAAGCCCCCCCTTCCCCCGCGCCGTTCGATCGGCCCGCGCGGTTTCGTCCCCCACCGGGCGGGCCACCCTTTTTTCCGTTGACACCCCCACCCCCGACCATTGAGCAATGGCGGCGGCGTCAGTGCTTTGGGGAATTGCCATGAAAAAAGGCCTTCGGTCCCGTCTCGCCCAATACGGCGACGAGGAATTCGCGTTTTTCCTTCGGCGGGGCTTTCTCAAAGGCGCGGGCTTCACCGACGACGCGCTCGACCTGCCGATCGTAGGAATTCTCTCCACAGCCTCCGACTTCAACCCCTGCCACAAAACCGCGCCCCAGGTCGCCGAAGCCATTTCGCGCGGCGTGCGGATGGCCGGCGCCCTGCCATTCGTGTTCCCCACGGTCTCACTGCACGAGGCGTTCTCGTATCCGACCTCGATGCTGCTGCGAAACCTGATGGCGATGGATGTCGAGGAGATGATCTCGGCGCTGCCGCTCGACGCCGTGGTGCTGATCGGCGGCTGCGACAAGACGATTCCCGCCGAACTGATGGGCGCCATCTCCGCCGATATGCCGGCGATCATCGTCAACGTCGGCTCGATGCTGGCCGGCAAGCACGAGGGCACGCGGCTCGGCGCCTGCACCGACTGCCGCCGGCTGTGGGCGCAGTTCCGCGCCGGCACGCTCGAAGGGCCAGATTTGAATCGCGCGCACGACCAGCTGATGCCGACGTCGGGCACCTGCATGGTGATGGGCACGGCTTCGACGATGGCCTGCATGGCCGAGACCATAGGCTTCATGCTGCCGGGTTCGGCCACCGCGCCTGCGGTTTCATCGGATCGCTGGCGGTTTGCCGAGGCGACCGGCAAGCGCGCCGCCGAGATGGCCAGGACCGGCGGCCCGCGGCCGAGCGAGTTGCTCACCAAGGCTGCGCTGCGCAACGCCTCGGTGGTGCTGCAGGCGACCTCGGGTTCGACCAACGCGCTCGTGCATCTCGCAGCCATCGCCGGGCGCGCGGGCATCACCTACGACCTGCAGGAGCTCGACCGCATCGGCCGCGACGTGCCGGTGCTGCTCGATCTGAAGCCCGCCGGCATGAATTTCATGGAGGACTTCCACGCGGGCGGCAGCCTGCCCTCGCTGTGGCGGCGGTTGAAGGACCATCTCGATCTCAGCGCCAAGACCGTCAACGGCGAGACCATCGGCGAGATCATCGCGCGCTGGCCGCCTTACGTGGACGACAAGGTGATCCGGCCGCTCGACAACCCGCTGGTGAAGGGAGAGGCGATCGGGATTCTCACCGGCAACCTCGCACCGGGTGGAGCCGCGATCAAGCTCGCCTCCGCGACGCCGGAGCTATTCCAGCACGAGGGCGCGGCGCTGGTGTTCGAGTCGCTGGAAGATCTGGAGAAGCGCATCGACGATCCGAATCTCAACGTCACGCCGCAAACCGTGATGGTGCTGCGCAACGCCGGGCCGATCGGCGCGCCGGGCATGCCCGAAGCGGGCGCCCTGCCGATCCCGAAGAAGCTCGGCTCGAAGGGGCTGAAGGACATGGTGCGGCTCTCCGACGCGCGGATGAGCGGCACCGCCTTTGGCACGGTCGTTCTGCATGTGTCGCCCGAAGCCGCGGCCGGCGGGCCGCTGGCGCTGGTTCGCGACGGCGACCGGATCGAGCTCGACACCAAGGGGCGCAAACTTAACCTCAAGGTCGATGACGCCGAATTGGCCAAGCGCCGCGCGCAATGGAAGCCGCCGCAGAAACCCGCGCGCGGGTATCTGCGACTCTATACGGATCGGGTCACACAGGCCGAGCACGGCTGCGATTTCGATTTCCTGGCGGGGGAGAAGTAAAGCTCAGCGCGCCGCCAGTTCCTTCCGCACGATCTTCGTGCCCTCGACCATCGCGCACATCTTGCCGAAGGCGACCTCGCGCGGCAGGTATTTCAGGCCGCAGTCCGGCGCCACCACGATCCGCTCCGGCGAAACGTAGGGCAGCGCGCGGCGGATGCGCGCCGCCACCGTCTCCGGGGTCTCGATCTTCATGTCGGAGAGGTCAAGCGTGCCGAGGATGACGGTCTTGCCGGGAAGCTTCTCCAACACCGAACAGTCGAGGCCAGACTGCGCGGTCTCAATCGACACCTGTTGCACGGCTGAATTGGCGAACTCCGGCAGGAACGAATAGCCCTCGGGCCGCACATGGATCACGGCGGCATAGCCAAAGCAGATATGCACCGCGGTTGTGCCCTTCACGCCATCAAGCGCGGCGTTGAACGCCTTCAAGCCGTATTTCCGCGCCTTCTCCGGCCGCGCCTGCATGTAGGGCTCGTCGATCTGCACGATGTCGGCGCCGGCCGCGAACAGATCCTTGATCTCGGCGTTGACCGCTGCGGCATAGTCGAGCGCCATTTCTTCTTCGTCTTTGTAGAAATCGTTCTGCGCCTGGCACGACATGGTGAAGGGGCCCGGCACCGTGATCTTGATGGTGCGCGTGGTGTTGGCGCGGAGAAATTTTATGTCATCAACCTCGACCGGATGCTTGCGGCGAACTTTTCCGACGACGCGCGGCACCGGATTGGGATGGCCGGAGCGGTCGAGCGCCGTGCCCGGGTTGTCGATGTCGACGCCTTCGAGCGCGGTGGCGAAGCGGTTGGAATAACTTTCGCGGCGCATCTCGCCGTCGGTAATGATGTCGAGGCCGGCGCGCTCCTGGTCATGGATCGCAAGCAACGTGGCGTCGTCCTGCGCGTCGCTGAGCCACTCCGGCGCGACCCGCCACAACTCCTTGGCGCGCACCCGCGGCGGGAAGCGGCCCGCGAGCTTTTTGCGGTCGATCAGCCATTCCGGCTGGGCGTAGGAGCCAACCAGCGAGGTCGGCAGCAAAGGCAACGGCATTGGGCCTCCTTCCACGTTCTTCAAATCACGCCCTGTGCCGGCGTCAGAGGATCATTGGAGACTCATCGCCAGCACGCGCGCAACATGAATCGCCTCGCGCCCGGCGCCATCGTGGATCTGATGGCGGCAGGAGGTGCCGTCGGCGACGATGATGGTGCCCACATCGGCCTTTCGAACGGCGGGTAGCAGCGACAATTCGCCCATCGCCTTCGACACGTCGATGGTGTCGGCGGCGTAGCCAAAGGCGCCGGCCATGCCGCAGCAGCTCGATTCGATCGGCTCGACCTTGAGATCGGGCACGAGCCTCAGAACCGTCTCGACCGCGCTGAAGGCGTCGAACGCCTTCTGATGGCAATGGCCGTGGACCAGCGCCCGCTCGGCGACCCTCTTGAGCGGAAGATTGAGCCGCCCCGCTTGCGCCTCCCGCGCCAGAAACTCCTCAAAGGTCAGCGCCAGATCTGCAACGCGGCTTGCGCCCTCACCCTTGATCATCGCGGGAATCTCGTCGCGGAAGCTAAGCAGGCAGCTCGGCTCCAAGCCTACTACGGGAACGCCGCGCGAAACGAACGGCTCAAGCGCGGCCAGCGTGCGCTCGGCTTCGACGCGCGCCTCATCCACCTTGCCGATGGAGAGGAAGGTGCGGCCGCAGCATAGAGGGCGCGAAGAGCCGTCCACCGGCTTTGCGAAATGCACCCGATAGCCGCCAGCATTCAATACAGCCAAAGCCGCGTCCAGATTCTCGCGCTCGAAATAGCGGTTGAACGTGTCGGCGAAGAGCACGACCTCGCGACCGTTCGCCTTTGCCGTGGCAGCGCCGGCAAAAATATCCGAGCGCCAGCGCGGCAGAGAGCGCTTTGCGCTGAAGCCCGCGATGACCTCAGACAATTTCGCCGCGCCGGGCAACGCGTCGCGCAAGTTGAGCAGCCACGGCATCTTCGCCCCATAGGGCGCATAGCGCGGCAACCAGCCCACCAGCCGGTCTTGCAGCGACAGACCGAATTTTGCCACGCGCGCGGCCTGCACCTCGATCTTCATCTTCGCCATGTCGACGCCGGTCGGGCATTCGCGGCGGCAGCCCTTGCAGGAGACGCAGAGCTTCATCGTCTCCGCCATCTCGTCCGACGTGAGCGCGTCCGGCCCGAGCTGACCGGTGATCGCCAACCGCAGCGAGTTGGCGCGGCCGCGCGTCACGTCGCGCTCCTCGCGGGTGACGCGGTAGCTCGGGCACATCACGGCGCCGGCGAGCGAGCGGCAGGCGCCGTTGCTGTTGCACATCTCGACCGCGCCCTGGAAACCGCCGCCCGCGCCCGGATAGGCCGACCAGTCGAGCCGCGTCTTCATCGCGTCGGCGTGATAGTCCGGGCCGTAGCGGAAGTTCGTGCGGTCGTCGAACTTCGGCGCACGCACGATCTTGCCGGGGTTGAACAGGCCGTCCGGATCGAAGCGGTCCTTCACCTCCTCGAAGGCATGCACCAGCCGCTTGCCGAACATGAACTCGTGGAATTCCGAGCGCACGATCCCGTCGCCGTGCTCGCCGGAGTGCGAGCCCTTGTATTCGCGCACGAACGAAAACGCCTGCTCGGCGATGGCGCGCATCGCACGCACGTCCTTGTCAAGCCGCAGATTGAGGATCGGCCGCACATGCAGGCAGCCCACCGAAGCATGCGCGTACCAGGTGCCGCTGGTGCCGTTTCGCTCGAACACCTCGGTCAGACGCGACGTGTAGTCGGCGAGGTGCTCTAGCGGCACCGCGCAGTCCTCCACGAAGGAGATCGGCTTGCCCGCCTCCTTCATCGACATCATGATGTTGAGGCCGGCGGTGCGTAGTTCCGTGATCGCGCCTTGTAGTTTCGGATCGAGCACATCGACGACGCCGCCCCAATAAGCGCCGCTGCGATTCCAGCTAAAGCCTAGATCGCCGATCAGTTCGTGCAGGCGTTTGAGCCGCCGCTCGTTCTCGTCCCACTCGGCCTCGGCGAATTCGACCAGCAGCAGCGCCGCCGGCTGCCCGCGCACGAAGGCTTCCAGCGTGGGCCGGAACATGTCGATGTCGCGGGCGAGCCCGATCATGGTCGCATCGACGAGTTCGACCGCGATCGGCGCGAGCTTGACGACGTGCTGCGCCGCCGCCATCGCCGCGTGGAAATCTCCGAAGTGGCAGGCGCCGAGCGCGCGGCGGCCGAGCAGTGGCGACAGCTTCAATTCGATCGCGGTGGAGAAAGCAAGCGTGCCCTCGGAGCCAACCAGGATATGCGCGAGGTTGACGTCGTTCCTGCCCGGCACCAGCGCATCGATGTTGTAGCCGCCGACCCGGCGCTGCACCTTGGGGAATCGCGCAGCGATCTCGTCAGCCTCGCGGCTGCCCAGCGCGAACAGATCGTGTGCCAGCGAGCGGAGAGGCGAATCCGCGGACAGGTCGGAGAGGTCCGCCGCCACCGGACCGAAATGCGCCTTGCTGCCGTCGGCCAGCACGGCGTCGATCGAGATGACGTTCTCGCGCGTGTTGCCATAGCGCAGCGACCGGCCGCCGCAGGAGTTGTTCGCGGTCATGCCGCCGATCGTGGCGCGCGAGGCGGTCGAGACGTCGACTGGAAACCACAACCCGTGCGCCTTGAGCTGACGGTTCAAATCGTCGAGCACAATGCCGGGCTCGACGCGGACGCGGCGGCCGGCGACGTCGAGATCGAGGATGCGGTTGAGATACTTTGAGCAGTCGACGATGATCGACGAATTGACCGTCTGCCCGGCCTGCGACGAGCCGCCGCCGCGAGCCGTCACCGCGACGCCCTCCGCGCGGCAGATCTCTATCGCCCGTTCGGCTTCTTCTATCGTGCGCGGGATGACTACGCCGAGCGGCATGATCTGGTAGTGCGAGGCGTCGGTCGAATAGCCGCCGCGAGTGAAGCGGCCGAAATCGGCGCCACCGCCGAGTTCGGCCTTGAGGCGCCGCTCCAGTCCGGGCAACAGGCGTTCGGCCACAATCGTCTCCGTCGTGAGGACTCCGCCTGCTTTTCAGGTTACTGGATGCCCTGTCTTGCCGGGCACGGACAATACGGCCTGGCATCGCCTAAATAGACTTGACCCCGTTGTCGCATTCTAGTTCAACGCCCGCAGCCGGGCCGTCAAGGCCCAACAAAAACAGCCGTAACAGGAGCCTTGTCGATGGCCCAGAACTCCGCGCGCAACCCCGGCCGCCATTTCCTGCAGATACCCGGGCCGACGCCGCTGCCCGATCGCGTGCTGCGGGCGATGGACACGCCGATCATCGACCACCGCGGGCCGGAGTTCTCCAAGCTCGCCAAGAAGGCACTAGAAGGCATCAAGACGATCTTCAAAACCACCAACCCGGTGGTCATCTATACGGCGACCGGCACCGGCGCCTGGGAAGGCGCGCTGGTCAATACGCTGTCGCCCGGCGACCGCGTGCTGATGGTCGAGACCGGACAGTTCGCCACGATCTGGAAGAAGATGGCCGAGCGGCTCGGGCTGAAGCCGGAATTCATCGCGACCGACTGGCGCCAGGGCATCGACCCGAAGGCGGTCGAGGCGAAGCTCCGCGAGGACAAGAACAAGGAGATCAAGGCGGTCTGCGTCCTGCACAACGAGACCTCGACCGGCGCGCTCACACCGATCGCGGACATCCGCAAGGCGATCGACGCAGCCGGGCACCCGGCCCTGTTCATGGTCGACACCATCTCCTCGCTCGCCTCAGCCGACTACCGCCATGACGAATGGGGCGTCGACGTCTCCATCGGCGGCGCGCAGAAGGGCCTGATGATGCCGCCCGGCATGTCGTTCAACGCGATCAGCGACAAGGCGCTGGAGGCGAACAAGGCCTCGGCGATGCCGAAGTCGTTCTTCGCCTGGGACGACATGCTGACCATGAACAAGGTCGGCTTCTTCCCATACACGCCGGCGACCCAGATGCTGCACGGCCTGGTCGAGGGCGTGGCGATGCTGCACGAGGAAGGTCTCGACAACGTGTTCGCGCGGCACAACCGGCTCGCCGAAGCCACGCGCCGCGCGGTGAAGGCGTGGGGCCTCGAGAACCTGAACAAGAACGCGAGCCAGTACTCGCCGACCATTACCGCGATCCTCCTGCCGGAGGGACACGACGCCGACAAGTTCCGCGCGCTCGCGCTCGACACGTTCAACATCTCCTATGGCGCAAGCTTCGGCCCTTACGCCGGCAAGTATTTCCGCATCGGCCATCTGGGCGACATCAACGACGGCACCCTGATCGGCGCGCTCGGCATCACCGAGATGGCGCTGGCGCTGGCCGGCATCCCGCACAAGAAGGGCGGCGTTCAGACAGCGATCGACTATATCACCTCGGCGCTGGCCGGCCCGAAGCGGGCCGCGGCGGAATAGCGAGACGATCCGACAAAGCTGTGCTGCGACGCCGGCCACCCGGGTCCGGCCTCCGGCCGGCCCAAGTGCAAGCTTGTGCCGGCCGTTTGCGTCTGTTTTGCTAGCCCGCAAGACCCGCGAAAGACCGGGCGTAACGGGTGGAAGCCTTGATGAATCGATCTTGCCTTGCTTTGACGATTGCGCTCGTCGCGCTCGGCGGCGGCGATGCCTTCGCGCAAGGCTACCCCAATCGTCCGGTCCGCGTGCTGGTGCCGTTCGCGGCCGGCGGCGCCGTCGACGTGCTGGCGCGGCTGGTCGGCCAGAAGCTCTCGGAAGGCCTGGGCCAGCCGGTGATCATCGAAAACCGGCCTGGCGCGGGAAGCAACCTCGCCACCGACGTTCTGGCGAAGTCGCCGCCCGATGGCTACACGGTGCTGCAAATGGTCAACGGCATCGCCATCAGCCCGTCGCTCTACAAGTCGCTGCCGTTCGACTCGCAAAAGGACTTCGCCGCCGTCACTCAGATCGTGCAGTCGCAGCTCATACTGGTTGCCAATCCCAAGCTGCCCGCCAACAATGTGGCCGAGCTTGTCGCCCTCGCAAAGTCGAAGCCCGGCGCGCTCAACTACGGCTCGACCGGCGTGGGCAACCCGCTCAGCCTGACGATGGAAATGCTCAAGAGCGCCACCGGAATGGAAATCCAGGCCGTGATCTACCGCGGCGACGCGCCGGCCAATGCCGCGCTGATCGCGGGCGAAATCCAGCTCGGCGTGATGCCGATGGCAACCACGCTGCCGCTGGTCGAAGGCGGTCAGCTCAAGGCGCTGGCGGTCGGCGGGGCCAAACGCTCGCCGGCGATGCCCAACGTGCCAACGGTTGCCGAGACCATCCCGGGCTTTGAATCGACGAGCTGGCAGGGCTATTTCCTGCCCGCCGGCACGCCGCGCGAGATCGTCGTGAAACTGCAGCAGGAAACGGCCAAGGTCCTCAAGCTTCCCGACGTGATGGAACGGCTCCGCGCCGGCGGCAACGAGGGCATCGGCTCGACGCCTGAGGAGTTCGACGCGCGCTTCCGGGCGGATATCGTCAAGTTCGCGAAAATCATCGCCGACGCGAAAATCCCGAAGCTGGATTGAACCCCATGCGCCTGCGACTGCCCCATCTTTGCGCGTTGCTCGCTCTTTCGGTCGCGGCGGCGGCGCTGCCGCGCGAGGCTGCGGCGCAGGCCTATCCCAACCGCCCAGTCCGGCTGATCGTGCCGTTTGCGGCCGGCGGTGCGGTGGACGTGCTGGCGCGCCTGATGGGCGGCAAGCTCTCCGAGCAGCTCGGCCAGCCTGTGATCGTCGAAAACCGCCCGGGCGCGGGTGGCACCCTCGGAGCCGATTCGGTCGCCAAGGCCCCGCCCGACGGCTACACCATCCTGCAGAACACCAACGGCGCGGCGATCGGCCCGGCGATCTACAAGAGCCTGCCGTTCGACGCGACCAAGGACTTCGCGCCGGTGACCCAGGTCGTCGCCTCGAACCTTGTGCTGGTGGCTAGCCCGAAGTCAGGCATTACCTCAGCCCAGGACCTGATCGCGCGCGCCCGCGCGGCACCGGGCAAGCTCAACTACGGATCGAGCGGATTGGGCAACCCGCTGCACCTGACCATGGAAATGCTCAAGCACGCGACCGGAACCGACATTCTCGCGGTGCCGTTCCGCGGCGACGCCCAGATCAACATGGCGTTGATCTCGGGCGAGGTGGAGGTGGCGGTGGTGCCGCTGGCGACCGCGGTCCCGCTGATCCAGGACGGCCGCATCCGCGCGCTCGGCGTCACCGGCCCCAAACGCTCGGAGGCGGTGCCGAACGTGCCGACGATCGCGGAGCAGGGCGTACCCGGCTTCGCATCCTCAGGCTGGCAGGGATGGTTCATGTCGGCCAGCACGCCTGCCCCGATCGTCGACCGCATCCAGCAGGAAGTGCTCAAGGCACTAGCGCTGCCGGATATTCAAGAACGGCTCAAGGCCATGGCCTACGAGCCGATCGGCAGCACGCCGAAGGAATTCGATGCCTATTTCAAATCCGAGATCGTAAAATTCACCAAGGTCATCGCGGATGCGAAAATCCCGCAACAATGAAACCATGAGCATGCCTATGCGACGGATGTGGTTGACGCTTTGCTTGATGCTGCTGGCCGCCGGCACCTTCGCGAATCACGCGCTCGCGCAGGGCTATCCGAACCGCGCGGTTCGCGTCGTCGTGCCGTTTCCGGCGGGTGGCGGCGTCGACACGATGGCGCGGATTCTGGGTAACAAGCTGTCCGAACGGATCGGGCAACCGGTGCTGATCGAGCATCGCCCGGGTGCCGGCGGTAACCTCGGCGCCGACGCGGTCGCCAAGGCCCCGCCGGACGGCTACACCGTGCTGCTGACGATCAACGCGCTTGCGATCAGCCCTGCGCTCTACCGCACTCTTCCGTTCGACCCGCTCAAGGCTTTCGTCCCGGTGGCGCACTTGGCTGCCAGCCAGTTCGTGCTGGTGGGTTCCCAGAAGATGCAGGCGGCGACGGTCCAAGAGGTGATCGCGCTCGCCCGCGCAAAGCCCGGCAGTCTCAACTACGGTTCGAGCGGGGTGGGCGCCCCGCTGCATCTGCTGGCGGAAATGTTCAAGCACGCAGCAAGCCTCGACATCGCGCACATTCCCTATCGAGGCGACGCGCCGATGCTGACCGCGCTCCTGTCCGGCGACGTCCAGATTGCGTTCATGCCGCAAGGCACCGGCGTGCCGCAGGTGCAGAACGGCCAGGTCCGGGGGCTCGCCATCACCGGCCGAAAGCGCTCGACGGCGCTTACCGAACTGCCAACACTGCTGGAGGCAGGAGTGAAGGGCATGGAGGACGGCACTTGGTACGGCCTTTTCGCGCCGGCGGGCACGCCGCCCGACATCATCGCGCGCCTGCAGCGCGAGATGGCCGAAGTGCTGAAATCGCCGGACGTGGTCGAGCGCCTTCGGAGCAGCGGCAACGAGCCGGTCGGCAGCACGCCGGAGCAGTTCGACGCGGTCTTCAAGGCCGACATCGTCAAGTTTGAAAAAATCATCGCCGATGCGAAAATCCCGAAACTGGACTGAACGGGCGGCGCGGCGGCCGGACAAAGGCCGTCAATGGACGCACAAGACATCACGCTTGGAGAATGACAATGAGAAAGTCGTTCATTGCGCTTGCGATCGCGCTGGCCGCATTCGGCCTCGCGAACACCGCGTCGGCGCAGGGCTATCCCAACCGGCCGATCCGCATCGTCGTGCCCTACGCGGCCGGCGGCGGCGTGAGCATCCTCGGCCAGATCATCGGCAACAAGATGTCCGAGCTGATGAAGCAGCCAATCATCATCGAGAACCGGCCCGGCGCCGGCGGCAATATCGGTGCCGATATGGTCGCCAAGTCCCCGCCCGACGGCTACACCATCCTTCTGCACACGAGCGCGATGTCCAGCGCCTCATCACTTTACAGCAAGCTGCCGTTCGATCCGGTGAAGGACTTCGTTCCAGTGTCCATGGTGATCTCGACGCAGTTCGTAATCGCGGGCTCGCAGAAAACTCCGGCCACCAATCTGCGCGAACTGATCGCGCTCGCCAAGGAAAAGCCCGGCACCTTGAACTTCGGATCGAGCGGGCCCGGCTCCTCGCTGCATATCTTCGCCGAGATGTTCAAAAGCGCGGCGGGCGTGGACCTTGTGCACGTCACCTATCGCAGCGACGCGCAGATGGTGACCGCCCTGATGGGCGGCGACATTCAGCTTGCCTTCCTGCCGCAAGCGAACGGCATCGCCAATGTTCAGAACAACCAGATTCGCGGGCTTGGAGTGACAGGCACCAAGCGGATGGACGCGCTGCCCAGCGTGCCGACGGCCCTGGAGCAGGGCATCAAGGGACTCGAGGTCGGAAGCTGGAACGCAATGTTCGTGGCGGCCGGCACGCCGCCGGACATCGCGCAGGCTATTCAGCAGGCGTTGGCCAAGGCGCTGGCCGATCCGCAGGTGCGCGAACGGCTGGTGTCGACGGGTCAGGAGCCGGTCGGCGACTCGCCCGAGGCCTTCGCCACCACGTTCAAGGCCGACATCGCGCGATTCGCCAAGGCGATCGAGCAGGCGAAGATTCCGAAGCTGGATTGAACGGGCGCTACTGCGGCTCGATGCCGGCGTCCTTGACCACTTTGGCCCATTTGGCGATCTCGGCCGGAATGAATCTTTCGAGTTCCTCCGGCGCGCTGGTGAGCGGCGTGATGGCCAGCGCGTTGAGCCTGTCCTGCACGTCGGGACGCCTGAGATAAGGCATCAGCACGCCGTTGAGCTTGTCGATGATCGGGCGCGGCGTACCCGCGGCCACCACCACCGAGAACCACCCGTTCGTGCCGTAACCTGGCAGGCCCGCTTCCGCGATGGTCGGCAGATCGGGCATCGCCTTGATGCGGTTCGGCGAGGTGACGCCGTACACCTTGACCTTACCCTCCGCGATCGCACCCATCGCCACGGCGAGGTCGACCATCATAAACTGGATCTGCCCGGAGATAACGTCGGTCAGCGCTGGGACGCTGCCGCGATAAGGCACATGCTGCGCCTTGGCGCCGATTTGATGCAGGAACATTTCCATCAGCAAATGGTGCGGCGTCGAGGCGCCGGAGGTGCCGTAGCTCATCTGGCCGTTCTTGGCCTTAACCAGCGCGATAAGTTCGGGCAGTGTCGGCGCGCCAATGTTCGGATTGGCGACGAGCGCGAACTGCGCCGAGCCGACGAGACCGACCGGCGCGAAGTCCTTGATCGTGTCGTAGGGCAGCTTCTTGTAGATGGCCGGGCCGATCGCCAGCGTGGTCACCGGCGCGAGAAACAGCGTGTAGCCGTCCGGCGGCGATTTCGCGACCGCGCTCGCGGCGATCACCGTGCCGGCGCCGACCCGGTTGTCGACGATCACTGGCCGCTTGAGCTTGTCCTGCAGTTCGGCCGCCAGCAGCCGCACCAGGATGTCGGTGCCGCCGCCGCCGGGGAACGGGCAGATAAAGGTCACCGTCCGGTTCGGGTAGTCGTCAGTCTGCGCACGGGCGCCGGCGCATTGCCATCCGATGAGCGCCAGTCCCAGGCAGGCGCCAAAAATCGCCGTCCGTCGCATCGACAGTCTCCTCACCGTCACGCCCCAAGCGCGCCTCAATGCTAGTCCTTTTGCCCCGGGATGCCCAGACGAAGCGCCCAAATGAGGCCGGCCGTCGGCAATCGGCGGGTCGTCAAAAATTGATCCCAGAGTTTCGCCGCGATCCCCAACGGTCCCCACCCGTCCCGCGGCTTCTGCCCATGCCGGCCTCGCATCCCCCTTTTTACGGGCTGCGACGGCCGGCATGGCCGGTTAGACTGACCGCTGTTCCAGCGGAGTCTTTCATGGGCGAATTCTCGATCGGGCAATCGGTGCGGCGGCGCGAGGACCCTCGCCTGCTGATGGGGCGCGGGCGCTACTACGACGATCTCAAGGTCGCGGATCAGCTTTATGCCTCGATCGTGCGTTCGCCGCATGCGCACGCCGACATCAAGAGTATCGATACGCGGGCGGCGGGGCAGATACCCGGCGTGCATGCGGTGCTGACCGGCAAGGACTATGCCGCCGACGCACTTGGCACCATGCCGTCGATGGCACCCTACAAGAAGCGCGACGGCGGGCCGATGTACCTGCCGCACCGTCCAGCGATCGCGATCGGCCGCGCACTGCATGTGGGCTATCCGGTCGCCGTCGCGATAGCCGACACGCTGGAGCTCGCCCGCAACGCGGCTGAGCGCGTCGAGGTCGATTATTCGCCCCGCCCCGCGGTGGTGTCGGCGCTAGAGGCGTTCGCGCCGGGCGCGCCGCAACTCTACGACGATTGCCCGAACAACGAAGCCTACTTCTATCAGGCCGGCGACAAGGCTGCGGTGGATGCGGCGTTTGCTCGCGCCGCCCACGTCATCGAGCAGCGCCTGGTGATCAACCGGGTGACCGCCAATACGCTCGAGCCGCGCGGCGTCACCGGTGAATACGATCGCGGCACCGGCCGCTACACGCTGCACTGCGGCTTCCAGCGGCCGTGGCTGTTCCGCAACGGTATCGCCGAAACAACGATGAAAATTCCGGAGGCACAGCTTCGCCTCGTCACCGGCGACATCGGCGGCTCATACGGCCTGCGAGGCTCGATCTACCCGGAAATCATCCTGATGCTCTGGGCCGCGCGCCGCGTCGGCAAGCCGGTGAAATGGCTAAGCACCCGCAACGAGGCGCATATCAGCGACGACGACGCCCGCGACAACATCGTCGATGCGGCGCTGGCGCTGGACAAGGATGGAAAATTCCTGGGCGTGCGAATCCGCAGCTTTGGAAATCTCGGCGCCTTCGTGTCGTTTCGCGGCGCCATGCCGCCGGTGGTCAACATCGGCACGGTCTGCGGCGTCTATACGACGCCGGCGCTGCACGTCGCCATCTCCGGCATGCTGACCAACACGCATTGCACCTCGCCCTACCGCGGCGCGGGCCGGCCCGAGGCGTCCTACATGATGGAGCGGCTGATCGACATGGCCGCCGACGAGATCGGCATGGACCCGGCGGAGCTGCGGCGGAAGAACACCATTCCGCCGTCCGCCATGCCCTACAAAACGCCGCTCACCTTCACCTACGACAGCGGCCGGTTCGAGGAGAACATGGACCGCACCATGAAGCTCGCCGACTGGCGCGGCTTCGAGGCGCGGCGAAAGGAAGCGGCGAAGCGCGGCATTCTGCGCGGCATCGGTATCTCCAACACCATCGAGCAGGCCGCGGACCCGACAATCGAGACCGGGGAAATCCGCTTCGACCCGCTGGGCGGCATGACCTTCGTGACCGGCTCCATTTCGCACGGCCAGGGCCACGCCACGATCCAGACGCAGATCCTGGTGGATCGGCTCGGCGTCGATCCGGACTCCATCAAGTTCATCCAGGGCGACACCGAGGCCGTGGCGTTCGGCATGGGCACCGGCGGCTCACGCTCGACCACCATGAGCGGCGGCGCCATCGTCATGGTCGCCGACAAGATCATCACCAAGGGCAAGAAGCTCGCGGCGCATATCCTTGAAGCCTCCGAAACCGATATGGAGTTCAAGGACGGCCGTTTCACCATCGCCGGCACCGACCGCGGCATGGGCATCCACGACGTGGCGAAGGCCGCGTTCAAGCTTGAGAAACTGCCGCCCGGGATGGAGCCCGGCCTCTATGAGACCGCGACCTATCGCGCCCATTCCGGCAATTTCCCCAATGGCTGCCACGTTTGCGAGGTCGAGATCGATCCCGACACCGGCGTGACGAAGGTCGTCGGCTACTGGGTGGTGGACGACGTCGGCACCGTCATCAACCCCATGCTGGTGAAGGGCCAGATCATGGGCGGCATCGCCCAGGGCATGGGCCAGGTGCTGATGGAGGACAAGGCCTACGACCCGCAGACCGGCCAGGTGATTGCGGGCTCGTTCATGGACTACGCCATGCCGCGCGCGGAACACTTCTGCAGCGTGACGATCGAGGACAATCCGGTGCCGACGCCGACCAACCCGCTCGGCGTCAAGGGCGCGGGCGAGGCGGGCACGGTCGGCTCGTTGTCGGCCGGGGTGAACGCCATCGTCGATGCGCTGTCGCATCTAGGCATCCGGCACATCGACACGCCCTGCACGCCATACCGAGTGTGGCGGGCGATCCAGGGCGCCCAGCGCAAGGCGAGCTAGGATTTCGCGATCGCCATTGCGGCGCGGTAGGCGAACACCATGCCCGGGCCGAGCGTGATGCCCGGGCCGGGATAATGGCCACGCATGATCGAGGCCATGTCGTTGCCGCAGGCGTAGAGGCCTAGGATCGGCGCGCCGCTTGACGACAGCACGCGGCCGTCGGCGTCCGCCTTCAGCCCAACGCTCGATCCGAGCGAGCTCGGATAAACCGCCATCGCATAGTACGGCGGCGTTCCGATGGGGCCCAGGCAGGGGTTCGGCTTATGATCCGGATCGCCATTGTGGCGGTCGAAGTCGGTCGAGCCTTTGCCGAAGTCCTCGTCGAGGCCGGTCGCGGCATAGCGGTTGTTCCGTTGCACGCTGTCGCGTAGCCCCGCCGCATCGGCTTTGATCGTCGCAGCCAGCGCGTCGAGCGTGCTGGCTGCTACCAGATAGCCATTCGCGATCAGCTTGCTCAAGCTTCGCCGCCCGGGAGGCACGCGGCCGAGACCGTAGCGTTCGATGAACGCGCGGTCGCAAACGAGCCAGGCCGGAATCGTCGGCACGGTCTCATGCGAGCGGTGCATGCCGAGGACGAACTCGTGGTAGGAAACCCCCTCATCGACGAAGCGCCGGCCTGCGGCGTTGACCGCAATCAGGCCGGGCTTGGCGCGGTCCAGCGCAAGATGCGGGTAGGCGCCGCGCCCGCCCTGAAGCCATCTGGTCTCCGACACTGGCGTCCAGAATGCAGGTGAAGCGTGATCGTCCTCGATGCCGGCGCCGACCGCACGCGCCACATTCATGCCATCGCCCTGCACGCCCGGGAAGGCGACAGCGTGTGCAAGCGGTGGACGAACGTAATGATTGAGACGCTCGACGCTGCCGCCGAACCCGCCGGTGGCCAGCACGACCGCGCGACGCGCAGTCACGCGGCGTGTTTCGCCATCGACCGAAAGCGTGGCGCCGGTAACGCGGCTATTCGCAACGGTCAATTCCTGCACAGATGCATTGAGCCAGACCGGCACCTTGCGCAGGCGCAAGCTGTAGAACAGCCGTGCGGCGAGCGCGTTGCCCATGAGCAGCCGCGTGCCGCGACGATGGCGCAGACGGTCGCCGGCGTGCCGCCACAGCAGCGACAGCGCGCGGCGAAGGTTTCCCGCCGATGCGAACGGCCGCACCAACGGCTCGATGTCATCGCGACCGATCATCATGCCGCCGAGCGCCATGAATTCGCCGATCGGCGGCCGCAGCAGCGCGAAATCCGCACCGAGCAGACGGCCGTCGAACGGTACCGGCGCGAGCGCACGGCCGGCGAGCGTCGTGCCAGGGCGGTTCGATAGATAATCCGGGTGCTTGGTGTAGAGCGAGAACTTCACCTCGCTGTTGCGGGCGAGATATTCGACCAACTCGGGACCGGTTGTCAGATACGCCTCGCGGCGGTCGTCCGTGGCCGCGCCGATGATCGAGTCGAGATAGCGCCGCGCCTGCGGGATGTCGTCGGCAAAGCCCGCCTCGCGCGCCTGCTTCGTGCCGGGCACCCAGATTGTGCCGGCGGATGTGGCGGTGGTGCCGCCGACCTGGGATGATTTCTCGCAGAGCAGAACGTCGAGCCCCTGCAGCGCGCAGACCAGCGCCGCGGTCATCCCGGCGGCGCCCGCACCGGCGACAAGAACGTCGACCTCGGCGTCCATCGGTTCAGGCGGCGAGCTTGACGTATTCGAAGTCGCCCGGGCGATTGTCGATACCGACCTTGGGCGGCGCGATCCATGAGGCGAACTGCCCGGGCTCGCTCACAGGCTTCATTAGCGAGGCGATGAACTCGCCATCGGCGAGCGACGGCAGCCACTTGTCTTTCTCCCGGGCCCAGGCCGACTCGTCGATCAGCACGCCGGATGGCGTCGCCTGCAGGCCCTTGAACTCGCCGATATCGCGATGGAACGCGACATGCGGCAGCGCCAGCCGGAAATCGACGCCGAGCCGCTCGATGATCTTGTTGAAGCGCTCGATGCCCTTGGCGCAGTCGCGCGTGTAGTCGTCGCGCAGCCGCATGTTGACCGCGGTCAGGGCCGGCTCGTCGACGAGCTTGATCGCACCGTCGACGAACTTGAGCACGGGATAGATGTCGTGTTCGAGCTTGTGATCGTCGTCGATCGAGGTCTCGCGGAAGCGGCCCTTGAGGCTTGCGTTGAAGACGTTGGCGGCGTTGGTCGACACCTCGGAGCCGAACAGATCGAGCGACAGCGTGTAGTGCAGGTTGAGCTTCTTCTGGATGGTCGGCAGGTCGATCACGCCGAGCGCGCGTACCTTGTCGATTGCGTTCGGGTCCTCGATGCCGGCCGCCTTCATCGCCTCGCAGGTGCGCTGCACGATGCGGCCGATGCCGGTCTCGCCGACGAACATGTGGTGGGCTTCTTCTGTCAGCATGAAGCGGCAGGTGCGAGACAGCGGATCGAAGCCGGACTGCGCCAGCGATTCGAGCTGCATCTTGCCATCGCGGTCGGTGAAGAAGGTGAACATGAACAACGACAGCCAGTCCGGCGTCGCCTCGTTGAAGGCGCCGAGCATGCGCGGCGCGTCCTTGCTGCCGGAGCGCCGGCGCAGCATGTCGTCGGCCTCGTCGCGGCCGTCGCGGCCAAAATACTTGTGCAGGAGATACACCATCGCCCAGAGGTGACGGCCCTCCTCGACATTGATCTGAAACAGGTTGCGCAGGTCGTAGAGCGACGGCGCGGTCTTGCCGAGATGGCGCTGCTGCTCGACGGACGCGGGCTCGGTATCGCCCTGGATCACGACGAGACGGCGGAGCATAGCGCGATATTCGCCCGGCACCTCCTGCCACACCGGATCGCCCAGATGCACGCCGAATGGAATCTTGCGGTTCTCTTCCGGCGGCGCCAGCAGGATGCCCCAGCGGTATTCCGGCATCTTGATGTAGTCAAACTTGGCCCAGCCCTTGGGATCGACCGACACGGCGGTGCGCAGATAAACGAGCGACTCCTGGAAGCCTTCCGGCCCCATGTCGTTCCACCAGTCGAGATAGCCGGGGTGCCAGCCTTCGAGCGCCTTCAAGACGCGGCGGTCCTCGGTGAGGTTGACGTTGTTCGGAATCTTTTCGCGATAGTCGACGTTGATGATGTCATCAGTCATCGCACGCTCCCTCAAACTCTCTTCGTGTCGAACACGGCCTTCTGGCCGGTGCCGTAGCGGCGCAGTGCACCCTCCTCGCCGACGGCGTTGGGGCGCTGGAAGATCCAGTTCTGCCAGGCGGTGAGCCTGGCAAAGATTTTTGTTTCCATCGTCTCTGGCCCGCCGAAGCGAAGGTTCGCCTCCATGCCGGTGAGCCCGTCGGGCGAGAAGCTTGCACGCTCTTCGAAGAAGACTCGGATCTCGTCGTCCCAGTCGATGTCGTCGAGTGCGAAGGTAACGAGGCCGAGTTGTTCGGCACGTTCGGCATCGAGCTTTTCGCCAACCGACTTCTTGGCGTTGTCGAGCGACTGCGGCTCGCCGAGGAACCGCGTGGCAAGCCGCGACAGGCCGTTGCTCATCGGCAGATGGCCGCAATTGGCCTCGCCGAGCATGATCGTGGCCGGCGGGCGGTTATCGCCCTCCATCCGGCCGATCAGCATGTAGGAGCGGTCGGCCGCGAACACGAGTTCAGCCAAGGTGCCGGCAAAGCAGGAGCCCGGCTCGATCAGCGTGATCAGCGAACGCGACGTCAGGTCGACGCGCTTGAGCACGCGCTTCCATTTCAGCGCTATCTCGCGCGCGAGCCAGTCCCCGGCGTTCGCCTTGAGGAAATCGTCGTAGGCAAGAACCGCCTCGGGATCGCCCTCGGACTTGAACACGACCACCGCAATGTCGAATTCGTTGAGGCGGATGTCGAGAATGGCGTCGTCGAGCTCCCGCGCCAACCGCAACGGCCAGAACTCCGCGCCCTGCGCCGCCATCTCGTCGGCGGATTTCGGCGGCGGGCTGTTGGGCCCGCGCAGGGTGATGGTGGCGATCCGCTCCGGGCGGGAGAACTCCACGGAGACCGCGCTGTATTCAACGCCATCCGCCGAACGCTTGCGCTTCAGCGGCGAGAGTGAAATTCCCTTGGCACCCTTCGGCCGGTCGGACTTCTGCGCAAACTCCCGCGCTCGCTCCTTGACCACGTCGTCAATCCTGGTGTTAGGCACGACCTCGTCCACCAGCCGCCACTCGACCGCGCGCTTGCCCTTGACGCCTTCTTCCGTCGTACAGAACACATCGGCGTTGTCCCTCCGAACCTTGCGCTTGTCGGTGACGCGGGTGAGCCCGCCCGTTCCCGGCAGCACCGCCAGCAGCGGCAGCTCCGGCAGCGACACGGTCGACGAGCCGTCGTCGGTCAGGATGATGTGGTCGGCGGCCAGCGCCAGCTCGTAGCCGCCGCCGGCGCAGGAGCCTTCGACGACACAGATCATGCGCTGGCCGGAAAACGCGCTTGCATCCTCGATGGCGTTGCGGGTCTCGTTGGTGAACTTGCAGAAGTTGACCTTATGCCCATGCGTTGCGCCCGCGAGCATGCGGATGTTGGCGCCGGCACAGAACACCCGCGGCTTGCCCGATCGCAGCAGAACGACGCGCGCCTGCGGATGCTCGAAGCGGAGCCGCTCCAGCGCATCGGCCAGTTCGATATCAACGCCGAGGTCGTAGGAATTGAGCTTGAGTTGATAGCCTTCGAACAGCGGCGCGTTTTCGTCCACGTCCATCAACAGCGTGGCAATGTCACCCTCGACCGAAAGCTTCCAGTGGCGATAGCGCGACGGATCGGTGATGAAGTCGATCCGGTCGGTGCCATTGGACAGTTTGCGGTCCGCGTCAGCCATGCGTTCAGCCTTTAATCCAAGGCGCGACGATCTTCTGCAACTTCACAAAACTCTGCTGCACGGTCGCGCCCGACGTATCGAGCGCGGTTTCGGCACGCGCATAGTCCCCCCGGCGCGCCTCCAGGATGGCGTGGAGATCGGCCATCGCTTCGCGGTTGCGCGCCATCGGCCGGAAATCACCCTGCCTCATCACGCGGCTCATATGCTCCTCGGGCTGTGCGCTGAGCCAGACCGTGTGGGTGCGACGGAGCAGCAGCCCGTAGGTCTCGGGGTTGGACACGATGCCGCCCGCCGTGGCGATCACCGCCCTCTCGTTCTGCGAGATAACGCGCTCGAGGCAGGTCCGTTCATGCCGTTTGAAGGTGGCGACACCGGACATCTCGATCAGCAGTGGCATGCTGGCGCCGTATTCCTGCTCGACCATGCGGTTGAGCTCGATGAACGGCACGCCGAGCTTGTCGGCCAGCATCTTGCCCAGCGTGGACTTGCCGCCGCCGCGGAGGCCGACCAGCGCGATCCGCCGCTCGCGATCGGTCGCGGCGGCCTGGTCGATCCGCCGTTCGATGCCCTCGGCAATCGACGACAGATCGCCGGGCGATGCACGACCCAGCAGATCGATGATGCGGGCGTAAGGCGCGGCCAGCCCGCCGGTCGACGGCAGCAATTCAAACAGCGGAATTTCCAGCGCGTCGGCGATCGCCCGCATCACCAGGACGGACGGATTGCCGGCGCCGCTTTCGATCTGGGCGAGATAGCGCTCGGACGTTCCCGACTCCTGCGCGAGCTGGCGCCGCGACATGCCGCGCTTGGCGCGGCCGAGCCGCACCAAGCGGCCGATCTCGCCGGCAAACGCCGCATCGGTGCGGCCTGCCGCGTCGGAATTTTCGCGGGTATCGAGGGTGGCAGCCATGATCGTCCTGTTGACGATCTGCATTATAATTCATGTGTAATAATGCATGCAAGCCCGCCTCTGGCCCATGGGATCACCGCGCCGCGACGGGCTGGGCGCTTTCGTGCTCGTGCAACAAGCGGCAGGAGAACTCGGCAATCGCCTTCCGCACGGTCTCCGGCGCCTCGCGGTGCGACACGTGCTTGATGCCCGGCAGCAGCAATCCATCCACCGGGCAGTAGCACTCCTCCCGCGCGATCGCGATCTGCCGCGCCGTGCCATAGTCGTCGTCTTCGCCCTGGATGATGAGCATCGGCACGCGGATGTAGGCGAGATCCTCGCGGAGGTCCCAGGCGCCGACATCGTTGTTCAGCCAGACGTCGGACCAGCCGCGCACCGTCGCATCGGCATCGGCGTGCCAGCGCTGGAAGCGCGCCCGCACGTCGGTGGTGTCGTAGGCTTTGCGGATCGCCCTGATCGCGTTCATCGTCACATCCTCGACGATGAAATGCGGCGCCATCAGCACCAGCCCGCGCATGCGATGATCCTGCACGCTGCCCGCGTAAATGGCCGCGATTGAAGCGCCGTCGCTGTGTCCGACCAGGAGGCCCTGCCGGAAGCCGATGGCGTCGAGTAGACGCGGCAAGGTCTCGCGCGCCTCGACATGCATGAAGTCGAGCCGGCGCGGCAGCGCCGCGGGGCTGGAAAAGCCGTAGCCCGCACGCGAATAGACGAACACGCCACATCCGGTCGCAGCCGAAAGCTTCTCGGGAAGGTCGTCCCATTGGCCCGCGGAGCCCAGCCCCTGATGCAGGAGAATGAGCGTCGGCGCCTCATGCGGACGCGGACCGGCCATGCGGTATTCGAGCCGATGCGGCGGAAGATCGAGGAAGCCTTGATCGGAGAGGGTCGCCATGGCCACCCTATATGGCGACGCGCGATGCGCTGCGACAACGCCATCTCACCGTCAGATGCCGAGATGTTGATGCTGAATCTGAGGGTTAGCGACGAGTTCGGCGGACGTGCCGGACCACACCACCCTGCCCCGCTCAATCAGGTAATGCCGGTCGGCGATGCGGGTCAGCGCCTCGACGTTCTTGTCGATCACCAGAATGGATTGGCCTTGGGCCTTAAGCCGCGTCAGGCATTGCCAAATTTCGGCGCGAATGAGCGGCGCCAGGCCCTCGGTCGCCTCGTCGAGGATGAGCAGACGCGGGTTGGTCATCAGCGCACGGCCGACCGCGAGCATCTGTTGTTCACCGCCGGACAGCAGGTTGCCCATGCTGTTCAGCCGCTCTCCAAGCCTGGGAAACAGCTCGAGCACCCTGTTCAAGGTCCAAGGATCGACGGAGCCCATCCGGTTCGAGGCGGTGGCCACCAGGTTCTCGCGCGTGGTGAGGTTCGGGAAAATCTGCCGTCCTTCCGGCACGAGACCGACGCCGAGCTGGGCCACACGAAACGAAGGCAGGCTTGCGATCTCCTGTCCGTCGAAGCGGATCGAGCCGGCCATCGCCGGTGTGAGCCCCATGATCGAGCGGACGGTCGTGGTCTTGCCCATGCCGTTGCGGCCCATCAGGGTCACCATCTCGCCCGCGGAAATGGTGAGCGAGAGGCCGAACAGCACCTGGCTCAAGCCGTAGCGCGTCTCGATCCGGTCGACGGCCAGCAGCGGTTCAGACATGAGCCACCGCCTCCTGCTCGCCGAGGTAGGCCTGGCGAACTTCGGCGTTGGCGCGGATCGACGCCGGATCGCCCGAAGCGATGATGCGACCGTACACCAGAACGGTGATGCGATCGGCCAATGCAAACACCGCCCCCATGTCGTGCTCGATCAGCAGGATGGTCAGATCGCGTTTCAATCCGCGCAGCGTCTTCACCATCCGGCTCGACTCGTCGGGCCCAAGCCCTGCCATCGGCTCGTCGAGGAGTAGCATCTGCGGCCGCGTCGCCAGCGCCATCGCCAGCTCAAGCTGGCGATGCTCGCCGTGGCTCATGCCGGCGACCGAGGTGTCCGCGCGGTGGCTCAAGCCCGCGCGGTCGAGCGCGGCGCGGGCCGGCTCGCGCAGTTCGGCCTCCTTCCGCGCATCCTGCCAGAACCGGAACGAGTGCCCGGCGTGTGCCTGCACGGCGAGCGCGACATTCTCCAGCGCGGTAAAATTTGCAAACAGCGAGGTGATCTGGAACGTGCGCCCGAGCCCCAGCAGGCTGCGGTCATGCACCGGCAGCGCGGTGATGTCCCGGCCGCCGAAATGGATGCGGCCGGCGTCCGGCACGATTTCGCCGGCGAGCTGGCCGATCAGCGTGGTCTTGCCGGCGCCGTTTGGCCCGATGATGGCGTGCAACTCGCCCCTGGCCACATCCAACAGCACATTGTCGGAGGCGACGACGCCACCGAACCGCTTGATCAAACCCTCGATCGTGAGCAGCGCATCAGCCACGGCGCAGCCCCATCAGAATGCCGTCGATGCCACCGCGCGCATAGAGCGCGACCGCGAGAAGCATCGGGCCGAGAATGATCCCCTGGAATTCGGTGAATTGCGATAGCCCTTCCTCCAGCAGAAGAAACGCAATCGAGCCGATCACCGGGCCGAACACCGTGCCCATTCCCCCGAGCACCGCCATCACCATGAGGTCGCCCGAGCGGGTCCAGAACATCAAGGCGGGGCTGATGAAATCGGTGTGGTTTGCGAGCAGAATGCCGGCCAGGCCGCACATGACGCCGGAGATGACGAAGCAGACGAGCTTGTAGCGGAACACCGGGAAGCCGATGGCGCGCATCCGCCGCTCGTTGGAGCGCGCGCCCTGGATCACCATGCCGAAGCGCGAATTGACCAGCCGCCAGACGACATAGACCGCCAGCAGCAACAGCGCGAAGCACAAATAATAGAAGAACGCCCGGTTCGACAGATTTACGGAATCGAAAAACTGGCTGCGCTTGTGAATCGTCAGCCCGTCGTCACCACCATAGCGGTCAAGCCCAATCGCGACGTAATAGACCATCTGCGCGAAGGCAAGCGTGATCATGATGAAATAGACGCCGCGCGTGCGCAGGCACAGCGCGCCGACCCCGAGCGCGAACAGCCCCGACGCGAGCAGCGCCACCGGCCACTGCACGAAGGCGGAATTGATGCCTTCCTTTGCCAGGATGCCGACGGCATAGCCGCCGATGCCGAGATAGGCGGCGTGACCGAAGCTCACCATGCCGCCGAATCCCATGATCAGGTTCAGGCTCACCGCCGCCATCGCCAAGATGAGGATGCGGGTGAACAGCGACATCAGGAAGTAATTTCCGGTGAGCGTCGAATAGACCGGTAGCAACGCGAGAAATGCGAGCAGCACGGCCAGGAGGACATTGCGCGGGGTCAGCAGAGCGGTCATTTTCTCGGCTTCTCCGCGCGTGTCCCAGACGCGGTGCAGCGCGAAGCGGTGCACCGCCGATCCGGGACCCAGCTTGCTTCCACCAATAAACCGGGGTCCCGGATCTGCAGCACACCACTTCGTGTTGCGCTGCGCCCGGGACAAGAAAGAACTTTGAGCAGAGCGGTCATTTGCTCGACGCCGGAAACAGGCCTTCCGGCCGGAACACCAGCACCGCCGCCATCAGCATGTAGATGATCATGGACGACAGCGACGGCCCGAGGCTCGAGCCTGCGCTGTAGCTTACGAATTGGCGCACCAGATCCGGCAGGAACGCGCGGCCCATCGTATCGATGAGACCGACAATGATGGCCGCGACAAAGGCGCCGCGAATCGAGCCGATGCCGCCGATGATGATGACGACGAAGGCAAGGATGAGAATGTTCTCGCCCATGCCGATCTGCACCGTGAGAATGGGCGCCTGCATCAGCCCGGCGAAGCCCGCAAGCGCGGCGCCGAGGCCAAACACCAGCGTGTAGAGCAGCTTGACGTTGACGCCCAGCGCCCCGACCATCTCCCGGTTCGACGCGCCGGCGCGGATCAGCATGCCCACGCGTGTTCTCATCACCAGTACATAGAGCAGGAGCGCCACCACCAGCGTCGCAACGATGATGACCAGCCGGTAGGCCGGGTAATACACGCCCGGCAGCACCTGCACGGCGGTCAGCATCTCGCTCGGCAGCGGCAGCGTCATGCCGGCCGGTCCCCAGATCAGCCGGACCAGTTCGTTGAAGAACAGCAGCAGCCCGAAGGTGCCGAGCACGTGATCGAGGTGATCGCGCCCGTACAACCGCCGGATGGCGATCACCTCCAGCGCCATGCCGACCACGAGCGTCGCAACGAGCGCCAGGATCGCGCCCAGCACGAAGCTTCCGGTGACGGCGGCGAAGGTCGCCGCGAAATAGGCGCCGATCATGTAGAGCGAGCCGTGCGCCAGATTGACCAGATCCATGATGCCGAAGATCAGCGTCAGCCCCGCGGCCAGCAGGAACAGCAGCATGCCGAGCTGGATGCCGTTCAGACACTGTTCGATGAGATAGAGCATGGTCTTGTCCGACCCGAACCCCTGCAAAACCTGGGCCTTCCCGCAACAGCGCCCATCGCCAGCCCGGCCTCATGCTGAGGAGCATCGCGAAGCGATGCGTCTCGAAGCATGTGGCCGCCCTCCATCCTTCGAGACGCGCCCTTCGGGCGCTCCTCAGGATGAGGACGGAGAAAGGTCCGTCACGCGGATAAAGCTGATGAGGCCCGACCTGCCCGCAAAAAACAAGACGGCAGAAGCCCGCACTTCTGCCGTCCTATCAGTTCGTCAGTCGATCAGTTCGGCATCTTGCATTTGCCGACGTGCTTGTCCTGATCGTTCTCGACGATGGTGGCGACGGTCTTCAGCCGGTAGTCGTCGCCTTCCTTCACCGCTTCCTGCAGATAGAAATTCTGGATCGGGATGTGGTTCGGCCCGAACTTAAAGTTGCCGCGCACCGACTTGAAGTCGGCCTTCTCAAGCGCCTTGCGCAACTCGTCTTTCTTGCTCATGTCGCCCTTAACGGCCTTGAGCCCGCTGTCGATCAGCGCCGCCGCGTCATAGGTCTGCGAGCCGTAGAACGACGGCGAGCTCTTGTACTTCGCCTTGTAGTCGGCGACGTACTTCTTGTTAGCGTCGTTCGGCAGGTCGTTGACCCACTGCTGGGCGCCCGGAATGCCGACCGCGAGATCCTTGAGCCGCGGCAGCGACAGTTCGTCGATGGTGAACGCCGTGTAGAGCGGGATCTGGCCCTTGAGGCCGGACTGCGCGTATTGGGTGACGAACTGGATGCCAGCGCCGCCCGGATAGAAGGCGAAGATCGCTTCGGGCTTGGCCGCGCGGGCCTTCGACAGCTCGGCGGAGAAGTCGAGCTGGTTCGGCCATAAAGTCAGCTCGCGGCCGATGATCTGGCCCTTGAAGGTCGACGCCACGCCCTCGAGCATGTCCTTGCCGGCGGCGTAGTTCGGGCCGATCAGGAACGCGGTCTTGACGTTCTTCTGGTTCATGTAAAGGCCGACGGCCTGCGGCGTCTGATCGTTATTCCACGACGTCGTGAACACATAGGGCGAGCACAACTCGCCGGAGATCTGCGAGGCGCCGGCATTGGTGATGATGGTGAAGGTCTTGGAATCGACCAGCGGCTTGAGCGAAGCCAGCGCCACGTTCGACCAGATGTAGCCGACGACGAAGTCGACCTTGTCGGATTCGATCAGCTTCTGGGTTTTCTGCACGCCGACTTCCGGCTTGAGCTGGTCGTCTTCGTAGATCACCTCGACCGGCAGGCCGCCGAGTTTGCGGCCGAGATGGTCGAGACCGAGTTCGAACGATTGGCGCATGTCGTTGCCGATCGCGGCGACCGGGCCGCTGAACGTGCTGATGAAGCCGATCTTGATCGTCTTCTGCTGGGCCATGGCGGGAGCCGCGGCGAGTGCGGCCAGCGCGGCGGCGGCGCAGCCGGCAAGCAAAGTGCGTTTCATGATCTTGCTCATAATTTCGAACCCTCCGGAATGAGACACTGAGGACAAGCTTAGCGCGGCGTGGCTTCGCCACGCAATTTAAAGCGCTGGATTTTGCCGGTCGCGGTCTTCGGCAGTTCGGCACGAAATTCGATCCAGCGGGGGTATTTATAGGGGGCGAGCGTGGATTTGACGTGGTCTTGCAACATCCGTGCCATCGCTTCGCGCGCGCCAGCGTCGGCGGCCTTTGCCTGATCCTTCAGCACCACGAAAGCCTTGGGTTTCACCAGTTCGTCGCCGTCGAGCCAGGCCACCACCGCAGCCTCCAGCACGTCCGGATGCGTCATAAGCGCACCCTCGACTTCGAACGGCGAGACATACATGCCCGAGACCTTCAGCATGTCATCGCGCCGGCCGCAGTAGGTGAAATAGCCGTCGTCGTCCTCGGTGTATTTGTCGCCGGACCGCGTCCACTCGCCGACGAACGTGTTCCGCGACTGCTCGCGGTTGTTCCAGTACATGATCGCCGCAGTCGGGCCCCGCACCAGCAACTCGCCCAGCTCGCCCTTCTTCACCGGCTGGCCGTCATCACCAACCAGCTTGATATCATAGCCGGGCAGCAGCTTGCCGCTGGTGCCGTATTTCACCTCGCCCATGCGGTTCGACATGAAGATGTGCGTCATCTCGGTCGAGCCGAGGCCGTCGAGAACGTCGACGCCGTAGCGATCCAGCCAGCGCTTGCCGACGTCGGCCGGCAGCGCCTCACCCGCCGAAATGCAGCAGCGCAGTTTCAGCTCCACGCGCTGCGGCGCGGCCGAGCTCGCGAGGAACGCGGCATAGAACGTCGGGACGGAATAGAACACCGTGACCGGATGCTGGCGGAGAAGCGCGGCGACACCCTCCGGTGTCGGGCGGTCGGGCAGAAGCACCGTGCAGGCCCCTGCCGCCAAGGGAAAGTTCAGCGAGTTGCCGAGACCGTAGGCGAAAAACAGCTTCGCCACCGAATAGCAGACGTCGTTCTCGGTGAGATTGATCACCGGCACGGCATAGAGATCGTTGTTGAGGCGGAGATCGGCGTGGGCATGCACCGCGCCCTTGGGCTTGCCGGTCGATCCTGACGTGTATTGCCAATAGGCGACGTCGTCGCGCACGGTCGGCGCGGTGTGCGCCTCCGCCATCGCCGATTCGATCATATCCTCGAAGCGCTTGTGGCCCTGCGCGTTGTCGCCCGACACGATGACGTGTTCGAGATCGGCGCTTTGCCCGATGATCTTCTGGAATCTCGGATAGAGCGCCTCCGACACCACCAGCACGCGGGCGCGGCTGTCGGTCAGCATGAAGCGATAGTCGTCCTCGGTCATCAGCGTGTTGACCGCGACGGCGACGGCGCCGGTCTTGAGGCAGCCGAGGAAGGCGGTGGGCCAGTCGATCGTATCGAGCAGCACGATCAGCACGCGCTCCTCGCGCCGCACCCCGAGCGCGCGCAGGCTCGCGGCGAAGCGCGCCACGCGGTCGGCAAGCTGGCCGTAGGTCCAGGTCCCGCGCGGATCGATGTAGGCGGACCTGTCGGCGCGGCCGGCCTTCAGGTTGCGGTCGAGAATGTCGGCCGCATAATTGTAGTTGCGCGGGATCGCGCCCACCGGGTCCCCGGTGGGCACCGGCATCTCCGCCCGCGCGCGCATATCGGCCGCAACACTCATTCGCTTCTCCCCGGCATGATGAACTATTATGCAAGCCGGCCCTCGGAGCCGCAATGCGTCAACCCGCCGGAGCAATGGTTTCATGATCCTCAGCCGCGACCGCATCCTGACCACCCATGTCGGCAGCCTGCCGCGCAACGAAAAGTTGTCCGACCTGCTGATGGCGCAGGAGGAAGGCAAGCCGCACGACCCGAAGGTGCTGGCGGACGAGATGGACAAGGCGGTCCGCCACGCGGTCGCCGAGCAGGTCAAGGCCGGCATCGACGTCGGCAACGACGGCGAGCAGCGGCGGATCGGGTTCCAGACCTATGTGCCGCAGCGCATGTCCGGCTTTGCCGGCGTGTCGAAGCGCCGCCGCGGCAAGGAATTCGAGGAGTTCCCCGAGCTTCTGGCCTATCTGATGCGCCGCTTCCCAAACCCGACCAAGAGCCAGCAGGGCGCGCCGGAGGCGCAGGCCGACATCAAGTACCGCGACCTCAAGCCGATCACCGACGAGACCGTGGGCTTCAACAGGATCGCCGACGAGTTGGGCGCGTTCTCCGAGCGGTTCATGACCGCGGCCTCGCCAGGCATCATCTCGACGACGATGCTCAACGCCCATTACGAGTCGCATGACGCCTATCTCGACGCGATCTCGCGCGAGATGAGCAAGGAGTACCAGGCGATCCACAAGGCCGGGCTCATTCTGCAGATCGATGCGCCGGATCTCGCGATGGACCGCACCATGATGTATCGCGACCTGTCCGACAGCGAGTTCGTCAAGCGCTGCGAGCGGCATGTCGCGGCGATCAACAAGGGCATCGAGGGCATCCCGCGCGACCGCGTACGGCTGCATGTCTGCTATGGAAACTGGGAAGGCCCGCACATCCACGACGTGCCGCTGGCGACGATCCTGCCGGCGCTCTACACCGCCCATGTCGGCGCGCTGACCATCGAGTTCTCCAACCCGCGCCACGCCCACGAATATACGGCGCTGAAGAAGCATCCGCTGCCGCCGCGCATGCTGCTCATCCCCGGCGTGGTCGAGACCACGTCGAACTTCGTCGAGCATCCCGAGGTGGTGGCACGGCGGATCGAGGAGGCGGTGGCCGCCGTCGGTGACCGCGAGCGGGTGATCGCCTCGACCGACTGCGGCTTCGGCACCTTCACCAAGCGCGAGTGGGTGATCGAGCCGGTGGTGTGGCTCAAGCTCAAGGCGATCCGCGAGGGCGCGGATATCGCCTCGGCGCGGCTGTGGGGGAAGAAGGTGGCTTAAGGCGTCTGCGCGGCGCTCAGGCCGCAGGCTTGATGTGGCTTTCGCCCGCCGTCTGGCTCATCGGAGGGCCGGCCCGTTCCTCGGATTCGGCGAGTTCAAGGTACATCTGCTCCAGACGCAGGTACCGCTGCCGCCCCTCTTCGTCGTGAATCTGCTTCGCCAAGGCAGCGCAGGTCGCCGCTTGTCTCCTGAGGCGCTTTGCAATCGCCATAGTCGACCCCTGACTATCCAGCAATCGCACTGCAGCATTTTTTATGTCTCGATGCAATATATTTGTCATCGTTTCGCAACAATCGATTTGCACCTGGGGAAATCCACCGCCGCTCAATTGCTGGCGATCATCCCGCGCAGCGCCGGCGGGCGCCGCTCCAACTCGCGCTTGAGGACGTAGTCGGGCCACCCGAACGACCTGTTGCGGGTGGTGTTGAAGTCGCGCTACTCCTCGCGCAGACGGGGGACGGTCTTGCGGTCGAGCCGGGCAAACGCTGCTTTGTAGGCATCGTCGATCTGGCGATCGAGGCGTGCGAGGTCCGGGTCCGAGCAAATCGCCTTTGCGGGCGATCTGAATTTCGTTCTATTTCGGCACGCCCGCACCGGCATCGGGTTTCTTCTTGGCCTTCTTCTGAGCGTCCGGCTGCGCCTGCTTCTGCTCTTGCGGCGTCCTGGGTTCCGGCGCGGGCGCCGCGGATATGTCGGTATGCACCCGCGTGTCCCAGGCGGCCGGCCGCTACTGCGCCGATGCTCCCTCAGAGATCATGGCCACAACGAGGGCCGCACCACCCGTCACCCCGAATATGAAGCGAAACATTCCGTGGGCCCTCGTTCCTTGACCACGACACGATAGCACGGCACGACATCGCCGACGCGGAATTCACCCGATCGGTTCCTCCCTCCCCACTTCGCGGTACATGGAATAAGCGTCTATAATCCCACCACGCCGAAGGGCCGGCCGGCCCCATAAAAATCCAAGGAGAGCCCGATGGACGACATCACCAAGCGCGAGCCGCGCAAGATCAGCGCCGAGGACATCAACCCACGCTACAA
>SHVN01000104.1 GCA_009694215.1 Xanthobacteraceae bacterium
TGATCGGGCGTGGCATCGTCACGGCTCGAATGCGACCGGCGGCGGTTGTAGAAGTCGAGATAGCGGCCGATCGAAGCGCGGGCCTCGCTGACGCTGTCGTAGGCCCGCAGATAGACCTCCTCGTATTTGACGCTGCGCCATAGCCGCTCTACGAACACGTTGTCGCGCTAGGCACTCTTGCCGTCCATGCTGATGGCGATGCCGTTGTTGGCGAGCACCCCGGTGAAGGCCGCCCCGGTGATCCATGATGACGTGCCATCCAGAACGGCGTTACGTTTGGAATTCGGAGCCCCGCTTCATGGACCCCCGGGTCAAGCCCGGGGGTGACGGCGTGATATGCTGATCCGCTGAAGCACAACGGGAGCGTACAATGGCCAAAGGCCACAAGGATAAAGTAGCCGTCATCACCGGAGCCTCGAACGGCCTCGGGCAGGCGTTCGCGAAACGTCTCGCCGAGGACGGCGTGCACATCGCCATCGCCGACGTCGCGCCCGGTGATCAGACCGTCAAGCTCGTCGAGCAGGCCGGGCGCCAGGCGTTCGCCTGCCAGTGCGACATCACGTCGGAGCAATCGGTCAAAGCGATGGCCGCGCAGGTCCAGAGTAAATTCGGCCGCTGCGACATCCTCATCAACTGCGCGGGCATCTATCCGCAGCAGGACTTCGAGCAGATGAAATTCGAGGACTGGCGCCGCGTGTTGTCGATCAACCTCGACAGCGTGTTCCTGGTCAGCGCGGCCTTTGCCCCCGGCATGAAGCAGCGCGGCTGGGGCCGCATCGTCAACATGTCATCGAGCACGCTGGGCAGCGTCGTCACCGGCTTCGTGCATTACATGTCCAGCAAGGCCGGCATCGTCGGCTTCACCCGGGCGCTGGCGACCGAGCTCGGCCCCTATGGCGTCACCGTCAACGCGATCTCGCCCGGGCTGACGCGGTCGCCGGGCACGCTGGCCCGCAAGCCGCGCGCAGGCCTGGCGGACATGGAGGCGGAGTTCGCCCTCGCCGCCACCATGCAGGCGATCAAGCGGCCCGAGGTGCCCGAGGATGTGGTTGGGACGGTGTCGTACCTGACCAGCGACGACGCCGCTTTCATCACCGGCCAGACGCTCAACGTGGACGGCGGCCGGGTTCGGACCTGAACCCCGGACACAGGCTATACTCCAGCGTGCCGTTGACCTGCCAAGGAGGGACCATGCGTGCCGTTGTCTGCGCCATTGTCGCGACGATCGGCCTTGCCGCGCATCCGGCGTTCGCGCAGGCCGACCGCACCGCGGCGGCGTTCTGGAAAACCGTGCAGGCCACTTGCGACGCCACCGCCGCGAAGCCTCCCGGCGAGCTCGGCCGGCGCATCGCGCAGACGGCAATCGGGGAGTTCACCAGCTTCGGCGGCCATCAGATCGATTCCAACGGCCGGCTGTTCCGCTTCGGCCTGACCGAGGCAGAACACGAGGAGGACGACGGCGGCAGCCGGCAGGCGAGCCTCGGCCATCTCGGCTGGTGGCAGGTGATGAAATACTGGCGGTCGCTGTACGGCGCTGACACCGCCGACAAGCTCGAGGTGCGCGGCTACCAGGACGCCTCGACGTCGGCGCAGGAATCGCAAAGCGCGGCGTTGTTGCGGACCAGTGCCGCGAGGCTGCTGCGCGACGCCGAAGCCGTGGCCGATCCGGCGGAACACGAAATCCTGCGCGAGGCGGTCTTCCGCGCGGCGATCATCGATACCTCGTGGTCGGCGGCCTTCGTCAGCTATGTGGTACGGCAGTCGGGCGTCGCGGAGAACGCGTTCCAGTTCGCCAACGCCCATCGCGTCTATATCTACGACGCCTTCGCGGCGAGCGTGGCCGAACTGACCAAGCAGGCCGGCGACCGGCTCTATCGTGCGTGTCCGCTCACCACGACAAGGCCTCGTGCCGGCGATCTGATTTGCCAACTGCGCGAGCCTGTGCTCGCCGACTTGAGCGACGAGGCGGTGCGCGAGCGCATCCGGGCGGAACTTAACGGCAGCACCGACGCGCGGTCGGTCCGGCGCACCCATTGCGAAGTGGTCGCGCATATCGATGCGCGGGCGCGCAAGGTGTACGCCATCGGCGGCAACGTCAATCAGGCAGTCACCGCCAGGAAGCTGAACCTGCGCACGCGCGACCTGAAGTTCTCGGCCGCGCAGAAGGGCCATTGCGGCGGCGCCGGCCAATGGACCCTGCCTCGGCCCCAGGCCCAGCCGCCGCAGGCCCCGGGCCACGCCGACAAATGCTCGCTCAACGACAAGCAATGGTTCGTGCTGCTGCAGTTGAGGTGAACCCCGCTCCGGCGTAAATGTCTGGCCACGGTCGAAGCGATACAAGGGCGCTCGAATGTCTTCAGGACGCCAGTCTTCTGCTGCCAGCACGGCATCGCTGCTGATCGCATGTGCGTCGATCTTCGCCCTTTTCCCGGCGATGGACGCACGGGCCCAGGGTTCCCCCGGCGCCTGCGAGGACGCCGGCGATCTCGCGATGCTGGCCTCGCCGGTCGCGCCGTGGAGGGGCGCGCCGTTGCGCGTCGTCTTCGCCGCGGAGAAGCCGTTCGAGGGCGAGATTTCGCTGATCGCGCCCGATGGAAGCGTCGCGGTCCGATCGCGCGAGCGGCGCGGCGGCCCGCCGTATTCCTGGTTCGCCGAGGTGAAGTCCCCGGCCGCGGGGACGTGGCGCGCGACACTTGTCCGCGACCGCGCGCCGGCCGGCTGCGGCGCGATCACCCGCGATATCGCTGTGCGCGGCGACCAGCCGCCGCGGCCGCAGGAGGAGCTGGGGAGCGTCTGGCCGTTGCGCAACACATGGAATCGCGCGACGGAAAACCTGTTCTCCGCATGGATCGAGAAGCTTTTCGACGATCCTCTGGACGCTGCGCCGTCGTGGCCGGCGCTGCATGAGGTGCTGCGCGACCGGTCGCGAAATATCCTGTTCAACCATATGGGTCTCGGCGAAGACGAGATGAGGATGGTTCTTCGCCCTGACTGCGCCGACCTTCCGTATTTCCTGCGCGCATACTTCGCGTTCAAGATGGGGCTGCCGTTCGGCTTCTCGAAGTGCTCGCGCGGCGGCGGCGGCAGGGCGCCGTCCTGCCCGCAGTGGTTCAGCATCCAGAATGCCGAAGCGGCCCGCCCCGCCCCGACCGCGCCGTTGCCGCCGCCGGGCACTCCCGCGCCGCCGGCCACGTCTGCAGCGGCGAGCACGCCCGCGCCGAAGCCGCGGCTCGGGCTCGCGGGCTCGTTCGGCGACTTCATGAAGACCGTCGGCGACAGCGTTCACTCCGGCTCCGCGCGAACCGCGATCGCCGACAACAACACCGACTATTATCCCGTGTCGCTCACACAGGACACGCTGCGCCCGGGAACCGTTTACGCCGATCCATACGGCCATATTCTGATGCTGGTGCGGCGCGTGCCGCAGTCGGAGGGTGCCGCGGGCGTCTTCCTAGCGGTCGACGGGCAGCCCGACGGGACGGTGGCGCGAAAGCGCTTCTGGCAGGGCAATTTCCTGTTCGCGCAGGATCCCGCGCTCGGCGGTCCCGGCTTCAAGCGCTTCCGGCCGGTCGTGCGCGGGACCGACGGCGTCCTGCGGCGGCTGACCAACGAGCAAATCGCGAAGAACCCGCAGTACGCCGATTTCTCGCTCGATCAGGCGAAGCTCGGGGCCGAGGGTTTCTACGATCGGATGGACGACGTGATGTCGCCGTCGCCGCTCGATCCCTTGCGCGCGATGAAGGAGGCGATCGTCTCGCTCGAAGAGCAGGTGAAGACCCGCGTGACGTCGGTCGAGAACGGGCGGAAGTTCCAGAACAGCGGAAAAGGCGAAGCGGCCATGCCGGACGGCGCGGCGATCTTCGAAACGACCGGCGCGTGGGAGGACTTCTCCACGCCGTCACGGGATCTGCGTCTGCTGATCGCCATCGATGTGGTGCGCGGGTTTCCCGACCGCGTCGTGCGCCGGCCTGAGCGGTACGCGATGCCGATGGGGAAGAGCGCCGCGGACGTGAAGGCGCAATTGCAAAGCGTGCTCGCGTCGGAGCTTGCGGCGCGCAAGTTCTCGTATCCGCGCAGCGACGGCTCTCCGTGGACGCTCGCGCTCAAGGACGTGTTCGACCGCGCGGCGGATCTCGAGATGGCGTACAACCCGAACGACTGCGTCGAGCTGCGTTGGGGCGCGCCGGCCAGGAGCGACGAGGCCTTGACGTGCAAGCGGCAGGCGCCGTCGGCGCAGCGCGCGAAGATGACGAAGTACCGCGCGTGGCTCAGCGAGCGGCGCCGGCCGCCGCGCGCCTAGCGACCGGCGCATTCCGCAGGACGTCGCGGAAATTCGAGCCGTAGTCAGATTGACAAGAGACAAAGAAGGCGAGTTCATCCTCGCGATGTCACTTCAGCCTTCGGCGACTCTTCCGCGCGTCGATGAATCGGTGAGTCGCTCCGCGCAAACGTCCCGGACGCACCCGCGCAGCCAGCGATGCGCTGGATCGGCATCCAGCCGCGGATGCCAGAGCAATGAAACCGCGACCTCTGGGGCCTTATATCAGGCGCGGGAACACCCTAGATCCCTGCCGTGCGCTGCCTGACCCGTCCGCTGCTGATCCTGCTCGCGATCGTCTTCCTGATCGAGGCGTGGCTATGGAGCCATCTCGAACCGATCGTCGAATGGATCGTCGCGCGCATTCCGTTGCGGGCGCTGAAAGCCAGACTGGCCGGCACGATCCGGAAGATGCCGCCGGCCGCGACGCTCGTCGTGTTCGTCGTCCCGATCGTGCTGCTGTTCCCGCTGAAGATTGTGGGGCTTTGGCTGCTCGCGAACGGTTATTGGATTGCCGCCGGTCTGGTTCTCATTCTGGCCAAGCTCGTGGGCCTCGCCGTCACCGCTTTCGTGTTCAAGGTGACGCGGCCCAAGCTCCTGCAACTCGTCTGGTTCCGCGGGCTCTACGAACACGTCCTGATGGGGCTTGCCTGGACGCGTCGCCTGGTCGCGCCGGTCAGGCGGCGGATCAGGAAACTCATGCGTATGCTCCGGGCCGAAAGGAGCGGGCGTGCGCTGCGGTTGTTGTGGCGCATCCGCCGCCGTATGCGCGCGGCGGGCAGCGGCGCTAGAGCAGATGCACCGCGTGCGGCGCGAACAGCCCGATCGCCATGAAGCCGAGCCCGATCACGCCAAGGCCCGCGGCCATGAAGCTCAGCACCACCATTCCAGTGATGACGGTCGCCGACGCCAGCACAATGCCGATCTGGAACGCCGCCGACGCGAACTCGTAGTGATGGTACTTGGCGAGATATTCATCGCGATGGTGCTGCTCTTCGATGGCGCGCCGCGATAGCTCCATGGTGCCTTCGCCCTTGCCGCCGGCCGCCTCGGGTTCCGAGCGGTAGCGCGCCGCGGTCTTGCTCCATTCGCCGATCTGCTTTTCGATCACCGCTTTCCGCGCCGGGTCGGTGACGCCGACGAGATCGAGCTTGGTCTGTTCGCCGGCGACGATGGTGGCGGTGCGCCGGATATTCTTGGCCTGGAAGAAATTCCAGAGGTTCGATGCTTCGATCTGGGAGTTGAGCGCGGCGGTCTGTGCGCTCTTGCCCATCGTTTCTGAAAACGCGAGGCATAGCGCGAGCACGGAGATCAGTAGTGCGACCTTCTTGTTCAGGTCTTTGCTGGTGTCTTTGCCGTGGCCGCCCCCGCCGTGCTCGTCGTCGTGCTTGATCTTGTGCTCGATCTCATGCTGCACCGCATGCACACCGTGACTCATGTCGCATCCCCCATCAGTGCATCAGATTTGGCGTCCGATCGGCGTATTGTATCACGCTCGCGGATGGGTGTTGCGATAGACTTCAAGCAGGCGATCGGAGTCGACGGCCGTATAGATCTGCGTGGTCGAGAGCGATGCGTGGCCAAGCAGTTCCTGGATCGCGCGCAGGTCGCCGCCGCGCGCGAGAAGATGGGTGGCGAAAGAATGGCGAAGCGCGTGCGGCGTCGCCGAGTCCGGCAGGCCGAGCGCGCCGCGCAACCGTTCCATGACGAGCTGAAGGATGCGCGGGGACAATGGCCCGCCCCGCGCGCCGACGAACAGCGGTCCGTCGGCGGGAAGATCGTAGGGGCAGAGCGTGACGTAATTGTCGATCAATTGTGACACCTGCGGCAGCAGCGGCACCATGCGCTGCTTGTTGCCCTTGCCGGTGACGGTGATGGCGTCGCCATGTCCAGGTGCGGGAACGTCGCCGCGAACAAGGCCGAGCGCCTCCGATATTCGCAAGCCCGAGCCGTATAAGAGCGCGAACACCGCCGCGTCGCGCGTGAGCATCCACTGTTCACACGCCTCTCCCGCGCGCACGCCGGCGTCGGTTACTTGCCTGGCCGAGGCGATGGCCAGCGGTTTCGGCAGTGTCTTCGGCACCTTCGGCGCCCTCACGGCCGCCAGTGCCCCGACTTTTCCCTTGTTATTTCTCTCTAAAAACCGGGCAAACGATCTGATCCCGGCCAATCCCCGCATCAGCGAGCGTCCACCGATGCCCGCCGCGCGCCGCGCCGCCATGAAGGCGCGCACGTCAGCAGGCGTGAGTTTGGCGAGTTCGGCCAGATTCGGCGCTGCTCCCAGATGCTCGGCCATGAACATGAGAAATTGCCGGGCGTCGCGCTCATAGGCCTCGACGGTCTTGCCGGACATGCGGCGTTCAGCGCCGAGATGCGCGAGCCAGCGCGCCATTTCGGCGGTTACGTCCTTGGCAGCAAAGGTTAATTCGGCCATTGGCGTTCTTGCGCTCGACACTGCGCCGACTATCTCACCTCCTTCCTTCACCCTTCCTTAACCGCCCGGAATCGTCTCAATCTGCCCTATGGCCACGCCTTTCATCGATGTTCTGGTGCCGGTGGCGCTCGATCACACCTATTCCTACAAAGTGCCGCCGGGGCTCGAACTCCAGCCCGGCGACATCGTTGCCGTTCCGCTCGGCGCACGGCAGGCCATCGGCGTCGTCTGGGCGGATAACGTCACCATCAAGCCCGGCCTGCACAACCGCATGAAAGATGTCGAGCTCAAGCTCGATTATCCGCCGCTCAGGCCCGAGCTGCGCAAGTTCATCGATTGGGTGTCCGAGTACACGCTGAGCCCGCGCGGCATGGTGCTGCGCATGTGCCTTCGCATGGGCGACCTTGGGCCGGCGCGCGATAAGGTCGGCGTCCGAATCGCGGGACCGGCGCCCAAACGCATAACCGCGGCGCGTACGCGGGTGTTGCACCTGCTCGCCGACGGCATGCTGCGCAGCAAAAGCGAGGCGGCGCACGAGGCCGGCGTATCGGCAGGCGTTATCAATGGGTTGGTCGACGAGGGCGCGCTGGAAACCGTGGTGCTGCCGCCGGAGCCGGTGGCGCGGCGGCCGGATCCCGACCATAACATCCCCGATTTTAGCGATGCTCAGCGACGAGCTGCCGATGTTCTGCGCGCGAGCGTCGCGAACAATGGCTTTTCCGTCACGCTCGTGGATGGAGTGACCGGCTCGGGCAAGACCGAAGTCTATTTCGAGGCGGTGGCCGAGGCGATCCGGCGCAACAAGCAGGTGCTGATCCTGATGCCGGAGATTGCGCTCACCGCGCAGTTCCTCGATCGCTTCGCCGAGCGATTTGGCGTGCGCCCGGCGGAATGGCATTCCGAGATCGCGCCGCGGTTGCGCGCGCGGACCTGGTCGGCGGTCGCGGCGCGCGAGGTGCCGGTGGTGGTCGGCGCGCGCTCGGCGCTGTTCCTGCCCTATGCCGGCTTGGGTCTGATCGTGGTCGATGAGGAGCACGACCCGGCCTACAAGCAGGAGGATGGCGTGCGCTACAATGCCCGCGACATGGCGGTGGTGCGGGCACGTGAGACCGGCATCCCGATCGTGCTCGCCTCGGCGACGCCATCCGTCGAAAGCGAGGTCAACGCGCGGCGCGGCCGCTATGCCGCGCTGCATCTGCCCGAGCGGTTCGGCGGCCAGCACCTGCCGTCGGTCGAAGCGATCGATCTTCGCCGCGAGGGTCCGCCGCGCGGACGCTTCATCTCGCCGCGTCTCGCCGAAGAGGTGAAGGTCGCGCTCGAGCGCAAGGAGCAGGCGCTCCTGTTCCTCAACCGCCGAGGCTTCGCGCCGCTCACGCTCTGCAACGCCTGCGGCCACCGCATGGCCTGTCCGAACTGCGACGCCTGGCTGGTCGATCACCGCTTCAAGCGGCGGCTCGTCTGCCACCACTGCGGCTATTCGATGCCGCCGCCCGAGCAATGCCCGAAATGCGAGGCGAAGGGCAGCTTCGTCGCGCTCGGCCCCGGCGTCGAGCGGCTGGAGCAGGAGGCGGCGGAACTGTTCCCGGGCGCCCGCATCCTCGTCCTGTCCAGCGATCTGGTTGACACCATGGAGCGGCTTCGGCAGGAGCTCGACGACGTGGCACAGGGCCGCTTCGACATCGTCATCGGCACCCAGCTCGTGGCGAAGGGCCATCATTTCCCCAAGCTCAATCTCGTCGGCATCGTCGATGCCGACCTGGGCCTCGCCAACGGCGATCCGCGCGCCGCCGAGCGCACCTTCCAATTGCTGCATCAGGTGGTCGGCCGCGCCGGCCGCGAGGAAGGCCGCGGCTATGGCTATCTGCAGACGCACCAGCCGGAGCATCCGGTGATGCGCGCCCTGATCGCGCAGGACCGCGAGGCGTTCTATTCCGCCGAGATCGAAGTGCGCGAGAGGACCGGCTATCCGCCGTTCGGCCGGTTGGCGAGCCTGCTGATTTCAGGGGCCGACAAGCACGCGACCGAAGCGTTTGCCCGCAAGATCGCCGCGGTCTCGCCGATCCACGACGAGGTGCGCGTGCTCGGGCCGGCGGAGGCGCCGCTCGCCGTGGTGCGCGGGCGCTATCGCTTCCGCCTGTTGGTAAAATCGCCGCGCGCGTTTGACCTGTCGGCGTACTTGCGCGAATGGCTCGCCGCCGTGCCCAAGGCCAAGGGCACGCTCAAGCTCGAAGTGGATGTCGATCCGCAGAGCTTTTTTTGACTACTGCGGCTTGAGGCCCGAGAGCCGGACCACCTCCTGCCACATCTTGGTTTCCTTCGCGGCGAAGGCCTTGGCCTCCGCCGGTGTGCTGTGCAGGAGTCGCCCGCCGGCGGCAAGGAAGCGCTTCTGCAAAGCCTCGTCGGCGACGATCTCCTTGTGCGTGGCGGACAGCTTGTCGACGATCGCCTGCGGGGTGGCCGCCGGCAGCACATAGGCGCCCCATGAGGTCACGACGAAGTCCTTCACCCCGGCCTCCGCCATCGTCGGCACGTTGGGCAATGTCGGCCAGCGCTGCGCCGAGGTGACGGCCAGCGCGCGCATCGCGCCCGACTCGATCTGCGAGATGTAGGAGGCGAGGTTGTCGACCGCGAAGGTGACGTCGCCGGACAGCATCGCCGGAATTGTTTGCGCCGCGCCGCGGAACGGCACATGCACGGCGTTGACGCCGGTGCGCGCCTCGAACAGCACGCCTGACAGATGCGGCGTGGTGCCGGGGCCGGGGCTTCCGATCGAAATGCCATTCGGCCGGGCCTTGGCCCAGGCGACGAACTCCGGGAGCGTCTTGGCCGGGACGTACTGGGCCGCGACCACCGCGACATTTGGCAGTTCATAGACGAGCGAGGGCGCGACGAGATCCTTCTCCGCGTCGAACGGCATCTTGGCGATCAGGAACTGGTTGATCGAGAAATGCCCGACGGTGGCGGCGCCGATGGTGTAGCCATCCGCCGCGCCCTTCGCGACCTGGTCGATCCCGATGTTGCCGGATGCGCCGGGCTTGTTCTCGACCACGAAGGTCTGACCGAGCTTGTCCTTGAGCTTCTCGGCAATAATCCGAAACAGCACGTCGGTCGATCCGCCCGCCGGGTAGGGAACGACGACGCGCACCGAATGATCGGGCCAGTTTCCGGCGTTCTGCGCCAGCGCCGGCGCGATGCCGAAGGTCGCGGCCGCGGCGGCGCTGCGCATCAAGGTACGGCGCGAGATCGTGTGCGATGTCATGTTTCCGTCTCCCCTGAATTTTCGAGGAGTCTATCGGGGGCGGCAGCGGCCTGCCAGCGCATGTTAGGCCGCCTGCGCCGGCGGTTTGTCGCGCTGCGGGATCAGCACGCAGGCGGCGGCGCTGAAGATTAGCGCAAAGCCAATCATGTCGGGCACCGTCGGCCGATCGCCGAGGATGATGACCGCGCCGATCACGCCGACCACAGGATTGATGAGCGAGCCGAGCGACGCTATGGCGGTCGAGAGCCGGCCGATGATGTTGAACCAGATGAAATAGGCGATGCCGGTGCCGAGGATGCCGTTGAACAGAAGCCCGCCCCAGGTGCGCCACTGCAGCGGCTCGAACTTCGGCGCGCCCTCGAAGATCAGATAGAAGATGGCGAACACTGCGACGCCGACCATCACCTGCCAGAACGTGATCGCCAGCAGATCGCCCTTGATGCGCGCCCATTTCATGTAAACCGTGCCGGCGCCCCAGCAGAGCGCGCAGACGAGCGCCAGCAGCAGGCCGATCGGTTCGCGCAGCGACTTCTCCGCCACCGGGTAGATCAGTACGGCCAGGCCCGCGACGCACAGCGCAAGGCCGAGTGCCGAGCGCGCGTTGATGCGCTCGCGCAAGACGAAATAGGCCATCAGGCTGCCCCACACCGGCATGGAATAGTTGACGATGATCACCCGCGAGGTGTTTGCCATGAGCTGCGCGAAGGTCCCGGCGACGCCGAAGCCGACCGCGAGGAACATGGCTGCCACGAGAATATGCAGCCAGTTTTTTCCGCCGGCGACCGCAAGGCTCCGGCCCTGGGCTCGCAGCAGGATCAAGAGTGTCGCGGAGCCGATGCTGTAGCCGATGAGGCGCATCCCCCAGGGCGAGACCTCATCGAGCGCGACCCGCATCGCGGTCCAGCTCAGCCCCCAGCAGATGCTTAGGGCCACCAGCAGGAGCTTGGCGACCGTGGCGTCGTTCAGGGCAGGCTTTGAGGCCAATTCCATCTCCTTCAATGGGCCACGCTTCGCAGACTCAACAGAGTGCCGAAGATCGTCAAGCCGACCGCGCACAGCACCATCGGCAGGAACGATGTCCACGGCAATCCGGTGAGATCCCAGAAAGCGCCGCAGACGATCGGGACGATCACCGCGATGGTGTAGCTGATGGCGAACATCCCGCCGGCCATGCGATGCACCTCGCCGGGCGGGCTCAAGACCGCCGGCAGCCCGAAGGTCACGATGAATGTCAGCGCCGCGCCAAATCCGGTCACGGCGGCGGACAGCACGATCCAGACGCCGTCGCAGAGCGCGATGCCGAGAAGCCCCAGCGCGGTCATCGGGCCGAACACCAAGAATGGCCAGGTCTGCCGCTGCAGGCGCTCGGCGGTTCCGAGCAGGATGAAGGACGCAAAGAGCTGCGAGCCGTTGAGCCAGCCGAGCGTCATGCCGATCATGTCGCCGCGGCCGATGCTGGTGAGATAGTCCGGCACGAAGGCGTTGGCGGCGAAGAACAGCGCGTTGTTGGTGCCGAGCGTGATGCCGAGCAGCCAGAGCACCGGGTCTTTCCAGTTTGGCGACCAGCGCCGGGGAGCGGCCTCATCCGCCGCTATCTGGGCGGCCGTGGCCTGCGGGCGCGGCGCAGCGGCGATGTAGAGCAATGCGGCGACAGCTCCGGGCACGGACCAGAACAGCAGATCGAGCCGCCAGCTCCCGCCGACCAGCGGCAGCACAACCGGAATGGTCAGCGCCGACGCAAAACTCACACCGAGCAGCATGCCGTTGGTGGAGACGGCGGTGCCGAGCCAGGTGCGGGTTGGCGCCCAGAGCCGCACGAGCGTCGGAAGCGCGGGCTGGAAGATCGCGACGCCGAAGCCCATCAGCAGGGTTGCCGCATAGAGCGTCCATATGTCGACGGCCGCGGCCCGCGCGGCCGAAGCGAGGGCGGCGATCGAAAGCCCGACGGTGGCGATACGGCGCACGCCGAAGCGCGCGATCAGCAGCGATCCCGGGACCGCGGCGAGCGCGAACATGATCAGCGGCATGCCGATCAGCGCGCCGACCTGCGTCTCGCTCATATGCAGGTCGTCGTGTATGAGCGGGATCACCGGCGGCACCGCGAGCAGCGGGATCCGGATTGCTCCGCCGGCCAGCCACAGCAGCGCGAGCACCGCGAAAAGATGGGACGATGCCGGGCTCTCGCCCGGCGCAGGGGGACGGTTCATCGCTCAGGATGCCTCAGACCCGGCGCGGGTCCTGTTGGCCGCGAGCCTACGCGAAATTCGCGGGTGGTTGCGCCGCCAAATTGCATGGGGCGTCTGCGCGTTTTGGCATCGCCTCCGCGGTTGGCCCGGGCATTGCGGTGTGCCAGCATCTGCCCGGTTTCCGGCAAGAGATGAGGAGTTAGCCGCCATGAACGCTCCCACCCCCAGCGGATCGCGGATGCTGCCGACCGACCGCATCGATTATTCGGCGATCGCCGAGCGCCCCGCGCTCAAGCTGCCGGGCGGCGCGCGCATGGCGATCTGGGTGATCGTCAACGTCGAGGAGTGGGACCCCAAGGACACCATGCCGCGTACGGTGCTCACCCCGCCGGCCGGCGGCGCGCCCACGCCCGACATCCCGAACTGGTGCTGGCACGAATACGGCAACCGCGTCGGCTTCTGGCGGATGCTCAAGGTGTTCGACGAGTTCGCCATCCCGGGCGTGCTGGCGATCAACGGCTGCGCCATCGAGGCGTTTCCGCCGATCGTCAAGGCGGCGCTGGACCGCAAGTGGGAGTTCATCGGCCACGGCTTCACCCAGCGCAACATGCAGAAGGTGCCGGACGAGAAGGCCGACATCCACATGACCACTGAGGCGATCAAGAAGGCCACCGGTAAGCCGCCGCGCGGCTGGCTTGGGCCGGGCCTGACCGAGACCTGGGAGACGCCGGACCTGCTCAAGGAGGACGGCTACGACTACGTCGCCGACTGGGTGCTGGACGACCAGCCGGTATGGCTGAAGACCCGCGGCAAGCCGATCGTCAACATCCCCTACACCCAGGAATGCAACGACGTGGCGATGATGCTGATCCAGCATCACAAGGCGTCGGAGTACTACGACCGCGCCATGGACCAGTTCGAGCAGATCTACGCCGACGCGGAGGACAGCGCCCGGGTGATGGCGCTGGTGGTGCACCCCTACATCATGGGCGCGCCGCACCGGCTCAAATACTTCCGCAGGATTTTCGAGAATATCCGCAAGAAGACCGACGTGGCGTTCATGACCGGCGAGCAGATCCTGGACTGGTATCTCTCGGTCGGGCCCAAAAGCCCCTGAAGACGCTTTGACGGGTCCGGCGAACGGCCCCTGGGCGGCCGGACCCGGCGGAATCGGTCTTGCCCTGAGAACCCGCAGAATTCCGCCATTCTGGGGGCACGTGCGGCACCGTTCATGTTGCACCGCGGGGATCGATATGTTACGCAACCGCGCGGTTTCGCGGGGCTCAGCGACGGCCCCCGAGATCAAAAAAACCCCTTGAAATCCAAGGGTTTGTGCCGCGCCAGGGGGGCCGGCGCCGAGCCTGCGGATTTGACTTCAAGAGAACCCTGACGTGGCTGGA
>SHVN01000009.1 GCA_009694215.1 Xanthobacteraceae bacterium
GACAGCATGCCGATCACCAGCGCGAGTGACCAGGGCCATCCGCCGGCCTCGTAGGCCAGCGCCGGCAGCCAGCCGCCGAAGGTGCCGCCAATGTAGAACGAGGTCACGTAGAGCCCGACCGCGGCGGACGTTCCGGTTTTGGCGGTGCTGGCGACGAAGCTTGTCGACGAGGCCTGGGTGAGGATGCCGCAGGTCGAGGTGATGACGAGGCTTCGCACGATCGCGGTCACCGAGGGAATCAGGCTGATCAGCATCCCGCAGGCCCACACGCCCAGCACGAAGTTGCGCCGCCCGAGCCAGGCGATGGCCCGGCCGAGCCACAGCGCCGCCGCCGAGCCGACGAGATAGACCACGAAGATCGAGCCGAGGAAGGCGGGCGATTTGTTGAACGGCGGGGCGGCAAGATGAAAGCTCAGATAGGTGAAGGTGGCGATGAAATTGAACAGCACGCCGAAGCCGACCGCGAATGTGGCGAGCAGCCTTGGGTTGCGCAGGTGCGCGACCATCTGCCGGAGCGAGGTGCCGATATCGGTGGCGCGGACGAACTTCCGCTCCGGCGTCAGCAGCAGCGCCACCACCGCGAGGCAGATCACCGAGCAGGCGGCGAGCGCCAGGAAGCCGCCGCGCCAGCCGACATATTCCGTCAGCATCCCGGGGATGAAGCGCCCAAAAAAAGCCGCCGATGGCGGACGCCGAGGCATAGAGGCCGAACACGCCATTAGCCTCGCCGGGTGGCCATACGTCGCCGATATAGGCGATGGCCACCGCGAAGATCGGCGGCAGCAGAAGCCCGTGCATGAAGCGCCGGAAGATGACCTGATTCAGTGTCGGCGCCAGCGCCGTCATGGTGGCCGGGATGAGCAGGAGCGCCATCGCCACGACGATCAGGCGCTTGCGCCCGATCACGTCGGACAGCGCCCCGGTGAACGGCGCGGTGGCGGCGACCGCGAGCGTGCCGGCGGTGATGATCAGGCCCGCATCGGCCGCGCCCACCTCGTACTGGCGCGCCATCATCGGCAGCACGGCCTGCGGCGCGTAGAGGTGCAGAAATGCGCCGATGGCGCAGAAGGCGACGGCGATGCGGCGTCGGTCGACCAGCATGGGAGACATTCAGCAAAAATCTGTTGACCGGGCTACGCCGGTCCCGGGACTATCGCCCAGCGCGCCATCATGCGCCAAAAGGGAGGTTTCCTTGCTCGTCGATCACCGCACCTACAAGATCAAGCCCGGCCACATGAACACGCATCTCGCCATCTACGAGGAGTTCGGCCTCAAGGCGCAGTGGAAGCACCTCGGCGAGCCGCACGCCTATATGTTCGCAGAATCGGGCGCGATGAACTCGCTGGTGCACCAGTGGGTCTACAAGGACGCTGTTGACCGCGCCGCGCGCCGAGCCGAAATGATGAAGGACCCGGACTGGCTGATCTATGTGAAGAAGCTGGCCGAATCCGCTCTGCTGGTAGATCAGCAGACCTCGCTGATGGTGCCGGCGAAGTTTTCGCCGCAGTTGAAGAAGTAGCGCGGGCTGAAAGCGAGCGGCACACTCACTTCCTTCTCCCACAAGGGGAGAGGGAAGAGAGCCCGGCGATGACGCCGTGCTATGTTGTACGCGGTAGAGAAACTGGACGGAGACAACAACAATGCGCGCCAATGACGGCACCCGCACCGGCGGCGAAATCCTGATTGACCAGCTCGTCGTCCATGGCGTGCAGCACGTGTTCTGCGTGCCGGGCGAGAGCTATCTCGCGGCGCTGGACGCCTTCTACGACCGGCCGATCAATCTCACCGTCTGCCGGCAGGAGGGCGGCGCTACCATGATGGCGGAGGCGGTCGGCAAGGTGACCGGCCGGCCCGGCGTGGTGTTCTGCACCCGCGGGCCCGGCGCCACCAACGCCTCGCCCGGCATCCACATCGCCAAGCAGGACTCCACGCCGCTGATCGTGTTCGTCGGCCAGGTCGCCCGCGAGATGCGCGAGCGCGAGGCGTTCCAGGAGCTCGACTACCGCGCGGTGTTCGGCACCATGGCGAAATGGGCCACGGAGATCGACGATCCGGCGCGCATCCCCGAAATCGTGTCGCGCGCCTTCTACACCGCCTGCAATGGCCGGCCCGGCCCGGTGGTCATCGCCTTGCCGGAGGACATGCTGGTCGAGCGGGTCGCTGTGCCCGACGCGCCGGCCTTCGAGCCGGTCGAGACCTGGCCTGGCCCGGCTGAGATGGCGAAACTGCAGAAGCTTCTCTGGGCCGCGAAGTCGCCGATCGTGCTCGTCGGCGGCAGCCGCTGGTCGGAAGCGGCGACCGCTTCGCTGGCGCGCTTCGCCGAGCGTTTTGCCGTGCCGGTCGCGACCACCTTCCGCCGCACCCACCTGATTGACTCAAGCCATCCGAGCTACTCGGGCGACGTAGGTCTCGGCATCAACCCAAAGCTGCTCGCCCGCATCAAGGCGTCCGACCTGATCGTGCTGATCGGCGGGCGGCTCGGCGAAATCCCCTCGCAGAGCTATTCGCTGCTCGACATCCCCGGGCCGCGCCAGACCTTCGTGCATGTTCATCCCGGCGCGGAAGAACTCGGCCGCGTCTATCGCCCGCATCTGGCGATCCATGCCGCGCCCACGGGCTTTGCCGCGGCGCTGGAGGGCTTGCAGCCGCCGAACGAGATTTCCTGGGCTGCGCAGACCAAGGTCGCCCACGCCGACTATGTCGAATGGACCGAGAAGGCGACGCCGCAGCCCGGCGGCGTGAACCTCGGCGAAATCGTCGTGTGGCTGCGCCAGAATCTGCCGGAGGACGCCTTCATCACCACCGGCGCCGGCAACTTCTCGGCCTGGGTGCATCGCTTCTACCGCTTCCGCCGCTTCGCCACCCACATCGGGCCGACCGCTGGCTCGATGGGCTATGGCGTGCCGTCGGCGCTCGGCATCAAGCGCGCGTTTCCCGATCGCACGGTGGTCTGCTTCTCCGGCGACGGCGACTTCCTGATGAACGGCCAGGAGTTCGCCACCGCCGTCCAGTACGGCATTCCGGTCATCGTCGTCGTGGTCGACAACGGCACCTATGGCACTATCCGCATGCACCAGGAGCGCGAATATCCGACCCGCGTGGTCGGCACTGAGCTGAAAAATCCGGATTTTTGCGCCTACGCCAAAGCCTTCGGCGGCTTTGGCGTCACGGTGGAGAAAACCGCCGATTTCGCCGCCGCCTTCAGGGCCGCGGAAAAATCCGGCAAGCCCGCGATCATCCACCTCAAGGTGGACACCAACGCCTCGACGCCTGGGCTGACGCTGGAAGGCATCCGCGCCAAGGCGCTGGCGAACCCGAAACCATAGGGACTTGTGTCCCGGACGCGGTGCACCGCTGATCCGGGACCGTTCCAAGCTCAACATTCTTAGCGGTCCTGGGTCCGCAGCGCATCACTTCGTGCTGCGCTGCACCCGGGACACGGGCTGCAGCCTTCACTTCAACCTTGCCGCCGCCTCCTGAACGATGCTCAGGTCGGAATACTTCTGCACGTCGAACTTCGCCTTGTAGAAGCCCAGCGCCTGGGTCTGATCGACGTTGGCCTGCAGCGCCTTCAGGTCCGGCATCAGGTTGCCGTTGCGGGCGTAGTCCTGGTCGGTGAACAGCCAGGGGAACCGCTCCGGCGGAATCCTGGTGAGCTTGGACGCGATCTTCACTGCCTCGTCGTGGTTTTCCGGATCGAGATACCAGCGCACGACGCGCAGCGCGTCCTCCATGAAATCCACCATTGCGGCGCGGTTCTTGTCGATGAAGCTCTTGCGCGCCGTCCATACGATCATCTGCGTGACGCCCATGATGTCGCGCTGAGTGAACAGGATGCGGCCCTTCTCCTTGATCTCCGGGTCGTGCTGGAACGGCACCACACTCGGGATCAGGTCGGTCTTCTTGTCGAGCAGCATGGCCTTCTGCGCCGGCAGCGGCGCCTCGATGAAGGTGTAGTCGCGCTTGTCCTCGAGGCCGTGCTTCTTGAGCATCGCGCGCATGGCGACGTCGACCGCGCTGCCCGCGGCGTTGCTCGACACCACCTTGCCCTTGAGGTCCTCGACCTTCCTGACGGGGCTATCCTTGAGCACGTAATACTGCGTGGTCGATTTTCCCGGCACTCCATCCTGGAACTGGTCGGAGATGACGCGAATGTCCTCCATGCCGGCGTTTTGGATGGCGATGCCGAGCGACGAATACGAATGATTGCCGATCTCGATCTCGTTGTTCGCCATGGCCTGCACCAGCGCCGGTGTGCCTGCGATGCGGACCACTTCGAGCTGGTAGGACTTGCCGTTGTGCCTGAGCAGATCGGGCTTCTCCGGCAGGAGCGGCGCCCAGTCCGACGGCGCGAGCACATAGCTCAGGCGGATTTTCACGGGATCGGCCGCTTGTGCGGCGCTGAGGGTGAAGGCGGTGGCAATCAGCGGCAGCACGATTCTCAATGAGCGCATGGCGTCCTCCCGAAAGGATCGTTGGTTGGCGCAAGACTAGCACCGCGTCCGGAGGGCACGAGGGCAAAGCACGGCCGGCCTTCGTGTTTGCGGATGGGCGTTTCGCATTGCGTTTTGGGGTGAATCATTGTTCAGTCTTTCGAATCATGGCCTATCGCCGCACCGAAAACGTGGTTCGCAGGCTCAACGCGCGACACGACGCCATCGTCGATGCGGCGCGGGATGCGGCCACGGAAGGCGGAATGGCGGCGATCCAGATCGTGCCGGTGGCGGCGCGGGCGGGCGTCGCGGCGGGCACCGTCTATCGCTACTTCCCCAGCAAGATCGAGCTCATAGGCGCGCTGGTCGAGAGCGAATCCGAAAGCGAAATCAAGGCGGTACGGCGGGCGGCCGATGCCGCGCCGGGGCCGCTGTCGGCGCTTGCCGCAGGCGTCGCGACCTTCGGTGCCCGCGCGCTCCGCCGCCGGCGGCTCGCCTGGGCGGTGATCGCCGAACCGATTGATAGCGATACGGAATCCGTGCGGCTGAAATATCGTCGCGACCTAGCCGCCGAGTTCGAGGCGCGCATCCGCGCGGCGATCGACGGCGGCCATCTGCCGGAGCAGGATACTGAGCGCGCCGCGCTCGGCATGCTCGGCGCCATGCTCGAAGGTCTTATCGGCCCGCTCGCGCCGGAACCTGGCGATGAACAGGCTGCTCACGCCCGCTTGCGCGAGGCGGTGCAGACGCTGACGCTGTTCGCGCTGCGCGGGCTCGGCGTGGTCGATGCGCACGCCCGCGGCCTCGTGGTGCAGACCGTGCTGCCGGGCGAAGGGTAGGGCTACCGCAGCGTCGTCTCTGCGAGCCAGTCGGTGACGGCGGCGAGCGCGCGGGCGCGGCCTCCGGTCTTTCCGATCCTCTCATACACCGCCATCTGCGTGTCGGCCGAGGTGCCGGAGCTGACGATGGTGCGGCAGCGCTGCAATTCGGCAAGGCAGCCGAGCGCGTCGGCGTCTTTGGTGAGATCTTCGATCACCTGATCCACCAGGCTCGCGACCGAGATCGCGCCGCCATGACCGATGAAGGTGCCGCGTACGCCGTAGCGTTGCGCGCGCCACTTGTTCTCGACGACGATCGCGCGGCCGATCGCATCGATGTTGCGGTTGAGCTCAGGATTGTAAACGAGGTGACGCGCCAGCGAGCGCCAGAGCGCGGCGATGGCAATGGTGTCGTCCAGCAGGGTCGGGACGTCCGGGGCTCGCAGCTCCAGGGTCGGATGCTTCAGCGACGGCCTGATCGACCACCAGACGTAGCTCGCATCCTTCATGACGCCGGCCTTCACCAGCGCGCCCACATAGGCTTCGAAATCGTCCTTGTTGCGAAACAGCTCGGGCACGCCCGTCCGCGGCAGCTCATCGTAGGCCGCGAGCCGATAGTCCTTGAGCCCGGTCGGACGCGAATTCCAGAACGGCGACGACGTCGAAAGCGCCACGAACAGCGGCAGGTAGGGAAGCATGCGCATCATCACGTCGACGCGGTCGTCCGGGTCCGGCAGCTCGATATGCACATGAAGGCCGCACAGCATGTTGCGCTGGCCGATCATCTGCAGGTCGTCCATCACCGCGTCGTAGCGTTCGCCTTCGGATTGCTGCGCCCGGCCCCAGTCGGCGGTCGGATGGGTGCCTGCGGCGATGATGGCGAGCCGTGGTCGGCGGCGATTTTCGCCACGGTCTGGCGCAGATGCCGCAGCTCGGCCGCGGCGGTGCGAATGTCATGATGTGGCAGCGTCGCGACCTCGCACTGCGATTGCAGGAATTCGCCCATGACCTGGCCGTTGGTGGCCTTCCTGGCGATATCCAGAAAGGTCTTGGGCATGTTGCGCGTCACGAGCTTCGTGTTCGCGTCGACCAGGAAGTACTCTTCCTCGATGCCGAACGTGTATGCGTTCTTCTTGGCCATCGCGGGTCGCCTCCGATGTGTGTCCGGCAACTCGCGTGATCGCAGACTTGATTCGGGATTTTCGGGAGAGCGGAGCATGGGCACCCTCCGGGGTTGGGCCAGCACGGAGCGCTCGCCCGGCATGGGCGCCGGGCAACCGCCCCGCAATGACGCCTGAGAGGCCAAAAGGTTCCGCGCGCCAGAAGGCGCGCGGTTTTCGGTAAATGATTGAAAGTACGGGCTGTTATTTGGCCCCGTCGGCCTTGAATTGCTTCAGATAGGCCCAAAGGTTGGCAATTTCCGTTTCGTTCTTGATGCCGGCGAAGGCCATCTTGGTGCCCGGCACCTTGGCCATCGGATTCTGGATGTAGTCCTTGAAGGTGGCGTCGCTCCAGGTTATGTCGGCCTTCTTGTTGGCCTCGCTGTAGCTGTATTCGGCGACGGTGCCGGACTTGCGGCCGTCGAGGCCATTGAGCACCGGCCCGATCTTGTTGCGCGCGTCGGCGCCGACCGAATGGCAGGGGCCGCACTTGCGGAAGGATTGCTCGCCCGCGGCAAGATCCTGGGCTTTTGCGGCGTTTGCCATCCCCACCGTGGCGCCAAATGCCAACGCGGCCAATACCAGCGATTTCATAATGCTATGCTCCCTCAAGGCCCGAAACCATTTCGGCACGGTTCCGGGCGGTTGTACAATCACTTCCGCCGGTCGATCAACGCTCGAAATCGGATTCGGATCGCACATGTCTGTCATCATGCCAGCCGCCGATGAGGCCGTGCTTGCCCGCCGCGCGCAGATCGTGGCCGATCTGCAGTCGATCGTGCCGGGCGAGGGGGTGATCTCGGCCGAGCGGGCGATGCGGCCTTACGAATCCGACGGGCTCACCGCCTACAAGCAGCTGCCGATGGTGGTCGTGTTGCCGGAGACCACCGACCAGGTCTCCAGCGTGCTGCGCTATTGCCACGACAACGGCGTGCGGGTGGTGCCGCGCGGGGCGGGCACTTCGCTGTCCGGCGGGGCCTTGCCGTTGGTCGATGGCGTGCTGCTGGGCATGGGCAAATTCAGCCGCATCCGCGAGATCGATTTAGCCAACCGCGTCGTGGTGGCCGAGCCCGGCGTCACCAATCTCGCCATCAGCACGGCGGTGCAGGGCGAGGGCTTCTACTACGCCCCCGATCCCTCGTCGCAGATCGCCTGCACCATCGGCGGCAACGTTGCGGAAAATTCCGGCGGCGTGCATTGCCTGAAATACGGCATGACCACCAACAACATCCTCGGCCTGGAAATGGTGCTGATGACCGGCGAGGTTCTTCGCCTTGGCGGCAAGCATCTTGATTCCGGCGGCTATGATCTGCTCGGCATCATCGCCGGTTCCGAAGGCCTGCTCGGCGTGGTGACGGAAGTCACGGTCCGTATCCTGAAGAAGCCGGAAACCGCGCGCGCGGTCCTGGTAGGCTTCCCGAGCGTGGAGGATGCCGGCGAATGCGTCTCGCGCATCATCGGCGCGGGCATCATCCCCGGGGGCATGGAGATGATGGACCGGCCGGCGATCCACGCCACCGAGGAGTTCGTCCACGCGGGCTACCCGCTCGACGTCGAGGCGTTGCTGATCGTCGAACTGGACGGGCCCGCGGCCGAGGTCGATCACCTGATCGAGCGCGTGGCGGAGATCGCCAAGGGCTGCCGTTCGACCACGCTGCGGGTGTCGAATTCGGAAGACGAGCGCGTGCTGTTCTGGGCGGGCCGCAAGGCCGCGTTCCCCGCGGTCGGCCGCATCTCGCCCGACTACTACTGCATGGACGGCACCATCCCGCGGGCGAAGCTGCCGCTCGTGCTCAAGCGCATCCGCGAACTGTCGGAGCACTATGGGCTTCGCGTCGCCAACGTGTTCCACGCCGGCGACGGCAACCTGCATCCGCTCATCCTCTACGACGCCAACAAGCCGGGCGAGCTGGAGAAGACCGAGGAGTTCGGTTCGGAGATACTCAGGCTCTGCGTCGAGGTCGGCGGCGTGCTCACCGGCGAGCACGGCGTCGGCGTGGAAAAACGCGACCTGATGCCGGCGATGTTCAACGAGATCGATCTCAATCAGCAGCAGCGGCTGAAATGCGCCTTCGACGCGCAGGGCCTGCTCAATCCCGGCAAGGTGTTCCCGCAGTTGCATCGCTGCGCCGAGTTGGGCCGGCTGCATGTGCATGCGGGCAAGCTGCCGTTCCCGGATATTCCGAGGTTCTGAGTCTTGTCAGAGAAGCCGCAATGACAATGCGTGGGGTGCTGTTGGCGGCATCGATCGTGCTGGCGGCACCGGCGGGAACCGCTGTTGCCGGCGCGTTCGAGGATTCGGAACAGGCCATTGCGCGCGGTGACTACCCTACCGCCTGCGGCTTCTTCTTTCACTGGCTGCGGAGGGCCACACCGCCGCGCAAGCCAATCTCGGCATCCTCTATCAAACCGGCCAGGGCACGCCGCAGAACTACCCCGAAGCCTTGAAGTGGTATCGCATCGCCGCCGGAAAGGGCTTCAGCATAGCGCAGAGCAATCTCGGCGTCATGTTGCAGAACGGGTTGGGCGTTCCGCAGAACTACCCGGAGGCCGTGAAATGGTATCGCCTTGCTGTCGAACTGGACTACGCCGAAGCGGAGTACAATCTCGGGAGCATGTACCAGAAAGGCCTGGGAGTTCCGCAGAGCGACGCCGAGGCTGTGAGACTGTATCGCATGGCCGCCGACCAGCACTACGCTCCGGCGCAAAACAAATCTCGGCGGCATGTACCAGAAAGGCCTGGGCATTCCGCAGGACCATGTTGAAGCCGTGAGGTTGTATCGGCTCGCCGTCAACCAGGGCTATGCCCTGGCGCAAAACAATCTCGGCGTCATGTATGCCAAGGGGCAGGGCGTTCCGCAGGATTATGTCCAGGCCAGCATGCGGTTCAACTTGTCGATGGCGCTGGGCAACCAGACGGCGGCAACGTATCGGGATCGGGCCGCGGCTCTCATGACTCCCGCCCAGATTGCCGAGGCGGAGAAATTGGCGCGTAAGTGGAAACCGGGGGCCATTGGCGTGCCTTCGATTGTGGTCCGTCCCCTGATCCGCGGGTCGCCTTGAGGATTTGCGCCGCGCGAGCGCATGATGAAGCCCGCGCGTAACGCTCGATTTGCGGGTAAGCTTGCCAAATGCAATTCGGAATTTTCGGCTCGGCGCAGGCCAGCACCCAGGACCTCGGCCCGGAAACGGGCCAAGGCTTCCGCGACTATCTCGACTACGCCGCCGAGGCCGAGGCACTCGGCTATGTGTCGAGCTTCCTGGTCGAGCATCATTTCACCGGCTGGAACCAGGTCTCCGCCACCTTGATGCTGCAGACCGCGCTCGCCATGCGCACCACCACCTTGCGGCTCGGCAGCGCCGTCATCGTGCTGCCCTGGCACAATCCGGTGCTGCTGGCGGAGCAAGCGGCGACGCTCGATCTGATTTCCGGCGGCCGGTTCGACTTCGGCGTCGGCAAGGGCTACCGGCACAACGAGTTCGCGGGCTTTCGCATTCCGCAGGAGGAAGCGGAGCCCCGGTTCGAGGAGTCGATCGAGGTCATGACCCGGGCGTTTACCTCGCGCGAGCGCTTCTCGCACCGCGGAAAATTCTGGCAGTTCGACGACATCGTGGTCGAGCCACCGCCCGCGCAGAAGCCGCATCCGCCGTTTTGGGTCGCGGCTGGCAGCGAGGCTTCGATCCGCCGCGCGGCGAAGCGCGGCTTCAATCTCATCCTCGACCAGTACGCCTCCCCCGAAGTGCTCGGGGACCGCATCGCGCTCTACCGCGCCGAGCGCAAGGCGAGCGGCCTTCGCGAGCCGGCCCGGATCGCGGTCGCCCGCCAGGCCTATGTCGCCAACGACCGCGCCGACGCGAAGGCGGCGCTGGAACGGCAGGCGCAATGGAACAGGCGGACGGTCGCGGTGTCGCGCGCGCCGGACGGCAAGACCGGCTCGCATATCTTGTCCTACGCGGCGACGCCGGAGGGCACCGAAGCCAATGCGCTCTACGGCACCCCGGACGAGATCGGCGAAAAGCTCGAAGCGCTTCGCAGCGCCGGCGTCGAATACCTCATCTTGACGATTCTCGGCGGCGCCGGGCAGTTGCGGCGCTTCGCGCGTGAGGTGATGCCGGCCTTCGCGGACAAAGCGGCGCATCGAGGCGCCGCGGCCGCCAGCGAGCACGCGCCTGTTTAGCGGGAATTGCGGCGCCCCGCCTCTTGCCATCGCCACATTCCCCTGAGACGATCAGATTCCGGCGTCAGGACTTGCGGCCGGAACGATCCGGTCGCGCGGCGGACGCCACAGGGAGGCGTCGATGGCGGCTGCCAACAACGGCAATATCGGCACAAGAGCCCAGGGTCCCCGGTGCATCGCGCTGGTGGGCCCATTCCAGTCCGGCAAGACCACACTTCTCGAAGCGATCCTGGCGCGCACCGGCGCGATCCAGCGGCAAGGCGCGGTGGAGGCGGGCACCACCGTCGGCGACGCCTCCAAGGAGGCCCGCCATCACAAGATGAGCGTCGAGCTCACCGTCGCCACCACCACGTTCATGGGCGACAGCTACACCTTCATCGATTGCCCCGGCTCGGTCGAGTTCATGCACGACATGCGCGCGGCGCTGCCCGCGGTCGACGCCGCGGTCGTGGTGTGCGAGGCTGCCGAGAAGAAGATGCCGCAGCTGCAGCTCATCCTGCGCGCGCTCGAAGACCAGAACATTCCGCGCTTTCTTTTCCTCAACAAGATCGACAAGGCCGAGACCAAGGTGACGGAGGCGCTCGCGATCCTGCAGCCGGCCTCGCGCAAGCCCCTGGTGATGCGCCAGCTGCCGATCTTCAAGAATGACATCGTCACCGGCTTCGTCGATCTCGCGCTCGAGCGCGTCCATATCTACAAGGAGCACGCGCCCTCCGAGGTGGTTCCGCTCGACGGCGAGAACCTCGACCGCAGCAAGGACGCGCGATTCTCCATGCTGGAGAAGCTTGCCGACCATGACGACGAGCTGATGGAGCAGCTGCTGGCCGACATCCCGCCGCCGCGCGACAAGGTGTTCGACGATCTCGCCAAGGAGCTGCGCGACGGCCTCGTGGTCCCGGTGCTGATGGGCGTCGCCACCCGGACGAACGGCGTGCTCCGCCTGCTCAAGGCGCTCCGCCACGAGACGCCCAGCGCGGAGCGAACCGCCAAGCGCCTCGGCATCAAGGACGGCGAGCCGCTCGCCTATGTGCTCAAGACCCTCAACACCAGCCACGCCGGCAAGATGTCGATCGTCCGCGTGCTGTCCGGCCAGATCGGCGACGGCGTCACGCTGATGGCGCCGGAGCGCGAGGCCGGCCGGGTGTCCGGCACCTTCAAGCTCGTGGGTCCGGCGACCGAGAAGCGCGGGCCCGCCGCGGCCGGCGAGACGGTCGCGCTCGGCAAGCTCGAATACGCCAAGACCGGCGACACGCTCGCGGCCGGCAAGCAGTCGCCCGCGCCGCTGGCCGTGGTGACGCCGCATCCGCCGGTGCTGGCCATCTCGGTCTTCGCCCGGGAGCGCAAGGACGACGTCAAGCTCGGCCAGGCGTTGCACAAGCTCGTGGACGAGGATCCGTCGATTCATCTGGTTCACAACGCCGAGACCCACGAGGTGGTGATGTGGGGGCAGGGCGAGATGCACCTGCGCGTCGCGTCCGAGAAGCTCGCCGACCGCTTCGGCGTCGCCATCAACACCGGGCGGCCGTCGGTCGGCTACAACGAGACGATCAAGAAGCCGGTGCAGATTCGCGGCCGGCACAAGAAGCAGTCCGGCGGCCACGGCCAGTTCGGCGACGTGGTGCTCGACATCAGGCCGTTGCCGCGGAGCGCGGGCTTCAAGTTCGAGGACAAGATCACCGGCGGCGTGGTGCTGCGCAACTACATCCCCTCGGTGGAGGAGGGCGTGATCAGCGCGCTGAAGCACGGCCCGCTCGGCTTCCAGGTGGTCGATGTCACGGTGGCGCTCATCGACGGCTCGTATCACACCGTCGATTCCTCCGACATGGCGTTCCAGACGGCGGCCCGCATCGGCATCGTCGAAGGCCTGCCGCAGTGCCAGCCGGTGCTGCTCGAACCGATCCATCTGGTCGAGATCGTCTGCCCGACCGACGCGACCGCTAGGATCAACGCGATCCTGTCCGGCCGCCGCGGGCAAACTCTCGGCTTCGACACCCGTGAGGGCTGGGACGGCTGGGACACGGTGCGCGCCAAGATGCCGGAATCGGAAATCGGCGATCTCATCATCGAGGTGCGCTCGGCGACCGCGGGCGTAGGCTCGTTCACCTTCAAGTTCGATCACATGGCCGAGCTGACGGGAAAGACGGCGGACCAGATCGTCGCGGCGCGGCGGGCGGCGGAATAATTGCACCGACTGTCATGCCCGCGAAGGCGGGCATCCAGTAATCACCGATGCGTGAGTGGATACTGGATCGCCCGCCTTCGCGGGCGATGACACCGGAATGTGTTGCAGCCCGGTACCCCGCTGCTATCGGCTCGCTCTCCGATCCGTGACTTGCCTGTGATCCGCTGTGCCCGTATTCCTTCTCCAGCCTCAAATCCGGAGGGACAGGGTCCATGAACGTCATTCGCCGCCGCGGCTGGGAAATGCCCGAAAGCGCCGCCACGCCGGAGCATCTGTTCTTCAACCGCCGGGCGTTTCTCGGGACGGCCGCGGGCGCGGTAGCGACCGGATTGGCGCCCGGCATCGCACTGGCCCAGCGCGTCACCGACACGCCCGATCCCAGCATCGATCTCTATCCGGGCAAGCGGAACGAGAAGTACACGCTCGACCGCCCAGTCACCGACGAGAAGATCAACGGCAACTACAACAATTTCTACGAGTTCAATTCCTCCAAGCAGGTGGCCAAGCAGGCGCAGGCGCTGAAGATCCGGCCCTGGACCATCAAGATTGACGGCATGGTGGAAAAGCCTTTCGAGGTCGGCATCGACGATCTGGTGCGTAAGTTCACGATCGAGGAGCGGCTCTACCGCCACCGCTGCGTCGAGGCGTGGTCGATGGCCGTGCCGTGGTCGGGCTTTCCGATGGCCAAGCTCGTCGAGCTGGCGAAGCCCCTGTCGTCGGCGACCTACGTCCGGATGGAGACCTTCCTCGACAAGGCGGTCGCGCCCGGACAGAAGCAATCCTGGTTCCCGTGGCCTTATGTCGAGGGCCTCACCATGGCGGAGGCGACGAATGAGCTCACGTTCCTCGCCACCGGCGCCTACGGCAAGCCGATGCCCAAGCAGCACGGCGCGCCGATTCGTCTCGCGGTGCCGTGGAAGTACGGATTCAAGCACATCAAGTCGATCGTGCGCGTGTCGTTCACCGACAAGCGGCCGAAGAGTTACTGGGAAGACCTGCAGTCGGCGGAATACGGCTTTTGGGCGAACGTCAATCCCGAGGTTGCGCATCCGCGCTGGAGCCAGGCGAGCGAAGAGCTGATCGGCACCGGCGAGCGGCGGCCGACGCTGCTCTACAACGGCTACGGCGAATACGTCGCCGATCTGTACAAAGGGCTCGAAAGCAAAGAGCGGCTGTGGGCGTAGCGGCAGATTCCTCCGCGGTCTAACTCAGACCTCATCCTGAGGAGCGGGCGAAGCCCGCGTCTCGAAGGATGGGCGACACGCCCGGACCCGCGGCGCATCCTTCGAGACGCCCGCCTTCGCTGCGCTCAGGCGTGCTCCTCAGGATGAGGTCGAAAAATGGTGCGATCCAATCAGCAATCCACAAATAAAAGCCGGGCCCTTTTGGGGCCCGGCTCAGTCATGTCGGCGCGGGACGGCCGACAACCACCTTCCAGAGAGGAACAAGCTGCCGACGCTTGGCTGGTTAATCTGGGGGGATGCGACAACCCCGCGCCTGCAGCATCGAAATAATGCGGCCGCAACCGTTGGCGGGCAACGCGGAAGGCCGCATGCCAGCCATGCGGCACTCGCCAGAATCTGTGGGCAGCATGCCAGCCATGCGGCGCGCGCACATGGGGAGAACGGTCATAAAGCGTCCGCGAGTTTCAGGAGAAGATCATGCTCCGCAAAAATCCGGGCGCGATCAGAAGCTCCAGCGCTGCGCGTTGCTCACCAGGAAGTCGCGGAACGCCTGCACCCGCGCCACCGATTTCAGCTCTTCCGGATAGACGAAGAACGCATCGAGCGCCGGGCCTTCCTCTTCGCCGAACAGCTGCACCAGACCGACGTTTTCCTCGATCAGATAGTCCGGCAGCAGCGCGATGCCGAGGCCGCGCTGGCATGCACGCAGCAGGCCCATGATGTTGTTGATGACGAGTCTTGGCTCGCGCGCGCCCTTGCCGTTGCGGGATACCTCGGTGAGCCAGTTCCGGTTCTGCAGGTAGACCGGCACCGTTGTGCCGCCGAGCGTGATGATCCGGTGGTTGTCGAGTTCGTCCAGCGTGCGGGGTGTGCCGAAACGCTTGAGATACTCCGCCGAGGCATAGGCGTGGAAATGGACCGAGAACAGCTTGCGCTGAATGAGGTCGGGCTGGGTCGGCTGGCGCAGCCGGATCGCCACGTCGGCCTCGCGCATGGCGAGATCGAGTTCCTCGTCGGTGGTGATGAGGGTGACGCGGATGTCGGGGAACAGATCCATGAACTCGCCGAGCCGCGGCGTCAGCCAGTGGATGCCGATGCCGGGCGTGGTCGTGACCTTCAGCTCGCCGTGTGGTTTCTCGCGGCTGTCGGTGAGCTTGGCGCGCGCCGCCTCCAGCTTCATGAACACGTCGTGGGCGGTGCGGTAGAGCAATTCGCCCTGCTCGGTGAGAATGAGCCCGCGGGCGTGGCGGTGGAACAGCGAGACCGACAGTCCCTGTTCGAGGGCGCTGACCTGCCGCGACACCGCCGACTGCGACAGCCCGAGCTGCTCGCCCGCGTGCGTGAAGCTGCCGGCCTCCGCCGCGGCGTGAAACACCTTCAGCTTGTCCCAATCCATTCCTTTTTTTCCACTCGGCATCGGGGGTTGACCTACTCAGCCGCGTGCTGTTGCTGCGCGCCGTGATGCGCGATGAATTTTTCGGCCTCCAGCGCCGCCATGCAGCCGAGGCCCGCGGCGGTGACCGCCTGGCGATAGATGTCGTCGGTGACGTCGCCGGCCGCGAACAGGCCCGGCACCGAGGTGGCGGTCGAATAGGGCGCGGTCCACACGTAGCCGTTCGGCTTCATCTTGATCTTGCCGGCGACCAGCTCGGTCGAGGGCGAATGGCCAATGGCGATGAACACGCCGTCGGCGGCGATCTCCTGCGTCTCACCGGTCTTGACGTTTTTCAGCACGACGCCGCGCACCTTGAGCGGGTTGTCGCTGCCGACCACGTCGTGCAGCGCGCTATCCCAGATCACGCCGATCTTGGGGTTCTTGAACAGGCGGTCCTGAAGGATCTTCTCGGCGCGGAAGTGATCGCGCCGGTGCACCACGGTCACCTTGGAGGCGAAGTTGGTGAGAAACAGCGCTTCCTCGACCGCGGTGTTGCCGCCGCCGATCACCAGCACTTCCTTGTTCTTGTAGAAAAAGCCGTCGCAGGTGGCGCAGGCGGAGACGCCGTAGCCCTTGAACTTCTGCTCCGAGGGCAGATCGAGCCAGCGGGCCTGGGCGCCGGTCGCCAGCACCACGGCGTCGGCCACATAGGTGTGGCCCGAGTCGGTGGTCAGCCAGAACGGCCGCTGCTTCAGGTCGAGGTCGTTGACGTGATCGGTGACGATCCTGGTTCCGACATGCTCGGCCTGCTTCTGCATCTGCTCCATCAGCCAGGGGCCCTGGATGACATCGGCGAAGCCCGGGTAGTTCTCCACGTCGGTGGTGATGGTGAGCTGGCCGCCCGGCTGGATGCCCTGGATCAGGATCGGCTCCAGCATGGCGCGGGCCGCGTAGACCGCGGCGGTGTAGCCCGCGGGGCCGGAACCGACGATGACGAGCTTGGCATGGGTGGTTTCGGCGCTGATGTCGGCCATGGGTTCCTCGATCCGGGCAAATTCTCGGTCTGCCGCTCGGAGAGGGTGGTTCGGCGGCCCTCAGGACCAGCCGGCTCATCCCCCGGAACCAATGTAGGGCATCGGCTGAGCTATGCAAGATACGCAACCCTTGGTCCACACCCCTCCATATGGTCCACATGGGGTTTGTGCCGCGGGTAATAATATTTCGCGCAACAATCTTTCGCCTCCCTCCGGCGTCAGGGATAATGGCGATCCATCCCGCAGACCCCAGGACTGGAGCTTTCGTGCCCCGTCTCGACGCCATCGACTGGAAAATCCTGAACGAGCTGCAGGACGACGGCCGCATCACCAACGTGGAGCTGGCGCGGCGGGTCGGCATCTCGGCGCCGCCGTGCCTGCGGCGGGTGCGGTCGCTGGAGGAGGCGGGCTACATCAAGGGCTACCGCGCGCTGCTCGACGAGAAGTCGCTGGGCTACGAGGTGACCGTGTTCGCCATGGTTCACCTCACCAGCCAGGCCGAACCCGACCTCAAGGAATTCGAGGACTTCGTGCGCAAGGAGCCGCTGGTGCGCGAGTGCTGGATGCTCTCGGGCGAGATCGACTTCGTGCTCAAGTGCGTGGCGCCGGACCTGAAGACCTTCCAGGCCTTCGTCGCCGAGCTCACCGGCGCGCCGCATGTGCGTAACGTCAAGACCTCGCTGACGCTGCGCAACTCCAAGGACGCCGCGATGGTGCCGATGGAGCTGCGCGGCAAGCGCTAGGTTCGCGGCGCCGGCGCGAACGCCGGCATGATCTCTTTGGCAAACAACTCGATCGAGCGCAGCGACTCCGGCAGCGTCATGCCGCCGAACACCATCTGCGGCACGAAATAGTTGCAGTCGTTGGCGGCGATCTCGGCGGCGATATAGCGCCGCACCGTGTCCGGCGAGCCGGCGATGCCGTTGTCGAGCGCGATCAGCTCGTCGAAGGTGGGCGGATAGATGCCAATCACGCGGGGCTCTGTGCCGTGGCGATTAAACAGCCAGCGGAAGCTCTCGCGCCAGCGCGGATAGGCGCGGCGCGCGATGGTCAGCGCCGCTTCGTCAGTGTCGGCGACGACGATATGCCGGCTCACGCCGATCAGCGTGCCGTCGCGGTCGAGGCCGTGTTTCAGCCGCGTGTCGCGATAGGCCTTGATGATTGCGCCGGTGTTGTCGCGAAGCCCCAGCGCGACGATATTGACGTTGTTCTCCGCGGGCCAAGCGGCGTTGCCGGGCAGCGTGACGCCGTACCACAGCGGCGGGTGCGGCTTCTGCATGGGCTTCAAAATCATCGGCAGCTTGTCGAACGTGTAGAACTCGCCGGCGAACGAAAGCTCGTCGGAGGAGAGCCCCTTCAGCAGCACCTGGAACGCCTCGTGATACATCGCCTGGGTCCTGGCGAAGTCGAGGCCATAGGCCGCGGTCTCGTACATCGAGACGCCGCGGCCGACGCCGAGCTGGAAGCGGCCGCCGCTCAGCTGATCGATCATGCAGACCTCTTCGATCAGGCGGAGCGGATGATAGAACGGCAGGAGATAGACCAGCGGCCCGAACCGCAGGCTCTTCGTCCGCTGGGACAAGGCGGCGAAGATCAAGGCCGGGGAGGCCGCGGCGCCGAGCGGCGTCGTGTGATGCTCGGCGACGTGATAGCCGTAAAAACCCGCGCGGTCGTAGGCCTCGGCGACGGTCAGCCGGTCGGCATAGAGTTGGCCGAGCGGGACGCCCGCGTCGTCGATGTGGTCGAAGATGCCGAATTTCATGCGGTGCCAGTTTCTAAAACGCCGATGGCCGGCACAAGGTTGGCCATGACAAAATCGGAATTATTTGCTGAGTGAGACGCGAATGCGCTCAAGCGTCCGTAAGATCGAGACGCCGTTCGATCCTTTCGGCCCGGCCATCGAGCCGGTCGAGACGGCTGGACAGACTCGCATACTAGTTTTCGAGAATGCCAAGGCGGCCTTTGACCTCCCGCATGTCGTCGCGCAAGCCATCGACGGCGGTCCGGATGTGGCGCAGGTGCTCCAACACGATGTTGTCGGAGTCAGCCATCGCTACTTCCACTCGATCTTGGTGATCTCGTAGGCCTTGGCGCCGCCGGGCGTCACCACCTCGACGGACTCGCCCTTCTTCTTGTTGATCAGCGCGCGCGCGAGCGGCGAGGTGATCGAGATGCGGCCTTCCTTGGCGTTGGCCTCGGGCTCGCCGACGATCTGCCAGACCCGCTTCTTGTCGGTGTCCTCATCGACGAGCGTCACGGTCGCGCCGAACTTGATGGTGTCGCCGCTGAGCTTGGAGACGTCGATCACGTCGGCGCGGGCGAGCTTGTCCTCGAGCTCGGCGATGGCGCCCTCGTTCAGCGACTGCTGCTCCTTGGCGGCGTGATACTCGGCGTTCTCCGACAGGTCGCCATGGGTGCGCGCCTCCGTGATCTGCTGGATGATGCGCGGCCGTTCGACCTGCTGGCGGTGCTTGAGACCCTTCTCGAGCACGATATGACCCGCCTCGGTCATCGGAATCTTTTCAACCACTTCGCGTTCCTCCCAAGAACTTGCCTCCAGCGAGCGAGGGACACAAATCCAAAAGCGGGCCGAAGTTCCCTTCCGCCCGCATTTTTGATACGTGAACCCTACGCGCCTTAACGTTCGTCGTCGGCCCGTCAGGCCGGCCCGCCGAAATAGCTTTGCAGCGCGCGGACCTCGAGGTCGCCCCCGAGGTAGGCCTTGATGCCCTGCGCCGCAGCGACGGCACCTGAAAGAGTGGTGTAGTACGGCACTTTATGCAAGAGGGCGGCGCGCCGCAGCGAGCGGCTGTCGGCCAGGGCGGTGGCCCCCTCGGTGGTGTTGAAAACCAGCTGAACACGGCCATTTTTGATGGCATCGACGATGTGGGGACGGCCTTCCGCCACCTTGTTGATCTTGACGGCCTGGACCCCGTTTTCGGCGAGGTAGCGCTGGGTGCCGGAGGTAGCGACCACCTCGAATCCGAGCGCCCGGAGCACCTTCAGGGACTCCAGAATCTTCGGCTTGTCGCCGTCCCGGACCGAGACGAAGACCGTGCCGTGCTTCGGCAGCTGGGCGCCGCCGCCGAGCTGGCTTTTGGCGAAGGCGACCGCGTAGTCGCGGTCGAGCCCCATGACCTCGCCGGTCGATTTCATCTCCGGGCCGAGCACAGTGTCGACCTTGTCGCCGAAGCGCGCGAACGGGAACACCGCCTCCTTCACGCCCACATGGCGCGAGGTCTTGAGGTCGAAGCTCAGCGGCGCGAGCTTGAAGGAGGCGAGCGTCTCGCCCGCCATCACCCGCGCCGCGATCTTGGCGATGGGGAGGCCGACCACCTTGGCGACGAACGGTACCGTGCGCGAGGCGCGCGGGTTGACCTCGAGGATGTAGATGTCGCCGTCCTTGATGGCGTATTGCACGTTCATCAGCCCGACGACGTTGAGCGACAGCGCGAGCCCGCGGGTCTGCCGCTCCAGCTCGGCGATCATCTTGCCGTCGAGCGAATAGGGCGGCAGCGAGCAGGCGGAATCGCCGGAATGAATGCCGGCCTCCTCGATGTGCTCCATGATGCCAGCGATGAAGGTGTCTTTGCCGTCGCAGATGCAATCGACATCGACCTCGATGGCGTCGGTGAGATAGCGGTCGATCAAGAGTGGGCGCCTGGCCGAGACGACCAGCTCCGAGGGCCGGTCGAGGTCGCCTGCGAGCCGGATGAGGTAACGGTCGAGCTGCGCGTGATCGTGCACGATCTCCATGGCGCGGCCGCCCAGCACGTAGGAGGGGCGGATCACGATCGGATAGCCGATGCCGTCGGCGGTGGCGCGCGCCTGCTTCGGGCTCGTGGCGATGCCGCTCTGCGGCTGCCGCAGCTTGAGCTTTTCGAGTAGTTGCTTGAAGCGGTCGCGGTCCTCGGCCAGGTCGATGGCGTCCGGCGAGGTGCCGAGGATCGGCACCTTGGCCTTCTCCAATGCCTCCGCGAGCTTGAGCGGGGTCTGGCCGCCGAACTGCACGATCACGCCATGCAGCGTGCTGTTGGCGCGCTCGGTGTCGACGATCTCCAGCACGTCCTCGGCGGTGAGCGGCTCGAAGTAGAGTCGGTCGGAGGTGTCGTAATCGGTCGAGACCGTCTCCGGATTGCAGTTGACCATGATGGTCTCGTAGCCCGCCTCCTTCAGCGCGAAGGCGGCGTGGCAGCAGCAATAATCGAACTCGATGCCCTGGCCGATGCGGTTGGGGCCGCCGCCGAGAATGATGACCTTCTTTCTGTCCGAGGGCCGGGCCTCGTTGGCGGGCACGCCCGCGAACGGCGTCTCGTAGGTCGAGTACATGTAGGCGGTCGGTGAGGCGAACTCGGCGGCGCAGGTGTCGATGCGCTTGAACACCGGCCGCACGTCGAGCGCGCGGCGGCGCTTGGTCACCTCGTCGATGGCCAGCGACGTGAGCTTGGCCAGCCGGGCGTCGGAAAAACCCATCGCCTTCAGCCGCCGGAAGGTGGCCGCGGTCTTCGGCAGGCCCTTTGTGCGAATCTCGGCCTCGGTGTCGACGATGCCGCGCACCTGCGCCAGGAACCAGGGATCGACCTTGCAGGCGGAATGGATCTCCGCGTCGGTGAAGCCGAGCCGCATCGCCTGCGCGACCTTGAGCAGCCCGTCCTGCGACGGCGAGCCCAGCGCCGCGCGGACCGCGTTCTTGTCGTCGCCCTGGCCGAGCCCTTCCAGCGTGATCTCGTCGAGGCCGGTGAGGCCGGTCTCCAGCGAGCGCATCGCCTTCTGTAGGCTCTCCTGGAAGGTGCGGCCGATCGCCATCGCCTCGCCGACCGATTTCATCGAGGTGGTCAGCGTCTCGTCGGCGCCGGGGAATTTCTCGAAGGCGAAGCGGGGAATTTTCGTGACCACATAGTCGATGGTCGGCTCGAACGAAGCCGGCGTCGCTCCGCCGGTGATGTCGTTGGCGATCTCGTCGAGCGTGTAGCCGACTGCGAGTTTTGCGGCGACCTTGGCGATCGGGAAGCCGGTCGCCTTCGAGGCCAGCGCCGAGGAGCGCGACACCCGCGGGTTCATCTCGATGACGATGAGGCGTCCGTCCGCAGGATTGACCGCGAACTGCACGTTGGAGCCGCCGGTCTCGACGCCGATCTCGCGCAGCACCGCGAGCGAGGCGTCGCGCATCATCTGGTATTCCTTGTCGGTCAAGGTCAGCGCCGGCGCGATGGTGATCGAGTCGCCGGTGTGGATGCCCATCGGATCGAGATTCTCGATCGAGCAGATGATGATGCAGTTGTCCTTCTTGTCGCGGACAACCTCCATCTCGTATTCCTTCCAGCCGAGCACCGACTCCTCGATCAGCACCTCGTTGGTCGGCGAGGCGTCGATGCCGCGCTCGACGATGTCGATGAACTCGTCCCGGTTGTAGGCGATGCCGCCGCCGGTGCCGCCCATGGTGAACGACGGGCGGATGATGGCGGGCAGGCCGATGTCGGCCAGCGCGGTCAGAGCCTGCGCCAGCGTCTTGATCTGATGCGAGCGCGGGGTCTCCAGGCCGATCTTGGTCATCGCGTCGCGGAACAGCTCGCGATCCTCGGCCTTGTCGATCGCCTCGGCGGTCGCGCCGATCATCTTGACGTTGAATTTTTCCAGCACGCCCATCTTCTTGAGCGACAGCGCGCAGTTGAGCGCGGTCTGTCCGCCCATCGTCGGGAGCAGGGCGTCGGGCCGCTCCTTCTCGATGATCTTGGCTACGATCTCCGGCGTGATCGGCTCGATGTAGGTCGCGTCCGCCAGATCCGGGTCGGTCATGATCGTCGCCGGATTGGAATTGACCAGCACGATCCGGTAGCCCTCTTCCTTGAGGGCCTTACAGGCTTGCGTGCCCGAATAGTCGAACTCGCAGGCCTGGCCGATGATGATCGGGCCGGCGCCGATGATCAGGATCGACTTGATGTCGGTGCGTTTGGGCATCGGGCCTCAATCTTTGCCGAGAAAGCTCGGCACACAAAAAAAGGGCGCGCATCCGCGCGTCCTTCGCCCCAGCGGGGAGGGCCCCGCGCGCCCGACTTAGACCAGAATCGGACCCCCGCCAACCCCGGAAGGCTCTGGAAAGCTAGTTGTCACCTGGGGTTTTGCAAGGAATGTGGCGGCTCGATTGGTCGCAAAGCGGCCTATTCTACCTTGATGTTCCCGGCCTTGATGATCGGCCACCATTTCTCGATCTCGGCCTTCTGCTGCGCGGCCAGCGCCTGCGGCGTTTGCCTGTCGCGCGGATAGATGTCCTGGCCGAGCGTCTCGAGCTTGGCGCGCACCGCTGGATCGGCGAGCGCTTCCACCACCGCGGCGTGCAACCTGTCGAGGATCGGCTTCGGCGTGCCTTTCGGCGTCCACAGGCCGTGCCAGAGCACAACGTGATAGCCAGGCAGTCCCGCTTCGTCGACGGTCGGGATTTCGGGCGCGGACGGCAGCCGCTTGGTATCGCAGACGTCAAAGACTTTGACGTTGCCGCCGCGCATCTGCTGAAGCGTGGCGACCGGATCGGAGATGATGAGGTCGATGTTTCCCGCCACCACGTCCTGCATCGCCGGTGCGAGGCCGCGGTAGGGCACCAACTGAAGCTGCGTTCCGGTGGCTTGCTGGAAGATCAGGCCGCAGACGTGGCTGATGCTGCCTTGGCCTGCGGTCCCGACGGTCTTGTTCGGATTGGCCTTGAGCCACGCGATGAAGCTTTTCAGATCGTCCGCGGGTACCGTTTTCCTCGCCGTCACGGTGAATGGCGTGATGCAGATCAAGGATATGGGCTCGAAGTCCCTCACGACATCGTAGGACAGATTGGCATAGGTCGCCGCGGTGATGACATGCGAGCCGTTCTGCCCGATGCCGATGGTGTAGCCGTCCGGCGCCGCGCGTGCGAGGCGGGTTACGCCGGTGGTGCCGCCCGCGCCGGTGGTGTTCTCCACGACGACGGTCTGGCCGAGCGTCTGCCGCATCCGCTCCGCCATGATGCGGCCGATCACGTCGGTCGGCCCGCCAGCGGCGAACGGTACGACCATGGTGATGGGCCACGCCGGATAGGCCTGCGCGAAGGCTGCGTGCGAGACGAACGGTGCTGCAACGGCGCCTCCGGCGAGTTGCAGGAACTGGCGGCGTTTCATCGGTCCCTCGGTGTCTGATGTTTTGGCGAGAGATGCGGCGCGTCGGCCGCCCTCACTCCACCTTGATGTTGGCGGCCCGGACCACCTTGGCCCACTTCTCGGTTTCGGTGGCCAGGAGCTTGCCGATCTCGGCGTTCGAGCCGGTCAGCGGCTCGCTGCCGAGGTCGGCGAGGCGCTCCTTGACCTTGGGGTCGGCCAGCACCGCGTTGATCTCGCGGTTGAGCTTGTCGAGGACAGCCAGCGGCGTGTCCTTCGGCGCGCCGAGCCCGAACGGGCCGCTCGCCTCGTAACCCGGAACGAAATCGGCCACGGTTGGCAGGTCCGGTAAGAGCGCCGAGCGCGCCGCCGTGGTCACCGCCAGCGCGCGGATCTTGCCGCCCTTGATGTGCGGGATCGAGGCCGCCGTGGTGTCGAACATGAGCTGCACCTGGCCGCCGATCAGGTCGGTCATCGCGTTGCCGGCGCCGCGATAGGGCACGTGCACCATCTCGACGCCGGCCGTCAGATTGAACAGCTCACCCGCCATGTGGATGCCGGTGCCGACACCGGCCGAGGCGAAGTTGAGCTTGCCGGGATTGGCCTTGGCGTGGGCGATGAATTCGGGAACGCTCCGGACCGGCAGATCGTTGTTCACCACCAGGACGTAGGGCGCGCGCGCGGTGCCGGCGACCGGCGCGATGTCGCGGAGGAAATTGAAATTCAGATTCTGGTAGAGCGTGTTGTTGACCATGTTGCCCGGCACCCACTGCAGCAGCGTGTAGCCGTCCGGCGGTGCCTTCACGACCGCCTCGGTGCCGATGTTGCCGCCGCCGCCCGGCCGGTTCTCGACCAGGACCGTCTGGCCGAGCCGTTCCGACAGCCACTGCGCCATGAGCCGCGCAAAAATGTCGGAGCCGCTGCCGGCGGCGAAACCGACGATGATGCGAATGGGCTGCGACGGATAGGCCTGCGCGAAGGCGGTTCGCGACAGGGCCGGAAGCGCGACGGCGCCCGCGGCGAGTTTCAGAAAATTCCGGCGAAGTAGTTTCATCGCCATTCCCCCCTAGCAAACGATGGATTTGACGTCTCGATCGATCCTTGCGCAAGGGCCGCGCGAGCCCATCCGGGGGCGGTCGGGCATCCCCGCGGATCAGCGCGCCCCGCCGATCTGCTGCAGGATCGGCGCCCAGGTCCGCTGTTCGCCCTGGATGAAGGCCAGGGTCTCCGCGGGCGACATGGGGCGCTCGTCGCGGCCGAGCCTGACCAGCCGCGCGCGGGTTTCCGGCTCGGCCAGCGCCTTGATCAGATCGCGGTTCACCTTCTGCACGATTGTCTCCGGCGTCCCGACCGGCGCGACCAGCACCTGCCAGCCGCCAGCCTCGAAACCGGGAAGAGTTTCCGCCACGGTCGGCAGATCGGGGAAATCGGCGAGCCGCTTCGGAGCTGCGACCGCGAGCGGCACCACGGTCCCGGCCTGGACCGCTCCCGCGAGCCCCGAATAGGCATCGATGGCGATCGGGATGCGCCCGCCCATCACGTCGTTGAGCACCTGCGCGGTGCCGCCCGAATAGGAAATCATCAGGAGCTTGATCCCGGCCCGGCTTTGCAGCAGTTCGCCGGTCAGGTGCGTGAGCCGTCCGGGCCCGTTGGTGCCGTAGGCAAGCTCGCCCGGCCGCTGTTTCGCCAGCGCGATCAGATCCGGCAGCGACTTGGCGCCGAGACCGGGCGCGGCGGTGATGAACATGGGTGCGCCGCCGAGATAGCCGATCGTCGCGAAATCCCGCGGCACCTGGATCGGCAGGCCCGCGGCGGCTCCGGGCAGCGCCACGAAGGCCGACACCGCCGGCATGGCGAGCGTGTAGCCGTCGGGGGCGGCCGCGGCCGCGGCGCGGACCGCGATGGCGCCGCCAGCGCCCGGCTGATTGATCGGCACCGCCTGCTGGCCCCACACCCGGGAGAGCCCGTCGGCGATGATCCGGAGCGTCGCGTCGATGGCGCTGCCGGGCGCGGAGTCGGTGATGATCCGCACCGGCCGCGCGGGATAGTCCTGCGCCTGCGCCGGGATCGCGATGCCAAGGAACGGCAGCGCGCAGGACAAGGCGATCAGGCGCTCACGCCAGCGGTGCATCGGCCGTCGCTCCCTAGTCCTTCTGCAGCAATCGGGCGAGCCACACCGAGATCACCGCCGGCCGGCCTTCCTCGCGCATCGCCTTGAGCCCGCGCCGCAGCGCGCCTTCGATCTGCGCCGAGTCGGTGACGTTCTCGCCATAGGCGCCGGCGGCTTCGGCCTCCTTGGCGAAGTCGATCGGCGGATCGAAATAGCCGCCGTCGTAATCGGCCTTGGCGGCGTAGCTGTCTTTCGCGCCATAGACGCTGTTGATGCGGAGCGTCCCGGTCGAATAGCTGCGGTTCTGGTAGACCACCGCCATGAACGGCGCCTTGTAGTGCCGCGCCGCCCAGAGCGCATGGATCGGCGTGCCGAACATGTAGAAGCCGTCGCCCGAGACCGCGATCACGTCCTTGTCGGGCGCGGCAAGCTTTGCGCCGAACGCCGCGCCCTGCGCCCAGCCGCCGCTCGACGCCGGATTGTGGAAATAGGCGCCGGGCTGCGACAGGTTCAGGTAATCGTGCAGCTGGTTCTGCGCGATCGTTTCGTCGAACACGATGCAGTTGTTGTCCAGCACCTTGGCGATGCGGTACGACAGCCACCGCGGATCGATCGGCGCCTTGCTGGCGCGGGACTTCGCATCCTCGGCCAGATCGGTGCGGCGCTTGGCACTGGCCGCGGCGCATCTCTCGGCGCGCGCGACGAAGCGCGGCTGGTCCTCCGGAGTGATGAGCTTGCGCACTTCCGCTTCCAACGCCTCGATCACCGGCAGCGCGCCGGCTGTCAATCGCAGATCGGCGGTGAACTCCATGGTCGGAATGCGGCGCTTGGCCGGCTCCACGTCGGTCATCGCCACCCAGGCGCTGTCCGGCGGCGGATTGGAATCCGCGTGCCAGGGAATGTCCACGTCGAGCGCGAGCACGACGTCGGCATCCTTCAGGCTTGCACCGCTCATGTAGAGCGGATGGTTGAGCGGGAAACACTGATAGGAGCGCAAGCCCGATTGCGCGACCGGCAGCGCCATCAGCTCGCACAGGCGAACGAGCGCCGGCACCGTCGCCGGATTGCGGCCCGAGCGCGCCACCAGCACGAACGGGTTCTCCGCCTTGACCAGCCGCCGCGCGATCTCGCGGATGCCTTCGGCGTCGGGCGCGGCGGGCCTCGCCACACCGAGCTGATCCATGGTCGGGAATCTCGCGCCCTTGACCTTGTACAGCGACACTTCGCGCGGCAGCGTCAGGTAGACTGGCCCGCACGGCTCGGTGCGCGCCACCTGCAGCGCCCGCGAGATCATCAGGCCCACGTTGTCCTGCAGTTCCATGCGGTGGTCCCACTTGGTGTACTGCCGCACGATGCCGTTCTGGTCGAAGCTCTGCTGCAGCCAGATGTGCCCGCCGCCGTCGCGCGCGCCGGGGAAGCTGCCGGGATAGCTCGTGGGCGAGCCGCCGCCGGTGATGACCACGGGCAGGCCGGAGTGAAACGCGGTGTGCACCGCGCCGCCGTAGTGCTGGGTGCCGCAATCGACATGCGCTGCCGTCACCGCGGGCTTGCCGCTCACCGCGGCGTAGCCCAGCGCCGCGTTGAGGCTCGCGTGCTCGTGTGTGACGGTGATGAGCTTCGGCGCCTTGCGGCCCTGCGCATGCGCTTTCGCGATCGCCTCCTGGTAGAAGCCGATCTCCGAGCCCGAGGTGAAGAACACATAGTCCACGCCGGCCTCGGCCATCGCCGCGATCATGGCGTCGCCGTTGTCGTCGGCCGGCACCTCGACCCAGGCCCGGCTGTCGTTGCGCAGCGGTCCGGCGTGCTTGTTCATGGGCGGTCCTCGATGGTTGCGGCTGAGTTTGCAGCTTTAACCGGGCGCGACAAGCCGCATGTTTGCTCCCCAATGAGGGGAGGGCTACGATTTGCCCAAAACCGGGGCCAGGAGGGACACATGATTTTCAAGGCTGGGGCATCGCTCGCTGTTCTGCTCTGCGCATTGACGCAGCCGGCGCAGGCGCAGCTCAACCCGTCGCGCCAGATCACCATCGTGGTGCCGATCGGCGCCGGCGGCGGCGTCGACGCCACCGGCCGGCTGATCGCCGAGAAGCTCCAGGAACGGCTGAAGCAGCCGGTGGTGGTCGAGAACCGCCCGGCCGCCGGCGGCATGGTCGGGACCGATTCCGTCGCCAAGGCGGCGCCCGACGGCCACACGCTGCTGCTGATGGAGAGTTCGTCCGTCCTGCACAAGTGGCTGCACACCAATGTGCCTTACGACGTGGTCGCGGATTTCGCGCCGATCGCCCGCGTCGCGACCTCGCCGCTGATCCTCTACGCCGGCCCGGCCTTCGCCCCCAACAATGCCCGCGAGTTGATCGCGCTGGCCAAGGCGGAGCCCGGCAAGCTCTCCGCCGGTACGCCCGGTATCGGCACGCCGCATCACCTCGGCCTGATGATGCTCAACGCGCTCGCCAAGATCGAGATCGTCAACGTGCCCTATCGCGGCGCGGCCGCGGCGCTCAACGACGTGCTCGGCGGCTCACTGCAGATGGCCTGGGCCGCGCCGACCGCGGTGATGCCGCACGTCGCAACCGGCAAGGTGAAGATCATCGGCGTGGCGTCGGCGCAGCGCCCGGCGTCGCTGCCGGACGTGACGCCGATCGCCGACGGCGTGCCGGGCTTCGACCTCGATATCTGGTTTGGCGTTGCCGCGCCCGCGAAGACGCCGCCCGATGTGGTTGCCCTCTTGAGCAAGGAGATCGCCGAGATCGTCGCGCAACCCGATGCGCAGGAGCGCATCCGCAAGACCGGCCTGAGCCCCGCCTATCTCGACGGTGGAAAGTTCGGCGCGGAAATTCGCGCCGACCACGAGCGCTTCGGAAAAATCATCCGCGAAGCCGGCATCAAGCCGAACTGAGGTATTGCCGTGCACGTCATTATCGTCGGCGGCGGAATTTCCGGGCTGTCGCTGGCGCTGAGCCTGCAACAGATCGGCGTGCCGTGCCGGGTCTATGATGCGGTGCCGAGGCTGAGCCCGCTGGGCTACGGCATCAACCTGCAGCCCAACGCCATCCGCGAGCTGACGGCGCTCGGCCTGGGCGAACAGCTCGCGGCGGCCGGCATCGTCACGAAAGAGCTCGCCTTCTACAACAAGCACGGCCAGCTGATCTGGACCGAGCCGCGCGGCCGCGCCGCGGGCTACCGTTGGCCGCAGATTTCCATCTCGCGCGGCGAGTTGCACCGGATCCTGCTCGCCGCGATCCACGAGCGGCTGGGCGCGGACGCGGTCGTGACCGGCCATCGCCTGACCGATTTCGCGGAGCGCGGCGAAAAGGTGGTCGCACGCTTCGCCGATCCGTCGGGCAGGCCCGCGGGCGAGGCCGAGGGCGGCATCCTCGTCGGCGCCGACGGCATCCACTCCGCCGTGCGGCAGCATTTCTACAGAGGCGAGAAGGCGGTGTTCGACGGCTATCTGCACTATCGCGGGATCGTCGAGGCCGCGCCCTATCTCACCGGCGCGTCGATGGCGGTGGTCGGCCACCGCACCCATCGCGCGATCCTCTATCCGGTGATGCAGCGGCCGGGCGGCAAGGTGATGATCAACTGGCTCGCCTATACGAAAATCCCGCCGGGCTCGCCGCCGCTGGAGGCCTGGGACACCGCGGCCGACAAAGCGGCTTGCGTCGGCCAGTACAAGGGCTGGACCTACCCCTGGCTCGATGTGCACGGGTTGTTCGCCGCCACTCCGGCCGAGCACGTCCTGCAACTGCCGAACGTCGACCGCGATCCGATCCCGCGCTGGAGTTTCGGCCGCGTCACCCTGATCGGCGACGCGGCGCATCCGATGCAGCCGGTCGGCGCCCAGGCGGGCTCGCAGGCGGTGGTGGACGGCCGGGTGCTGGCTGCCTCGCTGATGGCGGTGCGCGATCCGGCCGAAGCGCTGATGCGCTACCAGAACGAGCGGATCGCGGCGATGAACGACATGATTATCAGGAATCGCAATCTCGGCCTGGAGTCGATCCTGCAGACGGCGGAGGAGCGCGCGCCTCAGGGCTTTGCGCACATCCATGACGTGCTGTCCCAGGAGGAACTGGAGCACACCGCGCTGAGCTTCAAGAAGGCGGCGGGCTTCGACGTCGAGACCGTCAACAGCCGCCGTTCGTTTGTCGATCTGCCCGCGCCGGGCTAGTAGACCCTGTGCCTGTCGAACGCCCGGTAGTGGCGGGACGATGCGCGGCCGGCGCTTGGGGCCTCGGATAGCGGCTCATCGTCGAAGCTTTGTCCGCCTGCAACGGCCTGCGCCTTTTCCTTGGCGACGGCGGCATAGTTCGGCGGCCCCGACATGTCGAAGGCGGGCGTCGCGGCGCGATAGGGCATGGGGTCGGGGCGCGCCACCATGGCCTCGAACGTCGTCCGCTCCCGCGGCGCCGTGATGCGCTGGTCGGTGCTGCCCTGGGTGATGGCGGGCCCGATCACCCAGGTTCCAATGAACATGCCGACGGCGACCGCCGCCATCGCAACCATGATCGGTTCGGAACGGAAGGTCGAACTCTGCGGCAGGTGGGTCGGGAAGCGCATGCGTGTCGCCGGGATGGAAAACGCCCGGTGCGGCGCGGTGTTCCCTTGGGCGCGCAAGACTCTGCGCGGCCGGCGGCCTCAAATTCCGCCATTCCGGCTCAGATCTGCGAAGCGGCCTGCTCCAGCCCGATCACGCGCGCGAGCTTGCGGACTTCGCTCTTCTGGTCTTCGCGCAGCCGCATCAGCAGCGGCATGGCCGCCCAGATCAGCTTCTGCACTTCGGGGCTGTTGACGTCGATGTTCACCTTGCCGCTGTGCGTCGGCTTCATGCTGCCGCGCAGATGCGTGCGTGCAACGTCGCGAAGGGCGGACTCGACCGCGGGCCAGTACTCGGCCTGGTCGGAGGTCAGGCGCAGCCGGCCTTTCAGACCGGTGATCTGTCCGGCGTCGAGCAGCCCGCTCGACGCCGGCGGGGCCGGCGGCGGAGGCAGCCGCTTCGGCTTGTCGGCGGGCTTGTCCTGCGGCAGCGGCACGGCGGCTTGTTTCGGCTCGGCGGGAATGACAGGCGCCGCGGCGATCGCCGGATTGGCGGGGCGGCCGGGATCGAAATCGGGCGATGCGGAGGCCAGGGTATAGGCCGGCTGGCTTGCGATGGAGGTCAGCGCGGCCTGGACCTTGAGCCTGCAGGACTTGGCCGCCCGGTTGGAGATTTGCGGTTCAGCAAGGTCGGGCGCGGTCTGATCGGCCGCCATGGCCCGGCTCGTGCGCTGGGCGAAAGCGCTGTAGCCCGCGAGCGTGACCGCGGCGGCGCTAAGGACGATAAAGGAAACGACTTTGCGATTGGACAAGCGATCACTCCCCACGCGAATGGAACCAGCACACCGCCTTGTCGCAAAGTCAGATTAATATCGGCTTAACCATACAGGGCCGGCGGGTTCCCGCGCCGGGCCCGCGATCAGCGTGCGCGTCCCAGGAACGTCATTCGCCTGTCATTGTGGCCGATGTTTGAGCGCGCCCGCTCCGCCAGGAATCCCGCGGCTTCGAGCCTGGCGACAATCTCGGCCTCATCATAGCGCGCAAGGCCCAGCGATTTGCGAAGCCGCCAGTAGTCGGAGAAATAGGTGCGGACGAGGCCGCGCAGCGCGCCGACGAAAAAGCCTTCCTTGCGGCCGAACCGGAGCAGCGCCCGCGCGTCGGCAATCGCTGAGGTCTTGCGCGGGATCACGTCGCCTATGACCAGCAGCCCGCCCGGCTTGAGCAGGCGTCGGAACATCTTGAGCAGCGCGTCGGTTTCCCGCGGGCTCAGGTATTGCGTTACCGAATGAATGACGATGACGTCCATCGACTGCGCCGGCATCACCGCGACGTCCTCGGGCTTGCGCACCGCGATTCTGGGGTTGCCGGCAAAGCGCGCGCCGAGCTTTCCGCGCACGTTCGGCGCCGGCTCGCAGAGGATCAGCCGCGCAACCGGCTCCGCCACCCGGTCCGCCGCCAGCGCTGCGCCGCAGCCGTAGTCGAGCATGGTGCCGCCGGCCGGCGCGTAGGGGCGGATGTCCTCGGCGATGCGCCGGAAGTGCGCGGCCTCGTGGCGGGCGTTCACATAGATCGAGTGCTTGGAGTCCCAGAATTCGATCCAGTCTGACGCGGACATGAGACCTTGCTTCTCAGGTTTGCCAGAGCCGCAGCAGCGGGCCCTGCTTGCCGAACACCGGATCGGATTCGGGCAGCGGCACCCGCGGGATCGTCTGCAGCGCCTTGGCGTGCTCGCCCTTGCTGCCGCGGCAGAGGTCGTACTTACCGGTCTTGGGATAGGTGCCGATCACCATGAGGTCGGAGCTCGCCCACAGGCATTGATGGCCGGTGCCGACCGGCAGCACCACGACGTCGCCCTGCGCGATCTCGATCTCGACGCCCTTGTTGCCGCCGAAGCGCACCTTGGCGCGGCCCCGCGCGACGCCCATGCCCTCGTGAATCATCGAATGATAATGGACGTAGGGGTAGATGCCGTTGCGCCAGACGTCGCCCCAGCCGTTCTCGCGAAACAGCTTCTCGATCACCGGCTCCGGGTCGGCCGCGCCAATCAGATCGATGACGTGGCGATAGACCACGAACGGCAGGCTCGGGTTGTTGGGCACCGAGCCGTCGTCGGTGAACATGAAGGCCTGGGGCTCGGGCGGCTTCGTGTTGGGCATCGAATGGACCCGGCGGACGGATGAGTTACTCTACAGGAACGCGCCCCGAGGCGTCCTGCACGGACTTACGCCGCGCGCGCCTTGCGCGACCGCATCAGCTCGACGAAGCGCGTGAAGAGGTAGTGGCTGTCGCGCGGGCCCGGCGAGGCCTCGGGGTGGTACTGCACCGAGAACACCGGCCGATCCTTCAGCGCGATGCCGCAGTTGGAGCCGTCGAACAGCGAGACATGGGTCTGCTCGACGTTCTTCGGCAGGCTGTTCTTGTCCACCGCGAAGCCGTGGTTCATCGAGGTGATCTCGACCTTGCCGGTGGTCATGTCCTGCACCGGATGGTTGGCGCCGTGGTGGCCCTGGCGCATCTTCATGGTCTTACCGCCAACCGCGATGCCGAGCATCTGGTGGCCGAGGCAGATGCCGAAGGTCGGCGTGCCGGAGTCGATCAGCTTTTTGATCACCGGCACGGCGTATTGCCCGGTCGCCGCCGGATCGCCGGGGCCGTTCGACAGGAACACGCCGTCGGGTTTGAGCGCGAAAATGTCCTCGGCCGAGGTATTGGCCGGCACCACGGTCACCTTGCAGCCGGCGCTGGCCAGGAGCCGCAGGATGTTGCGCTTGATGCCATAGTCGAGCGCGACCACGTGGAATTCCGGATTCTCCAGCCGGCCGTAGCCCTTGCCCCACTGCCACGGCGTCTCGTCCCAGGAAAACCGCTGCCCGCTCGTCACCATCGGCACGAGGTCCATGCCAATGAGGCCCGGCCATTCGCGGGCTTCCTTCTTCAGCGCGTCGAGATCGAATTTGCCGGAGGCATCGTGGGCGATCACCGCGTTGGGCATGCCCTTTTCGCGGATGAGCGCAGTCAGCGCGCGGGTGTCGAGGCCGCAGAGCCCGATGATGCCGCAGGCGCGCAGCCATTGGTCGAGATGTCGGGTGGCGCGATAGCTCGAGGGCTGGGTGATGTCGGTGCGTAGGATGACGCCGCGGGCCCCCGGCGTCGCCGCCATGTTGACGGTCTCGATGTCCTCTTCGTTGGTGCCGACGTTGCCGATGTGCGGGAAGGTGAAGGTGATGATCTGTCCGGCATAGGAGGGATCGGTGAGGATTTCCTCATAGCCCGTCATCGCCGTGTTGAAGCAGACCTCGCCGACCGCGAGGCCCGTTGCGCCGAGGCCGAATCCCTCCAGCACGGTGCCGTCCGCCAGCACCAGGAGCGCGGTGGGTTTCCGCTCGATCCAGCCGGAATCGTCTTGTTTGGATCTCATATGGGGCCTAGATAGGCCTCCCGGCCGCCGCCGTCAAAGGTTGCGGGCGTCATGTGAACAGTCGGTTTTTTCCGAGCCGGAAGGGGGTTCCCGTGCTGCGCGACAACATCAACAACGCCGTGAAGGAGGCGATGAAGGCGCGCGACGAGCGCCGCGTCTCCACGCTCCGCATGATGAATGCCTCGATCAAGAACGCCGACATCGCCGCGCGCGGGGAGGGGAAGGAACCCCTGAACGAGGCGGATCTGATGTCGCTGTTCCAGAAGATGATCAAGCAGCGCCAGGAATCGGCCGAGCTCTACGACAAGGGCGGGCGCGCCGAGCTCGCCGCGGCCGAGCGCGCCGAGATCGAGATCATCACCGCCTACCTGCCGCAGCAGATGTCCGACGTGGAGGCGGGTTCCGCCATTTCTGCGCTGCTGCGGGAGATCAACGCCGAGACCATGAAGGACATGGGCCGCGCCATGGCCGCGCTCAAGGAGCGCTTCGCTGGCAAGATGGATTTCGGCAAGGCCAGCGGCAAGATCAAGGAACTGCTGAACAAGAAGTGACGCGGTTCCGGGCGGAGTGGTTTCGCTCCGGATTCCACCACCCGCCGCCGTCACCCCCGGGCTTGACCCGGGGTCCATGAAGCGGCTCGCCACGGCCAGCCTTACGAGGCTGCGCCAAGGCGCGCGTCACGCCACCTGGATCAGGATGTCCGTCAGTTCCTGCGGTTGATCCACCATCGCGTCGTGGCCGGCGGTCATCTCGAAGGTCTTCCACGCCGAATTGGGCTTGTACTTCTCCAGCGCCGCGTCGAACGCCACGCTCGGATAGCCCTTGGCGCGCACGTAGGATTTCCTGGCGATCTTGTCGCGCGCGCCGGTGATCGCGATTTTGTCGGTCAGAGTCGCAATCGGATGCGGCGTGCACTTGGCGTCCACCCAGGCGCGGTCCTTCTCGTTGACGCGGAACACAGCGGCCGGCACGGCTTTGAGCGAATGATCGCCGCGGCCCTGCGCCGCCGCGATCGCGTCCTTCACCGGCTGCGAGGCGGTCGCCGCAAGGCTTTCGCCGTTCTCCGGCACGAAGGCGTCCAGGAACACGATCGAGCCGATCTTCGGCGCGAGCTTCTCCGCCACGCCGCTGATGATGATGCCGCCGTAGGAATGACCGACCAGCACGATGTCGGACAGGTTTTCCCATTCGACGAAATTGACGATGTCGGTGATGTGGGTCGCGAGGTTGATGTCCTTGCTCAAGAGATGCGAGCAGGAGCCGAGCCCGGTCATCGTCGGCGCGAACACCTTGTGCCCCTTCTTCTCCAGCGCGTCGGACACCCGCCGCCAGCACCAGCCGCCGTGCCAGGCGCCGTGCACCAGCACGAAGGTCTTGCCGGCCGCCTGCGCCGCCGCGGGTGCTCCGCCGGTTGCCGCCAATGCGCCGGCGGCTATTGCGCCGAGCACTCCGCGACGTGTTGCTTCAGTATTTGTCGTCATGTAGCCCTCCCGATGTTCATGAAATCTGCAGCAGAATGTCCACCAGCCATTCCGGCGCGTCGACCATGACGTCGTGACCGGCGGCGGTCGTTTCGAATGTCTTCCAGGTTTTGTCGGCCTTGCATTCCGCCAGCGCCTTGTCGAAGGCGGGCTGCGGATATTTCGGCGCGCGGATGTAGGTCTTCTTCGCGATCTTTTCGCGCGCGCCGGTGAGTTTGATAGGCTGGGTCGCGACGCCGTTCGGCTGATCGGTCAGCTTGGACGCAACCCAGGCTTGATCCTTTTCGTTGACGCCGAACGCCGACGGCGGCGGCTCTTTGCGGCCCGGAGTTCCCTTCGCCACGGCCTCCTCCATCGCCTTGCGGCTGAACTCGGAGGCGTAGTCGACGCCCTTTTGTCCGTTCTCGGGCTTGAAGGCGTCGAGCCATACGATCGACGACACCCGGTCGCCGATCTGCTCGAGCGCGCCCGACGACGGCCAACCGCCGTATGAGTGAGCGACGAGGCATATGTCCTTGAGCTCTTCCCATTTGATCAGGTTGACGATGTCCGCGATGTGGGTGTCGAGCACCACGTCCTTGCTCAACAGATGCGAGCGGTCTGCAAGTCCGGTCAGCGTCGGCGAATAGACCTTATGGCCCTTGGCCTCCAGCAAGTCCGCCACCCGTCGCCAGCACCAGCCGCCGTGCCAGGCGCCGTGAATGAGCACAAAGGTCTTGCGCGCCGAGGCCTGCGCCATCGCTGGCGTGCCGCCGGGCGCTGTTACGCCAACGCCGAGCGCCGCGCTCGCCATCGCTGAGCGGCGTGTCATGCCGTCAATGTCGGACATTGTTTCCTCCCCCCAACCTTGCAGCGGGTTCATCCGCCTTGAATGCCCGCAGTATAGAAGCAATCGACACGCCGTCGCTTTACATTCTCGTGTGCGCCGCCGCACAAGTTGGGCAACTGCCCGCTAGGCAAGCTTCCCGGACTTCGGCACACTTGGTCTCAACAACCTTGCATTCGACAACAACTCGCGCGGAGCGCGCCGCGCGCCGCGAGAACAGGGAGGAAGCACGGTATGCGCCGCATCGCCATCGCCGCCATCGCGATCCTGGTCTGGCTTGCGCCGGTCGCGCCCGCGCCGGCGCAGGACTATCCGGCGCGGCCGGTGCGCATCATCATCCCGCTCGGCCCCGGCGGCGGCGGCGATATCTTCACGCGCCTCCTCGCTGAGGAATTGCAGAAGCGCCTGGGCCAGCCGTTCATTGTCGAGAACCGCGCCGGCGGCGGGCTCAACATCGGCACGCGCGCCTGCGCCGAGGCCGCGCCCGACGGCTACACCTTCTGCGTGCTCTCCGGCGAGCCCGTCGTCTACAACCAGTTCACCTTCAAGAACCTGCCGTACAATCCGGAGAAGGATTTCGAGCCGGTCATCAACCTGTTCATCAACGCAAATGCGCTGGTCGCCAACGCCTCGCTCAATGTCAAAACCATTCCGCAATTGGTTGCGCTGGCGAAGTCCAAGCCTGGCACGCTGAGTTACGGCACGTTCTCGTTCATGCTGGTGTATTTCATGGACAAGCTGAACAAGGACAACGGCATCGACATCGTCCGGGTGCCGTTCCGCAGCGGCAACGAGATGGTCAACGCGGTGATGGCCGGATCGACGCCGATCGTGTTCCTCGGCCTCGCCAACATGATCGGCCAGATCAAGAGCGGCCAGTTCAACGGCATCGCGCTCAACTCCACCAAGCGTTCGCCGCTGTTCCCCGACATCCCGACCCTGCTGGAGGCGACCGGCGAGGATTACCCGCCGCCGTGGTTCGGCCTGTTCGCGCCGGCCGGCACGCCCGCCCCGATCGTCGACAAGATCCACGCCGAGGTGACGCGCATCTGCGCCGAGCCCGCCTTCCGGCAGAAGAATTTCATCGACCGCGCGGTCGAGCCGGCGACCGGCCCGCGCGAGGAGTTCAAGAAATTCATCGCCGACAACCGCGCCTTCGCCGCGCGGGTGGCGAGGGAAACCGGCATGCAGCCGCAGTGAGCGGGAGGCCAGGATCGCGGTGACGTGACGCTCGCTCGCAAAACAACAACCATGTATGGTGCGGTCCAAATTCGCCTGCAAATTTTCCGGGAGGAAATCATGACGCTTCGAAACCGCCGTGCTGTTCTCAAGGGTCTCGCAGCCACCGCCGCCGGCACGCTCTCGATCGGGCCCGCGTGGAGCCAGGCCGCCTATCCCAGCCAGGGCATCAAATTCATCATCCCCGCCGGCGCCGGCGGCTTGCCCGACACCGTCGCGCGCATCCTCGGCCGGCGGCTGCAGGAGAAGGTCGGCCAGTCGGTGGTGGTCGAGAACAAGCCCGGCGGCAACGGCGCGGTCTCCGTCTCGGCGCTGATGAGCTCGCCGCCGGACGGCACCGCGTTCATCGTGCAGGACGGCTCGATCTACGCCATCAATCCGCACATCTACGCCAAGATGGCCTATAGCATCGCCGATCTGACGCCGACCGTGATGATCGCGCAGGCGCCGCTGTTTCTCGCCGTGCACCAGAAGGTGCCGGTCAAGACGATGAAGGAGTTCATCGACTACGTGAAGGCCAATCCCGGCAAGCTCAACTACGGCTCGTCCGGCGTCGGCTCCACGCATCACCTGTCCATGGAGGCGCTCAAGGCCTCGCTCGGCCTGCAGATGACGCATGTGCCGTTCAAGGGCACGAGCGAATCCGTGCCGGCGCTGCTCGGCGGCCACGTCGACCTGGCGTTCTCGGCCTATCCGTCGCTCAGCGGCGCGGTCGGCAGCAAGAGCATCACGCTGCTTGCGACCAACGGCGCGAAGCGCTCGGCGATGGCGCCGGACGTGCCGCCGGTCGCCGACTTCATTCCGGGCTTCGCCTTCGCGCCGATCATCGGCGTCTATGCGCGCGCCGGCACGCCGCCGGCGATCCTGCAGAAGATCGCAAGCGAAGTGGCCGCGATCGTCAAGGAGCCCGAGATCGTCAAGGCGTTCGAGAAGGCCGGGATCGAGCCCGCGGGCGGGGGGGCCGCGGAATACGCAGCCGAACTCAAGCGCGAGGACGAGCGCGTCGCCAAGACCGTGAAGGCCGCAGGCATGACGCCGCAGTGAGGCCCGGCCTCACTGATGAACATCGCTGAAGTCCAGATCGTCCGGAAGATCGTGCTGGCTGTTGCCGTGTCGGCCGGCGTGCTGATGTTCGCGGTGACGAACTCCAGCCATCCGAGCGGGAAAACCACGCATGAGATGATCGAGTGGATCGGGATCGTCGCGATCGTGGTCTGCATCCTCGGCCGCACCTGGACGTCGCTCTATATCGCCGGCCGCAAGATCGAGCAGTTCGTGACCGAGGGGCCTTACTCGGTCACGCGGAACCCGCTGTATTTCTTCTCCATCCTCGGCGGGGCGGGCGCGGGCGCGCAACTCGGCAGTATTGTTTCGGGTCTGGTCTTTGGCGTGCTGGCCTGGATGGTGTTCTATGTCGTGGTGCTGCAGGAGGGGCGGCTGCTCGCGGACCGCTATGGGGCCGACTTCGCCGGCTACATGGACCGGGTCCCGCGCTTCTGGCCCGACTGGCGGCTGTGGCGGGACGTGCCGACGTTGACCGTGATGCCGCCGAGGATTCTGCGAACCTTCGCCGACGCGATGCTGTTCCTGCTCATGGTGCCGGTAGCGGAGGGTTTCGAGAAGCTTCAGGGCATCGGCGTCCTGCCGGTCCTTCTCCGCCTTCCATGACCGCGGGGCGATCGTTGGGCGGCGCCGCTCGGCGCGCGCGCCACCGCCTGCCAGCGCCGGAACGGGCACAAGACGGGTCAGGCCTCGGCAGGCCGCGGACGGCGCCGGTGCGACCACTCGAAATGGCACAGGATCGTGACGCTGGCCGCTGCGGCGAAGAAGCACCAGACCGAGACGAATCCCTCCCAGTAGAAGACATAGGCGATGGTCGAGCCCGCCAGGACGATCGCACCGAGCGCAAACACCGTGCGTTGCGACGTCAGCAGAAGCGGAAGGGCCGTGGCGGCGAGATAGGCGAGACCGACGGCGTAGGAATGTCCGGATTCCGTCATGTAAACGATGTGACCGTCAACGATGGCTGCGTCGTGCGCCCGTGTGACGATCCACCAGAACAGGTAGATCCCGACGCCGGCGCCGGCAGCCAGGCAGACAAGCATGAGTTGGCGGCGCCGCGTATTGGGCTCGATCAGCCAAACGGCGACGGGCGCGTAGATCGGCCAGAATGTTTCGGCGAAAGACAGGAACACGAACGTCAGGACGATTGAAGCCGGCCCGTTGGGTGCCTGCGGAAGATTGAGCCACAGCAGGCCTTCGGTGCTTTGCTGAAGCGCAAACAGGAGCGGCGTTGCCGCCAGCGGCAGCTCCTGGGGCGTGCGCACTCTGCGCAACGCTGCAATCCCGACGGCGCCCATGACGCCCGCCGAGATGAAGCTTCCTGTCGCCGAGAAGCACATCGCGCGGCACGCTGCGCCTTTCGACTTCGGCTGTCCAGCGCGGCGCGGGCGTGTCGCGTGCGGAAGGCTACCCGATCACCGGCAGCATGATGCAGGAGGCGTGCGCGCCACCGTGATGGATGGTGTCGGTGCCGATCTGCGTCGGGTGATAGGGATGCGAGAACACGCCGTCGGTCGCGGGCGAGTCGCCGTTGGCGAGTTCGAGCCGGATGCGGTGGCCCTTCTTGAACACATAGGAGATCGGCAGCACCTCGATGTCGAACTCGTACACCTCACCGGGCATCAGCGGCTGCGGATTGGTGTGGGTGTAGAACGGCCGCTCGGGCTTGGAGCGCGCCACGTCCTTCTCGCGGTGCGAGGCCTTCAGCCAGCCTTTCGAAACCGGAATGAACGCAGGCTGCGCGCCGGCCTTGCGCGCCGCGTCGTCCTGCGGCTGCTGGTCCGACAGCTTGACGATGAACTGGGTGTCGATCGCGGTCGTGGAGGCGAACAGCTTGAGCACGACCGGGCCGGTCGCTTCCAGATCGGCGTCGAGCGGCGCACTGGTGAAGGTCAGCACGCGCCGCACCGGGTCCACCCGCCCGTCGGGGCCGATGATGGCGACGCCGTTCACCCACTCCCAGTCCGGATAGGTGTAGCTCGTGCCGGTCTCGCCGGCCGGCGGCTTCTCAGGCGACAGCCCGCCGTCGTTCATCGAGGTGACGCTGCCCGACGGCCCCTTGCGCAGATAATAAGGAACATAGGGGGCCTTCGGCGGCCATTCCTCCGCGGCGCGCCAGACGTTGGCGCCGCGCACGAAAATCTTCACCGGCCCCGCTTCCATGAAGCCGTTGTTCTTGCCCTTGAGGTGCAGGTCGTAGAACGGCAGCAGTTCCTTTTCGTGGAATTCGATCTGGTCGAACATCTTGTGCGCCTCGAAGGTGTTGCGCGCGCCGGTGACCACGAGCTTCTTCGGCGACTTCACCTCCTCGTAGCCCAAGATGTTGCCACGCAGGTGCAGGCCCATCTTGCCCCAGTGGCCGATCGACAACACCGGGCACTTGATCTTGTCGAGCCGCCAGTACGGCGAGCGCACCTTCCAGAAATCGTCGTCGAGCGAGTGATTGATGATCTCGCCGACCAGATCGAATTTCATCGGCGGCCGGCCATGCTTGCCGGCGGGGCGATGCTGGTTGTCGGCGCGGAGCGACGTGTACCAGACCGAGCGGTAGCTGCAGTAAATGCCGCCGTGATAGTTCGAGCCGCGGTACTGATCCACGAGGCCGTCGTAGGGCGCGATGCAGGCAAGCCCCGGCGGGTTGTAGGTCGCCATCAGCCACTGCGCCATTGCGTAATAGGACTGGCCGATGCCGCCGATCCGGCCGTTGCACCAAGGCTGTTTCACGATCCAGGCAATGAGTTCGAGATAGTCCTGCTGCTCGTTCAACCCCATGAACTCGAACTCGCCCCCGGACTGGCCGGAGCCGCGCACGTCGGCATGGACGTAGGTGTAGCCCTGGCCGACGTACCATTCGACCGGCCCGGTCTCGCGCCAGAGAAACAGCGGATAGGCCGGCACCTCGTCCATCTCGTACTGGTAGGGCGAGGCCGCGAACAGCGTCGGGAACTGGCCGGCTGCGTCCGGCCGGTAGACGCACAGCGAGAGGCGCACCCCGTCGCGCATGGTGACGGTGATGCCCTTTTCGACCTTCATTGCGTATTCCGTCACGGCGCTTCCTCCCGGTTATGGCGACGCAGCGTTCCGATGCGTCTTGCCGCCTTTGTCCCGCTGCGGCATTGTTGCCTGAACAAAGTACAAAAGCCACGAGGGAGGAAGTTATGCATCGATGGGCTCGCGCTCTCGCGCTCGTTGTAATGCTGGCGCCGGCGCTGCCGGCCGCGGCGCAGGATTATCCCACCAGACCGATCCGGGTGATCGCCTCGCAGGGCGCGGGCGGCCTGAGCGACGTGTGGATGCGCGCGGTCGCCGACCAGCTTGGCCCCATTCTCGGCGGCACGGTGGTGATCGAGGACCGCGCCGGTGCGGCGGGCACGATCGGGGCGCGCGCATGCAGCGAGTCGGCTCCCGACGGCTACACGTTCTGCATTATTTCCACCGAGGCTATGGTCATCAATCCGGTGATCAATCCGGTTCCCGGCTTCGAACCCATGAAAAGTCTCGCGCCGGTGACCAAGGCGTTTTACCTGCAGCAGGTGTTCGCAATCACCGCGCAGACCAAGGCGAAGTCCTTCGATGAACTCGCCGCGCTCGCCAAGGCCAATCCCAAGACGCTGAATTACATGTCCGCGTCGCTGACCAAGACGGCGTTCGTCGAGGAATTCAACAGGAAGCACGGCATCGACCTGGTTCGCGTGCCGTTCAAAGGCGGCGGCGACGCGATCAACAGCATGATGACCAACACCACGCAGATCGCGATATTCGGCATCGGCAACCTCATCGAGTTGATCCGCGGCGGCAAGATCCTCGGCTTCGCCGTCGACGGCGACACACGCTCGCCGCTCGCCCCCGACATCCCGACCTTCAGGGAGGCCGGCCACACCAGGCATCTCGCCCCGACGTTCTTCGGCATCTATGCGCCGGTCGGAACGCCCAGGCCGCTGATCGACAAATTCCAGGCTGGCGTCGCCAAGGTCGCCTCCAGCCCTGAATTCCAGCAGCGCCACATGAATTCGCGCGGCCTGACCGCGGTGCTCAACAAGCCCGATGAATTCGCTAGGCAGCTTGACCAGGAGCGCGCCGAAGGACTTGAGGCGATCAAGGCCTCGGGCCTTCATCCCAACGTGAAGTGAGGCGCCGCGGTGAAAGCGTGTTGCCGCGGCGAACTGGCATCCATCGAGGAAGGATGACCATGAAATTAGTGACCTTGCTGCTGGCGGCCGCGTTCGGCGCGGCTGCGGCGCAATCCGCACTCGCGCAGGACTGGCCGACGCGCCCGGTGAAAGCCATCACCACCACCAGCGCCGGGGGCCTGAGCGACATCTTTATGCGCGCGCTCGGCGAGGCGCTGCGCCAGAAGTGGGGCCAGCCGCTGATCATCGAGAACCGTCCGGGCGGCGCCATGAACCTCGGCACCCGCGCCTGCGCGGATTCCGCGCCCGACGGCTACACCATCTGCATCACCAACGCCGATGCGATGCTCTACAACCAGTTCCTGTTCAAGACCCTGCCGTTCAATCCCGAAACGAGCCTGCAGCCGATCACCAACGCCTTCCACCTGATCCACATGCTGGTGGTGAACGCGCAGCTCGGCGTGAAGACCGTCGACGAGCTTTGCGCGCTGTCCAAGCAGAAGGCCGGCACGCTCAGCTATCTCGCGCCCGGCGCGCCGCTCGTGCTCTACATGGAGACGCTGAAGAAGGAGAAGGGCTGCGACTGGGTGCGCGTGCCGTTCCGTGGCGGCGGCGAGGCGGTCAACGCGATCATGAGCGGCTCGACGCCGATCGGGCTGTTCGGCGAGGGCAATGTGATTGGCAACATCCAGGCCGGCCAGATGACGCCGCTCGTGATGATGAACAACATCCGCTCGCCGAACTTCCCCAAGGTGCCGCTCCTGACCGAGGTCGGCTACGACGGCCCGCCGTCGCGAAGCTGGTACGGCATCTTCGCCCCGGCCGGCACGCCCCGGCCGATCGTCGACCGGGTGTCGAAGGACATCGGCGAGATCGTCAGCACGCCGGCGTTCCGCGACCGTCATCTTACCGCGCGGAGCCTCGTGCCCGCCGCCAATACGCCGGAGCAGTTCGCCGAGCAGATGAAGCGCGAGCGCGTGGTGGCCGAGAAGGTGGTCAAGGACGCGGGGTTTGAGCCGCAGTGAGGCCTTCTTGTCCCGGATGCGGTGTAGCGTGAGCGCGGAGCGCGAAACGATGCACCGCTGATCCGGGACGGTTCCACACGCCGAGGTCGTAACGGTCCCGGGCGCAGTGCATCACTTCGTGCTGCACTGCGCCCGGGACACGCGTCTCTCAGGCGACCTCCACCAGTATCTCCGCCAGCCGCTCCGGCATGTCGACCATCACGTCGTGCCCGCATGGCACCTCGTCGGTGCGCCAAGACTTGTCCGCCTTCACGCACGCATGGTCCTTGCGCGCTCCCGCACGATTGCAAACCGTGCGGCAAGTTCATCTTCGGCTACGTCTTCGTTTCGGGTTTGAATACGCCAGACATGTCCGAACGGATCATGCAATTGCGCGATCCTGTCGCCCCAATAGGTATTTTCCGGAAAGTGATTTTCCACCTGTGGGGAAGCGCCGGCGGCCAAAGCCCGTGCGAACGCGTCGTCCACGTCGTCCACATAAATGGTGAGGAAAGCCGAGGCCGCGCCGGCTGATACAGGAGCGCGCGGCCAGTCCGGTCGCGGTGCGTTCCTCCAACGAGGGTTCTCCTTCGCCACGATAAGCTGCGCACCTGCAAGTTTGAGTTCGGCGGACACGGGCTCGTTTTCGGGAGGGTGGCTAGGGTTGAATGGAAAATTGCGCTGAATTTCCTCGGCGCCCAGCACGTCGCGATAGAAGTTGGCTGCCGCAGCCACATCCTGCACAATGAGTGTTACGCCGAGCTGACCGGTAGTCTGCTTTCCCTTGATCGCCATCGGCATCTCTCCCGAAATGTGGTTTCGCCACCCAGTTCGCCATGCGGGTGCAAGCGGGCCATCTATTGTGAGAGTCGGTGTTTCTGTAAAGCGTCAGATACGCGCAACGCGAGCCGTCGCTACGCGACCTCGACCAGAATTTCCGCCAGCCTCTCCGGCATATCCACCATCACGTCGTGCCCGCACGGCACCTCGTAGGTGCGCCACGACTTGTCCGCCTTCACCCGCGTATAGGCGAGGTCGAAGTCTGGGTTCGGATAGGCGCTCGCGCGGATGTAGGCCTTCTTGCCGATCCGCTCGCGTGCGCCGGTGAGCGTCATCTTTTCCGTCATGGTGCCGATCGGCTGCGGCACGCACATCGCGTCGACCCAGGCCCGGTCCTTCTCGCTCACCAGGAAGGCGGCCGCCGGGCGTGGCGGGACGCCGAGATCGCCGCGTTCGGATGCGATCTTGAGGTTGTCGCGGACCGCCTGCGACGTGAGGTCGGCCATCGAGTCGCCGTTCTCCGGCACGAAGGCGTCGAGGAACACGATCGAGCCGATGGCCACGCCCGCCTTCTCGGCGACGCCCGAGACCACCATGCCGCCGTAGGAGTGGCCGCATAGGACGACGTCCGACAGCCTCTCCCATTTCAGTAGGTTGGCGATGTCGGTGACGTGAGTCGAGACGTTGATCCCGGCACGCAGGAGGTGGCTGTGCTCGCCGAGCCCCGTCAGTGTCGGCGTGAACACCTTGTGGCCCTGCCGCTCCAGGAGGTCGGACACCCGCCGCCAGCACCAGCCGCCATGCCAGGCGCCGTGGACGAGGACGAAGGTGTGCTCCGTCATGTTTAAGTTTCGTCTCCCTGATTCAGTTTGGACAATCTTCTAGTCCCAACATTAGACCGGTTTGATAGAAAGCTGATCGTTTTCGGCTTGCAGATACAAGATTGTAGCTCGAAGCGCATCTTCGACAGATCTCATGCATTTTTTTTGCAAAAGTGAATTTCTTCCATGACTGCCGGGAATTTAGGATTTCGCGCGTGCTGGTTGGGCAGGTAATAACGCGGAGTTGCCAAGAGCCTGTTCGCTTGGCTGCCTTCTGCCAATTCAATGGAGTATTTGCTCGGCTTTCCACAACAGATACAAAACTCCTTCATTGGCGATCTCCAAACGTTTATTGTCAGGCGTTCTGAGAGGTTCGCGTAATCGAATTAAATTGGCGATGGCTTTTGCCCTGCGGAAAACAGGCAAAATCCGTCGTTTCGAGCTTTGGTCGCGGCGGGTGACTCCGACCCGGCATCTCTGTACCTTAATATCTAATCATCATGGTGCGATTCGTCCCACGCGGCCATTGTGGCTTTGCGCCGGAAGGTGCCCCAACCCTATGCGCTTCACGCCACAGTTCCTTGAAGAGTTAAAGGCCCGCCTTCCTGTCTCGGAAGTCGTCGGCAGACGCGTGAAATTGCAGAAGTCGGGGCGCGAATGGAAGGGCCTCTCGCCGTTCAACAAGGAGAAGACCGCGTCGTTCTTCGTGAACGACCAGAAGCAGGCGTGGTTCGATTTCTCCTCGCAAAAAAACGGCAGCATATTTGATTTCATCATGCTGACCGAAGGCGTTCAGTTCCCGGAGGCCGTGGAGCGGCTGGCGCAGATGGCCGGCGTGCCGATGCCGAAGTTCTCCAAGGAGGAAGAGGCCCGCGACGAAAAGCGAAAGACCCTGCACGAGGTCATGGAACTCGCCGCGAAGTTCTTCGAGGCGACATTGGCCGGGCGCGGCGGCGCCAAGGCTCGCGGCTATCTCGCCGACCGCAGCCTCGATTCCGCCACGCAGCTGAAATTCAGGCTCGGCTACGCGCCGGGCGAGCGCTTTGCGCTGAAGGAGCATCTCGGCTCGCAGGGCGTTTCGGTCGAGGACATGGTTGAATGCGGCCTGGAGATTTCGGGCGACGACATCCCGGTGCCCTACGATCGCTTCCGCGACCGGGTGATGTTTCCGATCACCGACTTCCGCGACCGCATCATCGCCTTTGGCGGCCGCGCGCTGTCGGCCGACGCGCAGGCGAAGTATCTCAATTCGCCGGAGACGCCGCTCTTCCACAAGGGATCGAACCTCTACAACGGCGCCGCCGCCCGCCAGGCCGTGCACGACGGCGCCGCTCTGATCGTGGTCGAGGGCTATGTCGATGTGATCGCGATGGTGCTGGCGGGCTATCCAGCGGCGGTCGCGCCGCTCGGCACCGCGCTCACGGAAGACCAGCTTGGGCTCCTCTGGAAGATGACCGACGAGCCGATCCTGTGCTTCGACGGCGACAAGGCCGGCCAGCGCGCCGCTTTCCGCGCGGTCGATCTGGCGATGCCGCGATTGAAGCCCGGCAAGAGCCTGCGCTTTGCCATGCTGCCCGACGGGCAGGACCCCGACGACCTCTATCGCTCCGGCGGACGCGAAGCCATTGCAGAGGTGCTGGCGGGCGCGCGCCCGCTCGGCGAGATGCTGTGGACCCGCGAGACCGAGGCTGCCTCGTTCGATACCCCGGAGCGCCGCGCCGCGTTCGAGTCGCGGGTGAACGAGGTGGTGCGCAGCATCGGCGATGAATCGGTGCGCAAGTATTACGCCCAGGATTTCTCCGCGCGCCTGCGGCAGCTTCTGATCCCGAAATCCGAGCCGGGGCGGGGCGAACGCCCGCGCGCCCCCATGGGAGGTCAGTTCGGCGGTCCGTTCGGCAATCAGGGCCGGTCGGGCCGGGACGGTTCCCGGAGCCAGAACTCCTGGCAGCGCGGCGGGCCGAACCTGCGCGCACCGATGTCGCTGCCGAGCTCGCGGCTGTCCGGTAGCCCGATCGTTCGCGGGTTCCGCACCGCGCTGCCGCCGCGCGAGGCGCTGATCCTGGTCACGGTGATCAACCACCCCTGGCTGCTGGAACACCACGCCGAGGAGTTTTCCGAGCTTGAGTTTCTCAATCCCGACACCGACCACCTGCGAAAGGCGGTGATGGACGCGGCGATCGGCGCCGGCGCCGCCGACCCGGAGGGCCTGCGCGCGGCGATCGCGGCGCGGGGCCTGACCGGGGTGTTGGGCCGGGTCGAGGCCGCCATCACCCACACCTCCGATTGGCCGGCCCGGGCCGGCGCTTCGGTCGACGACGTGGCCCAGTGGTGGACCCACGTTGTTGCCTTGCATCGCAGGCAGCGCACGTTAAATAGGGAGCTCAAGGACGCCGAGCGGGCGCTGGGCGAGGAACCAACCGACGCCAATTTGGCTTGGCTTCGTGACGTGCAGGGACGGTTGTCTGCCCTCGATGGGAGCGAGGCCCAGATCGAGGGTTTTGGTCTGTCTTCGGGACGCCCGGCGCGAAGCTTCTAGTACTTCTGGTGCGCTTTTTGCGTCCAAGACGCTGCAATGCAACTGGGAATAGGAGACAGGTTCCCAGCGTTTGATCAGGGTTAAGCCGGGCTTAAGGGAGCCCGGTCGACACTCCGGGCCCGATTCGAGGCGATTCCGCCGGGTATCGTCCGACCAAAGCCCGCTTTGGCCGCGGACCGATTCATCTCCCTATAGGTAGGAGGCCCTCGAATGGGCAAGGGGCATACAGCGACTAAGCAGAAGCCTTCGGCCACCCGGCCGGGATCGTCCCGGAGGGCTGCCGCGCCCAAGGCGCCGGCTGTTCATAAGAAGAATCAGGAGAAGGGTATGGCGTCCAAGAGTGCCGCGGCGACCAAGGCCAAGGTCAACGACAAGGAGGTCCCCGAGAAGGAGAAGGAGGCCGCCGACGCCGCGCCGGACAGCCCGCTGCCGCTGCTCGATTTGTCCGATGCAGCCGTCAAGAAGATGATCAAGCAGGCGAAGAAGCGCGGGTATGTGACCCACGAGCAGCTCAACGCCGTGCTGCCCTCCGAGGAGGTCTCCTCCGACCAGATCGAGGACATCTACGCGATGCTCAACGAGATGGGCATCAACGTGGTCGAGCAGGAGGAGGGCGCCGACGACGAGGAGGCCAAGCCCGCCGACGCCGAAGAGGACGACGACGACAGCGACGGGGAACTCGTTGAGGCCAAGCCCAAGGCGCTGGCCACCACCGAGAAAAAGGAGCCGTCCGAGCGCACCGACGATCCGGTGCGGATGTATCTGCGCGAAATGGGCTCGGTCGAGCTTCTGTCCCGCGAGGGCGAGATCGCCATCGCCAAGCGCATCGAGGCCGGCCGCGAGGCGATGATCGCGGGGTTGTGCGAGAGCCCGCTCACCTTCCAGGCCATCATCATCTGGCGCGACGAACTCAACACCGGCAAGGTGTTCCTGCGCGACATCATCGATCTGGAGGCGACCTACGCCGGCCCTGACGCCAAGAACAACATGGCGATGCAGAACGGGCGGGCTGTCGGCCCCGACGGCCAGCCGATCCCGGGCTCCCCGCAAGGCGGGCAGCAGGGCGGCTACCAGGCGCCGGGCTCCCACGCCGCGCCGCATCTGACCGTGGTGCAGCCGCAGGCCGCGCCCCCCTCGGCGCCCGCGCAGCCGGCCGCGTACAAGCCTGCGTCCGGCGCCCCCGACGACGAGGCGGGCGAGGGCGGCGAGCAGCCGGCCGCCGATGGCGACTTCGACGACGACGACATGGAGAATTCGCTGTCGCTCGCCGCGATCGAGGCAGAATTGAAGCCCAAGGTGGTCGAGACCTTCGACAAGATCGCCGACAGCTTCAAGCGGCTGCGCCGGCTGCAGGACCAGGACATCCAGCTTCAACTCAAGAGCGACGCGCTCTCCCCCGCCCAGGAGCGCAAGTACAAGAAGCTCAAGGCAGAGATCATCGCCGAGGTGAAGTCGCTGCGGCTCAATCAGGCGCGCATCGACGCGCTGGTCGAGCAGCTCTACGACATCAACAAGAAGCTCGTCGGCTTCGAGGGCCGCCTGATGCGGCTCTCCGAGAGCTACGGCGTCACCCGCGAGGACTTCCTGGTGAGCTACCAGGGCTCCGAGCTCGACCCGTACTGGCTCAACCGCGTCTCGAAGCTCTCCGCCAAGGGCTGGAAGAACCTCGTCGCCAAGGACAAGGACAAGATCAAGGAGATCCGCGGCAACATCCACCAGCTCGCCGGCGAGACCGGGCTTGAGATCGGCGAATTCCGCAAGATCGTGCAGTTCGTGCAGAAGGGCGAGCGCGAGGCCCGCCAGGCGAAGAAGGAGATGGTGGAAGCCAACCTCCGCCTCGTCATCTCGATCGCGAAGAAATACACCAACCGCGGCCTGCAGTTCCTCGACCTCATCCAGGAGGGCAACATCGGCCTGATGAAGGCGGTCGACAAGTTCGAGTACCGCCGCGGCTACAAGTTCTCGACCTACGCGACCTGGTGGATCCGCCAGGCGATCACCCGCAGCATCGCCGACCAGGCCAGAACCATCCGCATCCCGGTGCACATGATCGAGACGATCAACAAGATCGTGCGCACCTCGCGCCAGATGCTGAACGAGATCGGCCGCGAGCCCACGCCCGAGGAACTGGCCGAGAAGCTCGGCATGCCGCTGGAGAAGGTGCGCAAGGTCCTCAAGATCGCGAAAGAGCCGCTCTCGCTCGAAACGCCCATCGGCGACGAGGAGGATAGCCACCTCGGCGACTTCATCGAGGACAAGAACGCGATCCTGCCGATTGATGCTGCGATCCAGTCGAACCTCCGCGAGACCACGACGCGGGTTCTGGCCTCGCTCACCCCCCGCGAGGAGCGCGTGCTGCGCATGCGCTTCGGCATCGGCATGAACACCGACCACACGCTGGAAGAGGTCGGCCAGCAGTTTTCGGTGACGCGCGAGCGCATCCGGCAGATCGAGGCCAAGGCGCTGCGCAAGCTGAAGCATCCGAGCAGGAGTAGGAAGCTCAGGAGCTTCCTCGACAACTAGGGCCTGTCTTCAGTTAGGGATTCCCAAATCAGTTTTTCTGTGACTCATGGGCGGTCGGCTTGAGGAGGGCCGACCGATGCGCCGCCATGCATTACGCGACGACCAGTGGGAGCGGATCAAGGATTTTCTGCCCGGCCGCGAAGGCCATGTCGGCGGCACCGCGGCC
>SHVN01000105.1 GCA_009694215.1 Xanthobacteraceae bacterium
CTCGCGCCGGGAACCGACTGGAACGTGGCGTTGATGTTCGGATCGCTGCTGCGGTCATGCGCCCAGGCGCCGCGCACGCGCAACCCGATGGTCGTCCGGTCGTAGAACGCGAAGCTCTTGTCGAACCAGACTCCCGCCTCCACGCGGTTTGTGCTCGTCGTTTTGGCATCATAGCTAAGCGCAAAGGCCGGCGTGCCGGACACGACGGTTTCGCTATACGACGGCGTGTGGACCCATTGTGCCTGATAGGCGCCATAAGGTGTGATGCCTACCACAGGCGTGGCGAGGCGATAGCCGCCCTCGATCCGGCCACCCCAATTGTGCGCGTCGAAGCTGGCCCGGAGATGGTCGGCGCCGGCGATGGTCACGGTGCGGTCGGTGGTCATGCGGTGATAGGAGTAGGCCAATATCCCCGAGATATAGGCCGCGCCAAACCTCTGCGAGCCGAAGGCGCCCACCTGGAACGCATCGCTTTTGCCGGTGCCAAGACCCGTGCTCAATCCATAGCTGGTCTGGCCGCCGCCAGCGCGAAGCCGACGAGACTGCCCGGCGTTGCGCGGTAATCGAAGCCGCTGGCAAATCCCACCGTGCGCGACGTGGTGTCGTGGCTGCCGATCGTCGCGGGATCGCCGCCGGTGCTGTTGGTCCCGCCGTAGGCCGAGCCCCAGGCGCTCCAGCTCAGTCGGCCCCGTAGGGAACACCTCGCGGCGCCTTGGTGGGCATGTCGCGCGGCGTCACCGCGACATAGGCCGCCGCCACCTCCGGCGGCAGCGGCCAGTCGGGCGCGAAGGACAGCGCCGGCCCGGACGAACCGATGCAGCCGCCGCGGGTGTCGAGATAGGGGTTGAGCGCGATCGTCAGTGGGATTCGCACCAGAAAGAATCGCGAGGCCATCCGGCACTGTATTCGGCGTCCAATTTGCCGCTGTATTCTAATTCGCTCCGGGACCGGCCCACGTCGCATCGACCGCGTTCGCGCGCGGCGCGTAAGCGCAAACTGCCGCCATCGAACCGCCCGCCAGCAGCAGCGACGTAACGATGCGCCTGCTGCGAAACCGGTTAAGGGCCGGCCATATGCCGGTTGGGTTTGCGCAATCGTAATTGCGGATGACAGCCGCGCCGGCCTCGGTGAAGCCGCCGCGCCTGGCGCGGCGCGATGGTTTCGGCTTGGCAATGCGACCCTAGCGATGGCGGCTCTACTTGCCGGCGATTTTCCGCAGCGCCTCATTGATGCGTTCCTGCCAGCCCGGCCCGTCCTCCTGGAAGTGGTCGAGCACGTCGCGGTCGATGCGCAGCGACACCGTCTCCTTGGCGCCCGGAACCGACGGCCGCTTCGGTGCGGGCTCGACCGGCTTCGGCGCCGCGGGCTTGAACATGGCTTCGGCGGCATCCCGTGAGCTCATGGGCCTGCGCGGTCGGTCTTGCATCGTATCCTCGTGTTGAGAATCAGCGGCGCGGCGTCATTCTAGCACCCGGCCGGCGCGCTAGCCGGCTCAATGCCGCGGCGTCGCCTCGATCGCGCCGGTCTTCTCCAGATAGGCCTGCCCCAAATTCGCCAGCACGTCGGCCATCAGCTTCGACTGCTCGCCCGGCGGCGCGAGCAGGATCAGGTCGGCCAGGCTTTCGGCCAGCCGCGCGGCTAAATCGGCGAGGTCGGCATCTTCGCTCTCGAGCTGCTTCTCGACCAGATCGTTGACGTCGCAGTGCAGGCATTCGGACATGGGGAAGTCCCGGTTGAGGGTGCGTTGCCCGACCGTATCACGTTCATCCGCAGGAGAGGCGGCGGGAATTCGACCGCGCGCACCTGCGCCACGACGGCATGACCCGACCCGCCGCTCAGGAGCGTCGCCGCGACCGCGATGGATTCGCAGATTTTCTCCGTCACCATCCGGCTCGCCTCGGCGTGGGCATTCTTGCCGCCCATCGCGAACTTCATCATCCGCAAACCGATGACCTGCCGGGACTCCAGCGAAAGCATCGTGGCGCCGTACCAGAACTTGAACATCGCTTGCTCTCCAGAGATTGCCACCCGGACGGACAACATCCGCCGCTGGTGGCGCGCAAACCAACCTTTCAGGGGACCCGATGTTCCAGGTTCCCGAAAAAACAGGCTCCGAGCCCCATAGTGGCGTTTCTAGCGCAGCGCGTGAAGCGCCGCCGCTACCGACACATCCAGGAACTGCTGGACATAGGCGCCCTGGTCGTGGGCGGCGACGATCTTGTGCGCGGGGGCGAGCGCCGCCAGGAACTTGTAGGTGTGCCAGTGCGCCATCGCGGGCAGCAGCGGCAGCCCCGGGATCGATGGCTCCGGCCACATCGAGGTGTAGAAATACGGCTCGTCGCAGAATTCGTCGCCGGGGCAGTAGCCGATCCCCATGGTCCGCCCGCGCGGCAGCGCCACGAGGCAGTCGAGATCGAATTGGTGCGGCCAGCAGCGCACCGGCGGGGCCTTGAGTTTTTTCGCCGCGAGATGCCGCTGAACAGCCGCGAGCGCCGCGTTGGCATTGGCGTACCAGAGCGCAAGCGTCTGCAGCGCGTCGCCGATCTCGTCCAGCGAATAGCGCGCGCCCTGCCCCAGCACATGACTGGGCATCGCGTAGGGCGATGGATCGTCGAGCTTGCCGGCAGAGAGATTTCGCGCCGCCACATGGCCGCCGAGCCAGGTCCGCACCTCGGCCTCCGCGCGTCCGTCGAGCGGCAGCGAATGCGGATTGCGGTCGAGGAACGCCAGCGTCAGGTCGGCGATCCGCAGCCCAAGCCGCGATCCGTCCGGCAGCGGATGCGTGGTGAGGCCCCCGAACGCATCGTCCCAGCCGAGATTAGTGTGATGCTCGCTCGGTCGCCCCGGGATATAGGCCCGCGCCGCGCGCCCGAGCCATTGCGCGCCGTAGTGCGCCTGCAGCCGCGCCGCATGCAGGAACATGAAATTCGCGCGCGGGACGCTTTGCCAGTGCGAGCTCGTCATGCCCTCTAGGTACCCGGCCTGAACCGCTTCGCCAAGGCGTCGGCGTTCTTGGAGAGCAGGCCCAGATCCGCGCCGACGGCGACGAAGATGTAGCCCCACTGGATGAATTTCTTCGCCTCCTCCTCGTTCGGCGTCAGGATGCCCGCGGCCTTGCCGGTCTTCTTGACCTTCTTCGCCGCGTCCTCGATTGCGTCCTGCACCTCCGGATGGCCCCAGTTGCCGATATGGCCGAACGACGCCGAGAGGTCGTTCGGCCCGATGAACACGCCATCAACGCCGTCGACCGACGCGATCGCCTCGATCTGCTTCAAGGCCTCGCGCGTCTCGACCTGCACCAGCACGCAGATCTCGCTCGATGCATTCTTCAGATAGTCCTTCACCCGGCCGTAGCGGCTCGCCCGCCCCGAGCCGGTGATGCCGCGGACACCCTTCGGCGGATAGCGCGTCGCCTCGACCGCGCGCTTGGCCTCCTCCGGGTTCTGCACGAACGGCAGCAACAACGTCTGCGCGCCGATGTCGAGATAGCGCTTGATCAGCACCATGTCGTTCCAGGCGGGCCGCACGATGCAGGACGCGGTGCCAGACTGCGCCGCCTGCAGATGCGTCAGGATGTCGGTCACGTCGTTCGGCGAATGCTCGGTGTCGAGCAGGAGCCAGTCATAGCCCGAATGCGACACCACCTCGATCGCCACCGGGCTGCACAGGCTGCACCACAGCCCGATCTGCAGTTGGCCCTTGGCGATGGCGTGCTTGAAGGCGTTGCGCGGCATATCCATCGTTGCTGATCCCTGCGGCTGTCATCGTCCGCGTAGGCGGACGATCCAGTAATCCCGATGTTGGTTATTTATCGCATGTCTTCAGTTTACTGGATGCCCGCCTTCGCGGGCATGACAGCCGTGGTTACACGAATTGCACGGAGATGCCGCCCAACTGCCCGAAATCGCCGTGCAGCGTGTCGCCCTTCTTCGCAAACACCACGCGGGTGAACGAGCCCGCCAACACGATATGGCCGGGCTCGAGCGGCGTGCCGAGCGACCCCAGCTTGTTGGCAAGCCACGCCACGCCCATCGCCGGATGGCCGAGCACGCCGGCGGCGACGCCGGTCTCCTCGATCTCGGAATTGACGTACATGATGCCGCCGACCCAGCGCAGATCGACGTCCATCGGCCGCACCGGCCGCCCGCCCATGACGATGCCGGCGGCGGCGCCGTTGTCGGCGACGGTGTCGAAGATCTTGCGCGGGTCCTGCAGCCGCGCATCGACGATCTCCAGCGCCGGCACGACGTAGTCGGTCGCCGCCAGCACGTCGGTCAGGCCCACACCCGGCCCCATCAGCCGCTTGCCCAGCACGAAGGCAAGCTCGACCTCGACCCGCGGCCGGCAATAGTCGGCGTGCTGCACCTTGGCGCCGTCGGCGACCATGTTGTCGTCGTGCAGATAGCCGAAGTCCGGCTCGTCGATCATCGACGAGCGCTGCATCGCCTTCGAGGTGAGGCCCACCTTGTGGCCGATCAGCTTGCGCCCCGCCGCGATCCGGCGCTTGTGCACCACGGTGGAGATCGCATAGGCGTCCTCGATGGTGATGCGCGGATAGGTAGTCGAGAGCTGCACCGCCTGTTTGCGGATCTTGTGCGCCTCCATCAGGATGTCGGCGGCCTTGCTGCGGTCGGCTTCGGACAGCATTTCGGTACTCCCTCCTCTTGTCTCCCCTTTTCGCGGCCGATCCTGCAAGGCGGCGGCTCGGAAAGCAATTGCGTGCTGCCCCCTGACGCGGCGTGGCATTCCTGCAGCCGCTCTCCAGGCTCAGGATGAGGACGGATCGTTCCGCTTGCCGTTGATCTTCGCCAAGAACCACGCCAGCGGCGGGCGCATTACCGGTACGTCCTGGGCGAGCACGGCAAGGCCCAGCGGCACCATCCAGAAACCGACGATCGGCATGAATCCAACGACACCGCCGAGCGTCAGCGCGATGCCGGCCGGAATCCGATAGGGTGCGACGGCGGGGCTGCGCACCTTCTGCACGAAGAGCGAGATGCGGTACGGCAGACGCGCCTGCAGGCGGTCGAGCTCGTCGTCGAGGTCTGGCCTGCCGCCCTGGTCCTTGCCTGCCGCTTCTTCGTCAGCCATGCCGGGATCAAGCCACGGCATCCCGCTTTCGTTCCAGTAAAAAAGGCGTGCCGGCCGAAGCCGGGCCCGCTCCAAGTTTACGGAGAAACGACGGCTGGTTCGCTGCCGATGGACAATCAGAGTGGGATCTTTCCCTCCAGGCAGTCCTGAATCGACTCCTGCCACTCCTCTTGGTCGTGGTCGAAGCCGCGCGTGATCGACATGTTGAAGCACTGGTCCCAGGTCGGCGTTGAAAACGCAGGGCTTTGCGGGCCGGAGGGAAACTCCGCCGGGGCCGCTGCGGCCCAACAGCGGTGGGTAGAAAAGTGGTCCACCGGGGGCATGCGGAGCAAGCCTATAAACACCGCGCACGGGACGCTGGAGAAACGGCGGACTTGCGGTTCTGACATCCGGACTGCCTTGGCCCGCGAGGCGCCAAGGTCCGCGGGTCTTTCGGGACCCCGGCGTCCCGCGCCGCCATCACTCCGGGATGGCGTGCCGATTGCACATAACTCGGGCGCAATCGCGCCGCGAGAACAATGGAGGCTGCCCGCGTGGAGAGAACGAAAAAACAATGCTAGAAGAACTCACATGACCTTCGACACCATCATCCGCGGCGGCACGGTGGCGACCGCATCCGACACCTTCCAGTGCGACGTCGGCATCAGCGGCGGGCGGATCGCGGCCCTAGGCGAAAACCTCGGCGGCGCGAAAGACATCGTCGATGCGCGGGAAAGGCTGGTGCTCCCCGGCGGCATCGACAGCCATGTCCACATCGCCCAGCCGTCCGGGCCCGGCATCGTCATGGCCGACGACTTCGCCTCGGGCACCCGCTCCGCCGCCTTCGGCGGCAATACGATGGTCCTGCCCTTCGCCATGCAGCAGAAGGGCGAAAGCCTGCGCGAGGTGGTAAAGGCCTATCACACCAAGGCCGACGGCCATTGCTACGTCGACGTGTCCTTCCACCTCATCATCGCCGACGCGACCGACCGCGTGCTCGGGCAGGAGTTGCCGGCGCTGGTCAACGACGGCTACACCTCGTTCAAGGTGTTCATGACCTACGAAGGGCTCGCGCTCTCGGACCTCGAATTGCTCAACGTCATGAGCGTGGCGCGCGAAACGGGCGCGCTGGTGATGGTGCACGCGGAGAACTACGACACCATCCGCTTCCTCACCGACCGGCTGGAGCGCGCGGGCAAGACCGCGCCGCACTACCACGCCGCGTCGCGGCCCATCCCGGTCGAGCGCGAGGCCACCCACCGGGCGATTTCATTGTCCGAGATCGTCGACGTGCCGATCATGATCGTGCATGTCTCCAACCGCGAGGCGATGGAGGAAATCCGCAGGGCCCAGCAGCGCGGGTTGAAAATATACGGCGAGACCTGCCCGCAATATCTGGTGCTGACGGCGAAAGACCTCGAAGGCCTCAACATGGAGGGCGCTAAATACGTCTGCTCGCCGCCGCCGCGCGATCACGCCAGCCAGCAGGCGTGCTGGGAGGGCCTGCAGCAGCGCGTGTTCTCGCTGTTCTCCTCGGACCACTGCCCGTTCCGCTACGACGAAAAGGGCAAGCTCGCGCCCAAGGGCCGCACCTCGTTCCGCTGGGTGCCAAACGGCATTCCCGGCGTCGAGACGCGATTGCCGATCCTGTTCTCAGAGGGTGTTAGCAAGAGACGCATCTCCCTGAACGAGTTCGTCGCACTCTCCGCCACCAACCACGCCAGGACCTATGGGCTCTACCCGAAGAAGGGCACCATCGCGGTCGGCGCCGACGCCGACATCGCCATCTGGGATCCCAATCGTGAGCTAACGATCTCGCAAAGCCTGATGCATGGCGGCAGCGACTACACGCCGTATGAAGGCATCAAGGTGAAGGGCTGGCCGGTCTCCACGATGGTGCGCGGAAAGTTCGTAGTACGCGACGGCGAACTGGTGGGCCAGGAGGGCGCCGGCGAATATGTGTCGCGCGAGAAATCGCCGCTGGCCAAACCGCGCGAGGCGTAAACTCCGTCAGACGTAGCCGAGCCAGCGCCAATAGGTCGCGCCCAGCAGCATGACCATCGCCAGCGCGATGACGGTCATCACCAAGCCGGTTCGCACGAAGTCGCGCGCCGCGAAGGTGCCGGTGCCGTAGGCCACCATGTTCTGCGGCACGTTCACCACCAGAATGAACCCAAAGCTTACCACAAACTGCAGGAGCATGGTCATGCCGACGATGCTGATCTCGGGCGTCGCCAGGCTCTTGAGCACGGCGATGAAGATTGGAATCATCGCCGAGGCGAGCGCCGTCGCGCTGGCGAAGCCGAGGTGGATCACGACCAGGAACAGGCTCATGACGCCGAGCACAAACAGCGCGGTTGCATACTTGAGGCCAAATTCGGCCACCACGATGTCGGCGACCCAGGTGGCGCCCTTGGTCTGCAACAGCGCGGTGCCCAGACTGATGCCGATGCCGAACAGCACCACCGTGCCCCACAGAATTTTCGGCTGGGCCTCTTTCCAGGTCATGATGCCGATGCCCGGCAGGAACATCAGCGCCACCGCAGTGATCGTGGTCGTGCTGGTGTCGAACTTGTGCAGCACGCCCTCGGTCGCCCAGAACGCCAGCAGCGTGAGCGAGATCGCCAGGAGCTTCTTCTCGGATGTCTTCATAGGGCCGAGGTCGGCAAGCGCCTTGCGGATGGCCTCGCGCCCGCCGGGCACTTCCATCACCTCCGGCGGCATCATCCGGGTCATCACGAAATAGAGCGCTACCGACATCAGAACGGCAAACGGCGCCGCCGCGACCAGCCATTCCAGCCAGGTGATCGTGGTGTTCAGCGTCCGCTCGATGAAACCTATGGCGACCATGTTCTGCGCCGCCGCGGTCTTAATGCCGACGCTCCAGATGCTCGCGGTCTGCACCGTGGTGATCATCAGCATTCCCGCGAAGGCGCCCCCGCGGTTGACGCCGAATGCCGCGATGATGCCGAGCGTGATCGGAACGAGGCAGGCCACCCGCGCCGTGGTCGAGGGCACGAAGAATGCGATGACGATGCCGACAAGGATCGTGCCGATCACCACGCTCCGGGTGCCGGTGCCGGTGCGGGACAGAATGGTCAATGCGATCCGGCGGTCGAGGCCGGTGATGGTCATGGCGACCGCGAGAAACAGCGCGGAGGCGACGAGCACCAGCGCGGTGTTGGCGAAGCCGCTGAAGGCAAGGCCCAGCGCGGCGCTGGTGCCCAGCAGCACGCTGGGATTGGCTACATTGGGAGACAGGCCGAGCAGGAACGGCATCAGCGCGGCGATCACGACGGCGGAAACGGCATAGTCGATCGCCTCCGTCATCCAGACGATGACGGCGAAGGCCAGAATCGCCAGCATGCACTGGCCGGCCACCGGCAATCCCGCGGGCGTCGGCAGGATCAGTACCGCGACCAGCGCCGCAATGGCCAACAGCAGGCCTCAGTGCGCGCAAAACCAGTTCTCCTGGGGCACCACGGCAGATCCCATCGACGGCTGAAGCGTGGACATGGCGCACGGCTCCCGGTCTGTCTTTGCGCGCCCGCAGACGCGATTGGCAGCGGAGCAAAACATCGCCCGGCGAGGCCGGGTTCGCCTTGACCTGGATCAATCGGAGATGGCCATGGCCGGACCGTCAGGCTTGCGCGACCGGTTTTGCGGCAGGCTTGGCCGTGGCCCTGTCCATCAGTTCCAGCAGGCCCTTCACGAGATCGATCGGCTTCGGCGGGCAGCCCTTGATCACCAGATCGACCGGCACCACCTTCTCCACCGACCCGACGGTGGCATAGCTGTCGGCGAACACGCCGCAGCCAGCGGCGCAGTCCCCCACCGCCACCACCCATTTCGGATCGGGGGTCGCGGCATAGGTTCTTTCCAACGCCACCCACATATTGTGGGTGACCGGCCCCGTCACCAGCAGCACGTCAGCGTGGCGCGGCGAGGCCGCAAACTTGATGCCGAAACGCTCGACGTCATAGACCGCGTTGTTGAGCGCGTGAATCTCCAGTTCGCAGCCGTTACACGAGCCGGCATCGACCTCACGGATGGTGATCGAGCGGCCGAACAGCCGGCGCGCACGCACCTCCAGCGCCTTGCCGAGTTCCGTCAGGATCGCGTCCTCGCCGGGCGGCGGCGGCGCATCCGGCCGTGGCGCGGCAACCGTAACCGCGCGTGCGAACAGCGATCGGAGCAGCAGCGTGCGCATCAGAGATCGTGCCCCGAATACGAACAGTTGAACGATTTGTTGCAGAGTGGGAAGTCGGCGACGATGTTGTTCTCGATCGCGGCCTCCAGCAGCGGCCACTGAAACCACGATGCGTCGCGGGCGTGGGCCTTGGCGATGCGGCCGCCCTCGACGCGCACCCACACCAGCACGTCGCCGCGGAACGCCTCCGTCATGGCGATCCCCTCGCCCGAGCCGTCCCGCAGATCAACCCGCGCCGGGCCCGGCGGCAGATTGGCGAGCCAGTGCCTGAGCAGAAGCATGCTCTGCTCGATCTCGCGGATGCGGACCCAGACGCGCGCATCGACGTCGCCCGCGGTGAACACCGGAACGGCGAAGGCGGCGTCGTGATAGGGCGCATAAGGCAAATCGCGGCGGGTATCGAAGTCGCGGCCGGAGGCGCGGCCGACATGGCCGCCGGCCGCCCATGTGTCCACCAGCGCCTTGCTGACAATACCAGTGTTGCAGGTCCGATCCTGCAGCGACGGCGTGTCGTCGTAGAGCCGCACGATCTCGGCGAACGGCTTCTCGATCTCGTCGAGCATGACCTGCAAGCCCCGCCCGGCGCCGGGGCCGGTATCCTTGACGCCGCCCGGCACGATGCGGTCCATCATCAGCCGATGGCCAAACGCCCGGTCGGCCGCCGCCAGCACGCGCTCGCGGAAGATGCCGCAATGGGCGTGAATGAGCGAGAACGAGGCGTCGTTACAAATCGCACCGATGTCGCCCAGGTGGTTGGCAATGCGCTCGATCTCGGCCATGACGCCGCGCAGGATCTTGGCGCGTGGCGGCGGGTCGATCTGCAGCGCCTCCTCGACCGCGCGGGCGAAGGCGAAGCTATAGGCCACGGTGGAATCGCCGGAGATGCGCGCCACCACGCGCGACGCGCGTTCGATATCGGTGCCGGTGAGGAGCCCGTCGATGCCCTTGTGCACGTAGCCGAGCCGCTCCTCCAGCCGTGCAACAATCTCGCCGTTGACGCTGAAGCGGAAATGGCCGGGCTCGATGATGCCGGCGTGCACCGGCCCGACCGGAATCTGGTGCAGGCCTTCGCCCAGCGCGGGAAGGAAATCATAGGCCGCCGGATCGCGCCGCAGCGACGGCGTGCGCGGCCCGAGCGGCGCACGCAGGCCCCAGGCCCCGTGATCGAGCCACGCCCGCCGGTCCGGCGAACCGAACGGCAAATGGCCGTAGAGATCGCATACGGCCCGTTCGAGCCGCAGCGCAGGCGCGTGGTAGCGGCCGACCGACGGAAAGTCGGAGGTCTTCACGCGGTAGGAAAGGACGCATGGCGCGGCGGCGCCCGTCACCCGCAGCGCGAGATGGACGAAATCCGTCTCGCCCCACAGGCCAAGCAGATCGCCGCCCCCTTCGCCCAGCGCTTGCGCCGCCCCGGTCCAGCCGGCCTGGTCGACCTCATAGCGAGGCCACGGCCGATGGCTGGCCACCGGGGTCCCCTCCGCGATCCGCTTGGCGAGGCGTTCGCTCATCGATCAACCCAGTTGCGCGGCCACGGCGCGGAACCAGCGCACCACCGGTTCGGGCAGCCACAGCCCGGCCATCAGCACGAGCGCAAGATGCAGAAACAGCGGCACATAGGTGGCCTTGACCTCGCCAGATGGTCCACTCGGCTCGCCGAACAGCACACCTTGCAACCGCAGGATCAGCGCGCCGAGGGCCACCATCAATCCGAACACCAGCACGACCGCAAGCCAAGGCTGGCGCGCGAAGCTCGACGAAACCAGCATGAACTCGGAGGTGAACACGCCGAACGGCGGCAGGCCCGCGATCGCGATGACGCCCAGCGCAAGGCCTACTGCGAGCACCGGATGGCTGGCCGAGAGGCCCTTGATGTCGGCGAGACGTTGCGTCCCCTTCACCTGCGCAATGTGACCGACGGCAAAGAAGATCGCCGATTTGGTGAGCGAGTGCATGGTCATGTGCAGGAGACCTGCAAAATTGGCGAGTGGTCCGCCCATGCCGAAGGCAAATGTGATGATGCCCATATGCTCGATCGACGAATAGGCGAACAGCCGTTTGATGTCGCGGCGGCGGTAAAGCATGAAACCCGCAAACACCAGGCTGCCAAGGCCGAACACGACCAGCACCAGTCCGACATTGATGGTGTTGGGATTGGCCGCCATGATCATCTTGAAGCGTAACAGCGCATAGAGCGCGACGTTGAGGAGAAGTCCCGAGAGCACCGCCGAGATCGGCGTCGGTCCTTCGGCGTGGGCATCCGGCAGCCAGGCATGGAACGGCACCAAGCCCACCTTGGTGCCATAGCCGACCAGCAGGAAGACAAAGGCGAGCGAAAGCAGCTTGGGATCGAACTTGGACGAGTTCTGCACCATCAGGTCCCAGGCCATGGCGGGGAGCCCTTCGCCCGACACCTCCTGCGCGACCAGATAGACGAGAATTGTGCCGAAGAACGCCAGCGCGATGCCGACCGAGCCGAGAATAAAGTATTTCCACGCCGCCTCGACCGCCTCGGGCGTGCGATAGATGCCGACCATCATGACGGTCGAGAGCGTCGCCACCTCGACCCCGACCCAGAGCAGGCCGACATTGTTGGCGACGAGCGCCACGTTCATCGCGCCGATCATGGCCTGGTACAGCGCGTGATAGAAGCGCAGGAACGTCGGCGTGAGCCGTCCGACCTCAAGCTCGTGACTGATATAGCTGGCGCTGAAGATCGACGTGGTGAAAGCGACGAAGGTTGTGAGAATGACGAGATAGATGTTGAAATCGTCGATGATGAGGATGTCGGTGCGGTAGCGCTCGACCAGCAGCAGCGACACCCCCGCCATGAAGGTGAGCCCGCTCGCCAGCATGTTGAGCACCGCCCCGATGCGGTAGCCCGGAATGACCGCCAGCACCACAACGGCGAATGCCGGGATCGCCAGGATGGCGTACAGCGGGTTGATCACGCCCGGTCTCCCCGTTCGCCGCGGAACTGGTCCAGCGCGCTCACATCCACGCTGTCGAAACGCTCGCGGATACGGAAGACGAAGATGCCGAACACAATGAACGCAATCAGGATAGAGAACGCGGTCGAGAACTCCACCACCAGCGGCATGCCCTTGGCGCCGGTGACCGCGAGCACCAAGCCGTTTTCGAGCGACATGAATCCGACGATCTGGGTGACGGCGTTGCGCCGGGTGATCATCATCAGCAGGCCGAGCAGAATGATGGCCAGCGCAAACGCAAGATCCCCGCGCACCAGCACGCTGACGTTTTCGCCGACCGGCATGACCAAGAGAATAGACAACGCGACGAGACCCAGTCCCGTGAGCATCGTTGGGCCGGCGCTGATCACCTGTTCTATCTCGCGGTGGATGCCGAGGCGCCGCACGATCCGGTGCAGCGCTGTGGGGATGAAGATGCCCTTGACCAGCAAAGCGATCCCCGCCGTCACCAAGAGGTGCGGCGCGTCCTGGATCAACGACTGCCAGGCTACCGACAACGACAGCGCGATCGCCTGCAGAGCAAAGACATTGAGAACGGCGGTGATGCGCGCCTGGTAGAGCAGCACGAAGCTCAGCACCAGCATGGAGCCGGCGAGCAGGTGAGCCACATCGAAGCCGATGGCTGGCGTCATCAGAAGCGCCGCGACACGAACAGCAGGAACACCGCGAGCGCGGACGCCGCGAATGCGCCGCCGAGGAAGATCGGGTAACGGAACACCCGCATCTTGGCGATGGCGGTTTCGCCGACCGGAAGCAGCACGGCCAACACGATAATCTTGGCGAAATAGCTCGCGAATCCGATCGCCAGCGCGGCCAGCCCCTTGTCGGTCGTCGCCATGCCGAACGGAACGAACAGGCAGGCGAGCAGCGAGAAATAAAGCACGAGCTTGAGCGCGGCCGCGGCCTCGATCATGGCGAGGTGGCGGCCGGAATATTCCAGCACCATCGCCTCATGCACCATGGTCAGCTCGAGATGCGTCGCCGGATTGTCGATCGGAATGCGCGCATTCTCGGCAATCGCCACGAACACGAAGGCTAACATGGCCAGGCCCAGCGACACCCGGAGCCCGATGCTGGCGTGGACGAAGGTCTCGGCGATGGTCGAAAGCTGCGTGGTGCCGGCAATGAGCGCCACGCTGAACACC
>SHVN01000106.1 GCA_009694215.1 Xanthobacteraceae bacterium
GCCCAACAGTCAACCATGGCATATCTCCTTCTGCCAACAGCCGCTCTCTACGCCAGGAACTCCACTGTTGACGCTGTTTGGCTGTGAGTTTCTCCGGGCACTCCGTAGCCAGGATTCGCAACCCGAGTTGACGGTAGCGATCATCCTCAATTTCCCCAATAATTCCAACGCGCTCATCCCAATCACCTTTGTGAAACAAGCTCAGACGTTCCTGATCATCATTAGAGGGGAACCCGCTGTAAATGCGTTCCTCGACGTGGGTTTTCTCGGGCTGGTTCGTAAACCGTTCGGCAAGAAAGACACCAACGCGTTTGCGAAATAATGAGTGCTCACCAATAAGGCGTGCTCGCGCTTGGTAGATCTCGACATACTGTCGACCACCGCGCACATCGTCAGGCGCAAAAGCTATTGGCAGGAGTCCAGGTTGCGAGTTGATCGATACGCGTCGGATTACCTTAACTTTGCCATCGATCGAATTTCGCAAATCGTCATCACTGGTGCCGAGATATTGCAACGGATCGAATTGGAGATCGAACACACCCCATTCATTCGCATTGTCCACATTGGCTGCGACTGGAGTGACAATGGAATTATAAGAACTCCCGAAAAAATTCTCGCTCAGCAACAGGACTGGCTCACTGCGCATGAGCCTTAAGGGATCATTTTTCCGAGCATTGTTTATAAGGGCTTCCCACAACGAGGGCACACGCTGTTTGATCAGCCTCGCAACCCCAAGCGTGGCATTGGTATCAGCAAGTGCCTCATGGGCATTTTCGAGCACGATACCGTTCGCTGCCGCAACAAGCCCCAGTTTGAATGTGGCTTTCCCGTCTGGTTGGAGTGGGACAGCAAGCATGTTGGGTGCGCAGGCAGCGACGACTTGCACTACTCGCATCATGTCAGCCCGGCCGTTGCCATTGGTATTTGTTTGATAGACCGGCAGTAGCGTTTGGTAATAGGCTTGACGCAACAACGTCTCATCAAACCTCATACTATTCCAGCCAATAAAAACAGCTCCACCCTGGCTCCAGGCATCCATCTTGCTGCGTATCCGCCGCATCATCTCGAAATGCGATGTGGGACAGGTCGTGATTTCAGCAACCGATACCCCGGTTACAAGAAGTGCTCCTGGCGAGGGCACGATGTAAGGCAGCAACCGGCAACGGATATCGAAGGTTTCGAGGACGTTGAGGTCATCGTCCGTCTTGATCGCTGCAAACTGAAGAATCTGGTCAAACGACGTGCGTGTCCCCGTCGTTTCAGTGTCGTAGAAAATGAACGGCATTGAAGCCCCCCCGGGCTCGCGATCGGAGGTTAAGCGTAGCGGCGATCACAATATGCTGAAACCCATGCCCTGACCGTTTTTGTCAGGATCAGGATCGAACACGACTGTCGAATGATGGCGTGCGGATTCCGACGATTGCAGCCAGGCAAGCCTCGACAAACTCCTCGACATCTGTCACAAATGATCTTGCATCAAGAGAAGGGCTGACGCCCTCGCCAACCTGCCTTCCCGGGCAAGGTGGTTCCCGCAAGGGGATGCGGCCACTTCGGCAACGAAACGGGTCGCAAGAGAATGTCAGCCCTCCTCGGGAAACCAGAGGAGGTTTTTTAATGTCCGCTTAGTCGAGATGAAATCCAAACACTAGAATTGTCGACACGACATGACGAGCGAGGCTGACGCCTCCACCAACCTGCCTCCCCGGGCAAGGTGGTTCCGCTTAATGCGGCATGCGGCCCATAAGGCAATCAAGCGGGTCTTCATGATGAAGCGTCAGTCCTCCTCAAGCACGAAGGAGGATTTACATGCCTACAACTTCGCAAATGAAGGTGGTGAACGCTCCCGATCAAGCACACCACAAAACGGAACATGCGCCAGCTCGGCGGAGCCCCTTCAAGCCTCTTGGCTTGCAAGGACTTGAAGACCTAGCTCCAATCCTTGTGGCCGCACTGGCGACCGAAGAGCCGCTGCTTCTGATCGGTCCGCATGGCACAGCAAAGACCCTGTTGCTCACGAGGATCGCCTCCGCGCTTGGCCTGCAGTTTCGGCACTACAATGCCAGCCTTCTGAATTTCGACGATCTCGTTGGCTTCCCCTTGCCGGGCAAGAATGGCCAACTTGAATATGTGAAAACCCCAGCGGCCATCTGGGGTGCCGGAGCGGTGATCTTCGACGAAATCAGCCGGTGCCGGCCGGACATTCAGAACAAGCTGTTCCCGATCATCCACGAACGTAAGGTTCAGGGCTTGCCGCTCGAGGGACTGCGCTTCCGCTGGGCGGCGATGAACCCGCCCTCGTCGGACGACAACGACAATGGCTATCTCGGATCCGAACCGCTTGATGCCGCGCTCGCGGACCGGTTTGCCTTTGTCGTCGAGATGCCCTCCTGGGAGCACCTGTCGGAAACAGAGCAAATCGCTGTAATCCGAGCGGACGATGGGCCAATCGAACCGGCGGCGCCGCAGCAACTGCTCGATCTGCTGATGAGGGTGCGGGCTGGCCTGCCGTCCATCAAGATCAGCCTGGCCGAGGGCATCGCCAACTATGTACGGACCCTCGTTGCCCTGCTCGCGCAGGCGGAAATTCGTCTGAGCCCGCGGCGGGCCGGGATGCTGTTTCGCTCAATATTGGCGGTCAATGCGGCGGCGGTTGTGCTCGACCCATCGATCCCGCCGTCCGACATCGCGCTCCTGACGGTGAAACACGGACTGCCGCAGCGAGCGCAGGGCATCGATGTAAATGGGTCAAAGCTTCTTGCTGCGCATCGCGAGGCATGGCGCCTCGCCAAGGTGCTCCCCAATGATCCGCTCCGCGCGATCCTGTGCACCGCCGACCCGCTGGACCGGTTCCGCCTGGCGGTCGGATCGCCAAGCCTGCCTAAAGGCGAACTCTCCGGCATCGTTGCGGACGTATTGGCTCAACTTCGCATAGGCGCGAGGGATGCCGCAGTCGTCCACCTGTTCGAAACTGGAGCCATCGGCCGTCTCAATGCTGCAGTCGCTGAACAGGCCGCCGAAATCTACCGAAACATCGCCACGCCACCCAATTTCGCGGAGACGCTTCACGCCACGGACACACGCTTCCAGACGTGGAGCCGGATCAAGGATCTGCTGTCACGGCTCGATCCCCTCAATCCGCGATCGAACCTCCGCGCCAATGCGCTCGCTGCGTCCTATGCGCGGAAGGAACTTGCCACACCGGCCGATGCAGAAGCGGCGTACCAGGCATTCGAAGTCACGCAAATTCGGCTGCGAGGGCCCGAAAGTGTTTGAGAGCACCGCTTTGCTGCACAATATGTCCGCGCCGCCGAAGTCGGTTGTGAAATACGCCGGCCTTGCCGACTTCGCCGGAGGTGCAGGCAGCAACCCAGACAGAAACGGTGTGTTCGGTAGGCCAGTCCGGTTTGTTCTGCCTGCCGGCACATCGCGCGTCGGAGCCCCCGGCATCCTGCGTTTGCTCGGGATCAAACCAGGGCGCTATCCGGGGCAGCAGCTTTGCGCGCTGATCGATGAACGTGCCCGGGAACTTCCCTTGCCTGATGGCTGCGCCGTCGTTCCGTTTGCTTCGGGCCACCGGATTATCTGGGCGGATATCCTCTCGACATTGGCCGTACTGACCAAATGCTCGGACGCGATCTGGCTGCGGACGAAGTCACCGGCCATTCAGGCAGGGTTGCACCGTCGTGGTGTCTCGCTGCTCGTTCCCCCTTTGTTTGTCGCACGTCTTCCAGGAGCAACCCCATGACCCCCGCATTCGCCCGCGAACTGAAGCCCATACCCATTGCCGAGCGCATTCTGGATTGCTTCCCCGGCGGCACCTACGCGCTATCCGCGCTGCTTCGCCTGCTCGACATCGTAGAGTCCGAGACTGTGCCCACCGCGGCGGTGGAATGCCGCGTGCAGCCGCGACTGCTGATCAATCCGAAGTTCGTAAAAACGCATGCCCGCACCTCCGAAAAGCTATTGATGCTCGTGATGCACGAACTGCATCACGTCCTGCTCGGGCATACGACCCTGTTCCCAACAATAACGTCCGTTCACAATTTCATCTTTGACTCGGTGATCAACGGCATCATCTGCCGGATGTTTCCGGCTCAGGAATACACATCGTTTTTGACCGACTACTACGATGCCGCGCGGTTTCCCGAATGCCTTCTGCGTCCCCCTCCAGGCTGGCCAGACCGGGCGCAGACGCCGAAAGGGATTTTGGACCTTGGCGCACCGCACGTTGCAGTGGTTCGCGACGTCCATGCGGCCCTCTATTCCGATACGGGCGCAAGCTACCAGGAGGTTTTCAAAGTCCTGCCCAGACTGGTGCCGAAAGACGTCATCAAGGGCGTTCCACTCCTTGGCGGACACGGTGAAGGCAGTTCCACCGCGGGCAAGCTTGAGGATCGCTCCCCGGTGCTGTTCGATATCGTTCGCAGTATCGTCGAGCACTGGCCGCAACCGCCGGATCCGATCCAGGGCCGTTCACTCGCCGACATTCTCAGAATCTCAGCTATTCAGGCAACCCGGTCACCGTCCAATCGTGCGCTCCTGCGGAAGCTGATCCACAAGGTCGCGGGCTCGAATAGCACAGGAGCCATTCGGCGGGTTTGTCCGGATCAGGTGGCGGCTCCGACCCCGATCCCGGCCCTGGATCGTCGCTCGGCCGTCATGCGCTCGCTTGGGTATGAACCGCTTCTGCAAGTCGGTGCCGTCCCTTGGCGCCGCACGATTCGCACCGGAGAACGCGTACACGTTTACATGGACGTCTCCGGCAGCATGGAAGCTGTCAAGAAATCGCTCTACGGAGCGGTTCTCGATTGCCGTGAATACGTGCATCCCACGGTTCACCTGTTTTCAACCACGATCGCCGACATCAGCCTCGACGAGTTGCGCCGCGGCGTCTGCAAGTCTACCGGCGGCACCAACATTGCGTGCGTCGCTTCACACATGGCGAGAAACCGGGTGCGAAGATCGCTAATCGTCACCGACGGCTGGGTGGGAACACCCCGCGGCCAGCACAGAACAACACTTGCCGACTCAAAGCTCGCGGTCGCCTTTCTCGGCACAACCGCCAGCACGAACGATCTGGCGGACGTTGCGAATTTCACCACCATCCTTTCCAACGGAGCCTGAAAATGACGAATCATGTTGCCGAATTCGTTTTCCCGGGACACCCGGACAAACTCTGTGACGCCATCGCTGACGCACTGGTCGCAGAAGCGATCAGCCGGGAAGCACGCGCGCTGGTCGGAGTCGAGGTCGCGGTTCATCGCAATCGCGTGTTCGTTACTGGTCGCATTGCCTGCAAGGATGCGGAGAGCATTGATGTTCCAGGCATCGTGCGGAATATCTATCTCACAGCGGGATACGGTGGTGGCTGGTATCCGTCGCCGGAGGAACTTGATGTAGAGTCTGCGCTCTGCCTGGCCTCCCTGGAAGACGGCGAGGATGCCTTCCGGGACTTGTCCGACGATCAGGCGATCTGCATCGGCTACGCCAACAATCTGCCGCAGACAAACCACCTGCCGGTCGAGCACTGGCTCGCGGGCCGACTTGCACGTCGGCTCCACAGCCTGCGGGACAAACGGCCTGACCTTAGCCTCGGACCTGATGGAAAAGTCATCGTTGTCGTGCGTGAAGAAGACGATACCTGGAAGCTTAATGGGTTCAGCTGTTCGTTGCAGCAACGCCAATCAAGTGACGACGTGGCATTGCATCGCGCAGTGCGGCTCGAGGTTGAGGATGAAATGCGGCATCTGGCTGCGGTGTTTCCAGGGCTGTCACCGTCTCTACCCGATCAACTGACTGTAAATGGCGCCGGGGCCTTTGAGGTTGGAGGCCCCGAAGGCGACAACGGGCTCTCGGGGAAAAAGTTAGTCATGGACGCCTATGGGCCTCGTGTTGCGATTGGTGGGGGCGCTTGGTCGGGAAAGGATTTCTTCAAGGCCGATCGGGCCGGAGGGCTGCACGCGCGGAGGCTCGCCAAGTTGGTCGTGAAACTCGGCGTTGCGAGCGAAGCAACAGTAAAGCTGCTGTGGTTTCCTGGCGATCGGGAGGCGCGGCTGCTGGAAATCATCACCCCGACCTGTGGGCTCAAGCCCGGGGGGAATATCGCAAGCCTGGTGGATCTCAGTTTAGCTTCGAGTGGTGCACATTTTGCCGCGGCCAATCTCATAGAACTTGCGCGATGGGGACACTTTGCGTCTGCGGATTATCCCTGGGAGGAGCTTCGACGGTTTTAATCGGGGCTGGACCAGATCAACGTGACACATCGGCCTCGTCTGCTATCCGACAACGGCCCGAGCTACGTCTCGACGGAGCTGGCGGAATGGCTCGACAGGCAAGACATGCGGTATGTTTGCGGCGCTCCCTATCATCCGATGACACAGGGCAAGATCGAGCGTTGGAATCTGACGCTCAAGAACCGCATCTTGCTGGAGAACTACTATCTGCCCGGCGAGCTCGAGGCTCGGATCGATCTGCTTACGGAAGAACAACACCAACAGTGGAGTTCGTGGCGCCGGGCGCCAATAGACGCTGAAGCCCGATCCACCTTTCGAATCGAAGGTATCGACGCGGCAGGACGCCTCGCGCCAGGCGAGTCATTTCTGCTGCGCACCGATCATCAGACGTTGCAGCGCCGGCTCGTCCTTGCGGTGGCGCTCCTCAAGCACGCGCAGCTTTTGGCGCACGTCCGCGTCGGACGTCTTGAACTGCGCGTTCCAGCACGCCGTGAACTCGGGGTCCTTCGCAGCGTGCTGGCAGGGATCGTCGGCCGCCCCGGCCGGAGAAGCCAGGGCGGCGAGCAGCAACGCAGCAAAGGTGCGCATCAGGCCTTAAGTTTGAGCAGCGCATCCGCGTTGCCGTGGCACAGCTTCGCCATGTCGGCGGGCGCAAGCGAAACTTCGTCGAGGAACTTGCGGCCCTGGGCATCGCGCGCGAACGGGTAGTCGACCGAGAACATGATGCGGTCGATGCCGAAAGTCTGCAGCGCGGCCACGAACGGCGGCTGTGTGAAGATGCCGCTGGTGGTGATCCAGACCTGTTCGACGATGGTCTGACTCGGCAGCCGCTTGAGGTGTCCGATATCGGCCGCGCCGACATCGTCGATGCGCGCGATCATCACCGGCAGCATCTCGCCCATGTGGCCGATTACCATCTTGAGTTTGGGATGCTTGTCGAACGTCCCGGCCATCACCATGCGGAGAATGTGAATCGCCACCTCGGAATGCCAGCCCCAGCCGGCGGTCGCCAGCACGCGGTCGGCGCCTTCCGGCAGATCGGCGTAATAGGCCTGACGGATGGTCAGGTCCGGCACGTTCGGGTGAATGTAGATCGGCACGACCAGCTCGACCGCCGCAGCCAGCAGGCCGTCGTAGCTCGGATGGTCGAGGAAGCGGCCTTCGGTGGTGCCGTGGATCATCGCGCCGACCATCTTCAGGTCTTTTACCGCGCGCTTGAGTTCGTCGCCGCAGGCGTTGGGGCTCGCCATCGGCAATGCGGCGAAGCCGGCGAGGCGCTTCGGATGCTTGGCGACGGCCTCGGCGAGATAGTCGTTCACACCCTTGGCGAGTGCGATGCCGTCCGGGCCGGGCGCCAGATCGGGGACGGCGCCGCTGTTCGAAAGCACCTGCACAGTGATGCCGGCATCGTCCAGTGACTTGAATCGCTTGTCGCCGATCTCCGGCAGCAGCTCCATCGGGCTTTGCTTGCCGGGTGCGATGGCGAGGCCTTTGAAGTGGCCTCGCTTCTGGATCGCCTCCGGCTTGACGTACTTGGACGCCAGAGCGGGGACGCTGAAATGTTCTTCAAGGGCGACGACGCCTCGCTCGATCCAGGATAAGGTGCTGATGCCTATATCTGAATCGGTGTGAGCGTTGCGATAATCAGAGCGTCATCCGGGGAATACGGGCGAAAATGTCGATCCACACGCCCTTCGCCGCCCACCGGACGAACCGGTAGTAGAGCGTCTTATGTGGGCCATAGACCTTCACCTGCCTCCGCCCCGCTGCAAGTCCGTCCGAAAAAGCGCGACGCACTGCGTCGGTCGGCGCAATCAGGCCGTGACGCTGGTAGGCCAGCGATGGACGTCAAAATGAGTTATCCCCGCCGCGCCGGCAAGACGAGCCCTTTACTTGGGCACGATCTGGCCGACGAGCGCAGCGATACCGATCCCCGCAACGGCCGCCCCGGCCAGCTGCGGCGTCAGCGCCGTGCCACCGCGCCGGATGACCAGCGCGGTCGCAATCGCAAGCGCGGTCTGCACAACGACCAGGCCGACGAGATAGGCCGCAAGCGGCGTGCGCTCCGCGCCGACGACCGCTTCTCCGAAGGCGTAGCCGTGGAACAGCCCGGCGATTGCGAACAGCGCAGCCCAGCCGGCCGCGGGCACCGCGCCGCCCCAGGCGACCGCCGCCCCGATCAGCAGCACCGATGCGGCGATCGAGAGTTCGGCGGCCGGAAGCGTCATGCCGTTAACGTGCAGCGCGACGCCCATGGCCGACGCCGCCACGAACAGGACCGGCATGGCAAGGCTCAGCCCTGCCACACCCACCGCCACACCCATCGCCACGATGAAGGCGAGATGGTCGATGCCGATGATCGGGTGGCCGAGACCGGACAAAAGCCCGTGCATGAGCGTGGTGGGGGTTGCGCCGCCCATCGGATGGTGGGCCTCCGCCGCCGAATGACCGGCGGCGGCCAGCATCGCGAGTGCAAGCGCTGCGGCGCGGGTCACAAGGCGGACGGAATTGTCGCGGTGCTGCATGACGGTCTTTTTGCTGCGGGTTGGAAACTCACGGCACGATCTTCTCGGCTTCCGGAAAGCGCTGGTAGGCTGCGCCGCCGCACAAATCGCGATTGCCGGCCAGATATTGATTCAGCCTTCCTCCCAGGAAGATCGCGATCTGCTCCTGATTGCCCGTGTACTGCTACTTGCTATACCTCGGATTGTAGCGACCGCAAGAGACATATTGGCCGGGATTCTCCAGATGACTCCCGAACTGGGGTGAGTATTGGCGTTTTACGGACTTGCCACAAGACCAACGCGAGTTGCCGACGCATTACTGGCCGTTCGGCCAACTGGTCTTCCGTCAGGCAGAAACAACCGCGATTCATGGAGTGCCTCCTGTCGGAGACCGTGAATCACATATTCGCTGACATGGGAATCTTTATGGGTCGGAGCCTAGCTGATCTCTGGCAACCAATGCATTGTTGATCTTTTTTCCGTTTCAGCTATGAGACGCCCCCGTTTGAAGACATATCTGCAGTCTGCTTGCAATGTTATCGCCTCTAAAGGGGAGTGTGCATTCAAGACCACTAGGTCCGCCTGACAACCAGGTTTAGTGCCGTACTTCTCAAGGCGCAAAATACGTGCACCATTGGCCGTCGGCATGTCGAAGATTTGATTGATTTCTTCGGGCGCGCTCATATGGGCCGCATGAGCGATGAGGAATGCGACCCTGGGTTCCCGCTTTCGCGGGAACGAACGGTTGAGGGAGCCGAAGTAAAACGAAACCACCGCAAACCGTTGAAAATTCGCAGCCAGCCCCTACTCCGCGAGATTATCGCGAAGCGTACGGCCCTCGTAGCGCGTGCGGAAGCGGCCGCGCCGCTGCAGTTCCGGCACCAGATAGTCCACCACGTTGAGCAGATCGCGCGGCACGGCCTGCGGATGCACCATCATGAAGCCGCCGCGGCTGCCGCCCGCCTCGAACTCCTCCTCCAGCATGTCGGCCAGCTTGGGCGCGGTACCGGCGAACGTCCGGTCGTAGTTGGTCGCGTTGCGCAGGCCATATTCGAAGAAGTCGTCGCGCGAAATCATCGTATCGCCGCCGACAGTCTGCGCCATCTTGTAGACGATGCCGACCGGCGAGGCGTTCTTCGCTGCGACCTGCGCATTCAAATCGTTGAGAGAGAATCGCGCGGGCAGCTTCGAGAAATCGAACGTCGAGTTGTGCGACAGATAGGGACCGATCGCCTCTCTCGGAATCATGGTGAGAAGCTGCTCGCGCCGCGCGTCGGCCTCAGTTTGCGTCTCCGCCACGATCAGGCCGCAACCCCACAGGATTCCGATCTTGGAGGGATCGCGGCCCGCCGCGACCGCCGCCTGGTCGAGTTCGGCGCGATGCTTGGCCTTGCCCTCCTTCGAGGGCCAGCGCGCGAACACATGATCCGAGATGTAGGCCGAGGCCTTGATGCCACGCGGCGAGCTGCCGGCCTGGACCAGCACCGGCTGGATCTGCGGCGACGGCACGCAGTTGAGCGGGCCGCGCACCTTGAAGAATTTTCCGGCATGATTGATCGCATGGACCTTCGACGGATCGGCGACCACGCCGCTTTCGCGATCCCACTTGAAGGCATCCGGCTCGACGCTGTTCCACAGCGCGCGGCAGACGTCGATGAACTCCTCCATGCGATCGTAGCGCAGGCCGTGCTCCATCAACTCGTCGAAGCCGTAGTTGGCGGCGTCCGCGCCGCGGCTCGATGCGATGACGTTGAATGCCATGCGGCCGTTGGTGACGTGATCGAGCGAATTGAACAGCCGCGCCACATAGAACGGATGCATGAACGTGGACGCGTAGGTCAGCCCGAACCCGACATGCTTGGTGACGCGCGACATGGCGGTAATCACGGGGCTCATATCGTGCCGCGGCCAGCCGATGCCCCAGCGCGCGGCTTCGTCGCGCGAGTTTGCCCATGTATCGGGGATGCCGGTGCCATCACCGAAGAACAGCATGTCGATGCAGCCGCGCTCGGAGATGCGCGCGATCTCCTCGTACACCTCGAGATCGGGATAGATGCTGCCGGTCCAGGAGCCCGGCATGCGCCAGCGGCCGTCGAGATGCGTGTACGAAATATCGAACGCCAGATGAATTCTCTTGGGCATGTTACCATCCCTGTCGCGTGGTAACGGACGATACCGCAGGCGGAAGCCCGCGTCCGTCAACCCCGATGGTTAGCTATGATTATTGCGTAGCGCGCAGGCTGCTCGCAATCGGCGTCCACTTCTTGAATTCTTCGTGCATGAAGGCGGTGAACTCTTCCGGCGTCATCGGCCTAAGCTCGTTGCCGTCGCGTTCGATACGATCCTTGATCTCGGGACGGTCGAGGGTCTCGCGGATCGCCTTGTTCATCTTCTGCACGATGTCCTTCGGCGTGGCGGCAGGCGCCGCGATGCCGAACCAGGTGACCTCGACGAACTCCGGATAGCCGAGTTCCTTCAGCGTCGGCACATCGGGGAATTCGGGCATGCGGCGCTCCGACGTCACGGCCAACGGCACCAGCTTGCCGGCCTTGATCTGGCCGAGCGCCGAGGTCCAGGTCATCGAGCCGAAATTGACGGTGCCGGTGATCAGGTCGGTCACGGCGGCGGAGCCGCCGCGGGTCGGAATGTGCTGCACCTTGATGCCTGTCTTCTCGGCGAAGCGTTCGGCAACCAGATGGCCGAGCGTGCCGCGGCCCGGCGACGAATAGTCGACCGTTCCGGTCTTCTTCGCGTAGTCCATGAACTGCGCGAGATTGGTGACGCCGATCGCCGGATTGACGACGAACACAATCGGCGGACCGCCGAGATAGGCGACATGGGTGAGGTCGCGCATGGTGTCGAAGCCGGGCTTGGCGCTGGCGAGCGGCGCGATCACGACGTAGCCGACGTTCGACACCAGGAACGTATAGCCGTCGGGGTCGGCGTTCGCGACCGCAGCGGAACCGACGAGACCGCCCGCACCGGGCCTGTTCTCCAAAAAGAAGCGCTCCTTGAACGTCTCGCCCAGATGCTGCGTCAACAGACGGCCGAAGGTGTCCGAAGCGCCGCCGGAGGCCGAGGGCGCGATGATCTTGACCGGACGGTCGGGCCACTCCGCCCTTGCGTCCTGAGTTCCAATCGAAAGGGCGCCGAGCGCGGCGGCAATGGCGACGGCGATGCATTTCACCGGGATTCTCCAGATGAACCTCAACTGAGCCGGGATTCCCCGGATGACACTCAAACTGGCGTGAATACTCGCGAGTATTCGGCCTTCCTGCAAGACAGAAGCGAGGTTCGGACGGCTACCGTCACCTCGGGCAGCCCGGACGGTGGTCGGGGGGGGCTGATCTGGCCATTTTCGCTGGCATTTGGACACACTCCTCCCATCGGTAGCTGTTGAACGCATGACCATGGGGCGTCTCACGCAGGCGCTGGTGGTGGCTGTGGCCGTAGTTCCGCGATCAGCCGCAAAATCTCCTGGAACAATTCCTTCGGCACCGACGCCCTACTACTCGACATTGAAACGATCACAGGCCGGAATAAAGGAGAACCAATCTGAGTGCGTTAGTTCTGTTGTCGGAGGCGACTATCTAACGCGCTCACTGCCTTCCGCGGCAGCACTGCCGACAGCGGCTCAATGGCCGGCAAGCGCAGTGATGACGCAGACGCCGAGGACAATCAGCAACGTCCCCGCCACGACCCGCGCAGTGATCACCTCCACCCCCTTCAGGAAGAAGTGGGAAAGGATGAGGACGAAGATCGGCATCGCTGCCGTGAGCGGTATGACGACGCTCACGGCGCCCAACGTGAGCGCCACGATCGTGAGGAGAACGCCCGCGTTCTCCGTGAGGCCGGCGAAAACGAAATGGATCAGCGGGCGCCCGCGGCAGGCGTAGATCCCGCGGTGACCGCTCGCCAGCATCAGCGCGCTGAACGCGATCACGGCTGCCGTCAGATTGATGGACGTTCCGAGCACGGGCCCCATTTCGTCGAGTCCCATCTTCCTGATGATCTGAACGATTCCGAAGCACGTAGCGGAGATGAGCGGCCACACGATCAGCCACGGGCGAAAGCCCAGGCGCCCCCCGCTCGTCGAGAGCAGCACGGTGCCGATCGTGATGACGATGGTGCCCACGAGTATGGGCAGGGTTACGCGCTCGCCGAGTAGCAGGATCGCAAGGAACGTTGCGATCAACGGGGTCAGGCTGCTGACGGCGGCGGAGACGGCGGCCCCCACCTTCGCGATGGCGAGGAAGCGTGTGAGCCGTCCGCCGACGGTCCCGATCAGCCCGGCCACGGCAAAGAGCAGCAGGCTCCGCGACGAGACCTCGCCCACGCCCCCCGTGACGAACACACAAATCCAGAGCCCGACGGCGCCGACGATCATGTTGATCCAGGCGCCGGTATAGGGATCGCTGCCGCGCAGGCCCTGCCGGGCGAAGATCGTTGCTACTGCCGAGAGGAGCGCGGCGGCAAGCGCCAGTACGGCGGCGAGGGTCGCGCCGCGACCTTCGGCAGCGAGCGATACAAGGACATTCATTCCCGCCTCGATCCGTTGCAAGCCCGCCGGCAC
>SHVN01000107.1 GCA_009694215.1 Xanthobacteraceae bacterium
CATTGCTTGGCTCAACCGGTGCCGAAGGCTTGCCAAGGATTGCGAGATCCTCAATCGCAAGGCGCGGGCGTTCTTGCGCCTCGCGTCAATCCGCCTCATGCTCCGGATACTTTGTAATCCCGCTTGATGTTCCCGGACAGACACTAAGGAAATACAATATTTTCCTGCGAGCAGAGCACTTCCTCGTCGTGGAAGGATTCGATTCAAGAGTTCATGCTGTGTATTTCTGCCCTCAACTCTACAAGTACGATTCCGACAGGAAGCTCCTGCCTCTCCAGGGCAAAGAAATCGGCCGGTTGATTGCGCACTCCCTCGAGGGCGGAATCAAGGAGCGGCGGCCGTGGTACGAGCCGTCGGAAAAATTGCGGGACGAGCCGGTGATCGGCGCCCCGATGCAGACCGAATTCAACACCCTCGTCGTTGAAATGCCGGCTCCGCGGGATGCCACCGGCACTCACTCATAGTCGGATCAGCCCGCCATCTCCCGGCACGCCTTCCACACTTTTTCTGGCGTCGCCGGCATCTGGATGCTGGCCCCGCTCCCCGGAATGGCATCGGCAAACGCGTTCATCACCGCGGCGATCGCTGCCGTGGTGCCCGCTTCGCCCGCGCCCTTGACGCCGAGCGGATTGGTCGTCGCCGGCACCTCGTGCGTGTCATCCTTGAACATCGGCAGGTGATGCGCGCGCGGCATGGCGTAGTCCATGAACGAGGCGCTCACGAGCTGGCCGCCGTCGTCGTACACGGTCTGCTCCAGCATCGCCTGGCCGACGCCCATGGCGACCGAGCCGTGTACCTGGCCCGCCACGATGGTGTGGTCGAGGATGTTGCCGCTGTCGTCCATCGCCGAATAGGAGGCAAGCGTCGAGAGGCCGGTCTGCGGATCGACCTCGACCTCGGCGATATGGCAGCCGTTGGGGAAGGTGAGCGGCGTCTCGGTTACCACCTTGGTGTCGAGGTCTTCCGTGATCTCGCCCTTCTTCTTCATCTCCTTGGCGCGGGCGGCCACGTCGAACAGCGACATGCGGCGGTCGGTGCCGACCACGTTGAAGGCGCCGCTCTTGTATTCGATGTCGCCTTCGCCGGCTTCAAGCGCGGCGGCGGCCACCTTCTTGCCCTTGGCGACCATCGCCTCAAGCGTCTTCACCATCGCATGACCCGCAGTCATGGCGGTGCGCGAGCCGACCGAGGCGTAGCCCGCGATCTCGTGGTTGGAATCACCGTGGGCGTGTCCGACTTGCTCGGCCTTGATGCCGAGCCGTTCGGCGACGAGCCGCGGGAAGATCGTGGCATGGCCCTGGCCGGTCGACTGCACGTTCATGGTGAACGTCAGATGGTCGCCGCCGGGGAACGACACCTTCGTGCCCTCGATCGGCGAGCCGCCGGAATGCTCCAGCACGAAGCAGACGCCGAGGCCGCGCAGCATGCCGCGCTTCTTCGACTCGCGCTTGCGCGCCTTGAAGCCCTCGTAGTCGGCGAGCGCCAGGCCCTTGTCGATGACGGTAGCGAAGTCGCCGCTGTCGTAGGTGGTGCCGATCGAGGTCTTGTAGGGCATGGCTTTCTTCGAGATCAGATTGCGCCGCCGCAGCCGGATCGGGTCGATGCCGGTGACGCGCGCGGCCTCGTCGACCACGCGCTCCAGGCAATAGCTCGCCTCCGGGCGGCCGGCGCCGCGATAGGGCGCCGTGGTGGTGGTGTTGGTGAACACGCACTTCGTTTGCGCGTCGATCAGCTTGATGTCGTACATGCCGGGCAGGCAGCGCATCATGTTGACGGTCTGGATGTTGGCGCCGACCGCGCCGATGTAGGCGCCCATGCTGCCGAGATGGCGGATGCGCAGCGCCAGGAATTTTCCTTTGTCGTCCAGCGCCAATTCCACGTCCGAATAGGCGTCGCGGGCGTGGTTGTCGCTGACGAAGGATTCGTTGCGGCCCGACATCCAGAACACCGGCCGGCCGATCTTTTTGGCGCCGACCAGCATCGCGATATATTCCGGATAGGGTCCGGTCTTCAGCCCGAAGGCGCCGCCGACCTCCTCGGTGGTGACTCGGATCTTTGCGGGCGGGATGCCCATCACGCCCGCCATCGAGTCGCGCATGGCGCGCGCGCCCTGCGAGCAGACGCGCAGGAGATAGCTTTCGTTCGCCGCGTCATAGCTCGCGGTGCCGCCGCGCGGCTCCATCGAGGCGACGTTGATGCGCTGATGAACCAGCGAAATGCGCGCGACATGCGCGGCGGACTTGATCGCCGCGTCCACCTTCGCCGCCATCTCGTCGGGATTGGGCGCGAGCCCTGCCCAGTCGACCGCGATGTTGCCCGGCGCCTCCGGCCACACCTGCGGCGCACCCGGCTTCACCGCCTCGCGCAGATCGACCACCGGATCGAGCGGCGCATAGTCCGCCTCGACCGCCTCGGCGCCGTCCTGCGCCGCAGCATAGGTCTCGCCGATCACCATGGCGACCGCCTCGCCGGTGTGGCGCACCCGGTCTCCCGCGAGAGCAGGCCTGACCGGCATGATCAGCTTCGCGCCGCCGCGCCCGGGCAGGGGCGGGTGCTGCGACAGATTGCCGACGTTCGCCGCTTTGATGTCGGCCGCGGTGAGGACCGCGATGACGCCCTTGATGGCCAGCGCGGCCTTGGTGTCGGTTGACTTGATGTCGGCGCAGGCGTGCTGCGAGCGGACGAAACAGGCATAGGTCTGGCCCGGCAGCGGCGCGTCGGCCATGTAGCGGCCGGTGCCGCGCAGCAGGTAATTGTCCTCGACGCGGCGCGTGGGCGTGTGATGGCTGTCGGTCTTCGTGTCCATGTCGGCTAGGGCTTTCCAAGGATGGCGAGTAAACTGAGTGGCGAGGCTTAGAAATACCGGCCGGAACCCGATCCTGCAATGACCCAGAACAGAGCGGATTTGGAGCCCATTGGGCTCGGTATCGTGGGCCTCGGCATGGCCGGAGCCGTGATGGTGCATGCGGCCGCGGCCCACCCGGACTTTATTCTGCGCGGTGCCGCCGACCCGCATCAGGGGCCGCGCAAGGCCTTCGCCCGCGACCACAACGCGCGATCCTACGAGGACGTGAAGATGCTGGTGAAGGATCCGGCGGTCCACGCCGTCTATATTGCCACGCCGCACCAGTTCCACGCGCCGCACGCCATCCTTGCCGCCGAGCACGGCAAGCACATCATCCTGGAAAAGCCGATGGCGCTGACGCTCGCCGAATGCGACGCCATCATCGCCGCGGTCGAGCGGCACAACGTTCATCTTATCGTCGGCCACACCCATGCTTTCGACCCGGCGGTGCGGCTGATGCGCGAGATCATCGCGCGCGGGGAACTTGGCCGGCTCGGGCTCATTCACAGCCTCAACTACACCAACTTTCTCTATCGCCCGCGCCGGCCGGAGGAGCTCGACACGGCGCAGGGCGGCGGAATTCTGTTCAACCAGGTGCCGCATCAGATCGACACCGCGCGGCTCCTGGCCGGCGGAATCGTGCGCAGCGTGCGGGCGCAGGTGAGCGTGCTCGATCCGTCGCGCCCCACGGAAGGAAGCTGCGCGGCGCTGTTGCAGTTCGACAAGGGCGCCGCCGCCTCGCTCGTCTACAGCGGCTACGATCATTTCGATTCCGATGAATGGCACTTCAGCCTCAGTGAGCGCGGCGCGCCGAAGCAGATCGCGCACGGCGCCGCCCGCCGGACGCTTGCCGCCGCGCAGGACGAAACGCGGGCGCGCACCGAAACCTTCGCCTATGGCTCGGCCAGTAGCGGATTGCCGCCGCACCAGCCGCATTTCGGCGTCACCATCGTCACCTGCGCTGACGGCGACATGCGCGCCTCGGCCGACGGAATCACCGTTTACGACCGCGACGGCCCGCGGGAAATCCGGATCACCCGCGGCGGCAGCATGCCGGGCCGCCGCGAGGTGCTGGACGACATGCGGCTGGCCATCCGCACCGGCCAGCGCCCGGTACACGACGGACGCTGGGGCAAGGCTACCGTCGAGGTCGCGCTCGCGATCCTGCGCTCGGCGCGGGACGGCCATGATGTCGCGCTGGAACATCAGGTGGCGGTGGACGGTTTGCGCGGATAGATATAGAGAAATCGGTAAATCCCGCACCGATCCGGTGGAGCCACGAATGAGCGCGAATCGCAACGGAAACGGGCACTCGAACGGTCACGGCAACGGCCAATACGTCATCGAGGACCTGGCGAACCTGACGTTCCAGGTCCACCGCAAGGTGTTCGTTTCGCCTGAAATCCTTGAGGATGAGAACCGCGCGATCTTCGACAAGTGCTGGGTCTATGTCGGCCACGCCTCGGAGTTGAAGAACCCGGGCGATTTCCGGACCCGCTCCGTCGCCGGCCGGCCGGTCATCTTCTGCCGCGACCGCAAAGGCGAGGTCCGCGCGCTGTTCAACGTCTGCCGCCATCGCGGCGCTCTCGTTTGCCGCGAGCGCGAGGGCAACACGCGGCAGTTCCAATGCATCTATCACGGCTGGACCTACAACACCGACGGGTCGATCAAGGGCATTCCCGGCGACGACGCCTATCCGCCGGGCTACGACAAGCAGGGCAAGGGCCTGACGCCGGTGGCGCGGCTTGAGCACTACAAGGATTTCTACTTTGCCAATCTCGATCCGGATGCGGTCGATCTGCACACGTACCTCGCCGGCGCCAAGGACTACATCGATCTGGTGGTCGATCAGTCGCCGTCCGGCCGCATGGAGATCATCTCCGGCGTGCAGGAATACGACATCAAGGCGAACTGGAAGCTGCTGGTCGAGAACAGCGTTGACGACTACCACCTCGTCACCACGCACTCGACCTGGCTCAACTACATGCGCAACTCCGGCGTCAATGTGACGCCCACCAAGGACCACATGCTGCCGACCAAGGGCTTCGGCAAGGACCTCGGCAACGGCCATCTCACCACCGACAATCCGAATTATCGCGGCCGGCCGGTGGCGCGCTGGATTTCGGTGTTCGGCGAGGAGGCCAAGGCCGACATCGACGAAATCCGAAAAGAACTGGTGGCGCGGCTGGGCGAGGCGCGGGCGGAACGGGTGGCCAACACCAACCGCAATCTCTGCATTTTCCCCAATCTCGTCATCAACGACGGCTCGTCGGTGACGGTGCGCCACTTCACGCCGGTCGCGCCCGACCTCATGCATGTCACTGCCTGGGCGCTCGGCCCGGTGGAGGAGACCGAGGCGCAGCGCGCCCGCCGCCTGCACGCCTTCCTCACGTTCTATGGCCCCGGTGGCTTTGCCACGCCGGACGACGTCGCGGCGCTGGAGCTGGCGCAGCAGGGCTACGCCGCCTGGCGCGAGGTGCCCTGGACCGATCTGTCGCGCGGCATGGGCTCAAGCCAGGAGCAGCTTGCGACTGACGAAGGCCATCTGCGGGTGTTCTGGCGGAAATGGTACGAACTGATGGGCCCCAAGGCGGAGTCGAGGCCATGAACAAGCCGCTCGATCCCGCGGCGACCGTCACCCGCGCTGAGGTGGAGGATTTTCTCTACCACGAGGCCGATCTTCTGGATTCCTGGCGGCTCGACGACTGGCTGGGCCTTCTGACCGACGACGCGTCCTATTACATCCCGCCGAACGACAAGCCCGACGGCGATCACCGCTTCACGCTGTTCACCGTCGCCGACGACATCGTGCGGCTGCGCGAGCGCATTATCCGGCTAAAGGACCCGAACTGCCATGCCGAGTATCCGCCCTCGCACACGCGCCGGCTGATCACCAACGTGCGCATCACCGGCGTCGATGGCGACGTGATTCTGGTCAGCGCCAACTTCGCCATCTTCCGCCACCGCCGCTATGAGCCAGCGCCGCGCCAGTTCATCGGCCGCTACCGCTACAAGCTCAAGCGCACCGACGCGGGGCTGAAGATTTTCGAGCGCCGCGCGATCCTCGACGCGGAAGAGCTGGGATCAATGGGGGCCGTCAGCTTCCTGCTCTGACTTCACGTTCGTCATGCCCGGGCTTGTCCCGGGCATCCGCGACTTGCTTTACTCGATCATCAAAAGACGTGGATGGCCGGGAACAGCCCGGCCATGACGTTAAAAGGGGAGTGAAATGCCCAATCTGCTCGCGATCGACGCCCATGCCCACATCTGCACCGAAGAGACCATGAAGCTCCTCGACAAGGAGACGCCAAAGGTCGCGCCGAAGCTGAAGCAGATCGAGAAGGACATCTACGAATGGACGGTCGCGGGCGTACCGTACCGGCCGTTTCCATTGGGCGGCTTCGACATCGAGCAGCGGCTGAAGGATATGAAGACGTCGGATGTAGACATGCAGGTGCTGTCGAACACGCCGCAGACCTTCCTCTACAACCAGGACGCGGGCCTCACGACCGCGGCCTGCATCGTGCAGAACGATCAGATCGCCAAGCACGTCCGCGACTATCCGCGCAGCTTCTACGGGATCGCCACGCTGCCGATGCAGGCACCGAAGGCCGCGGCCGACGAGCTGGAGCGCAGCATTGGTAAGCTCGGCCTCAAGGGCATGCAGATCGGCTCCAACATCAACGGCAAGAATCTCGACGAGCCGGAGTTCGAGCCGGTGTGGCAGGTCGCTAATCAGCACAACGCCTTCTGCATGATCCATCCGAACAATGTCGCGGGTGCGGACCGCCTGAAAAACTATTATCTTGGGAACCTGATCGGTAATCCGCTCGACACCACGATCGCCGCGGCTTCGCTGGTGTTTGGCGGCGTGATCGAGCGTTTCCCGAACATCCGCTTCTACATGGTGCATGGCGGCGGCTTCACGCCGTATCAGGCCGGACGCTGGCAGCACGGCTGGCACGTGCGTCCCGAGCCGCAGAAACATCTGAAGAAGCCGCCGGCCGAGACGATCCGCACGTTCTATTGGGACACCATCCTGCACTCCAAGCCGCAGCTTGAATTCCTGGTGCAGGAGTTCGGCTCAGCCCACGTCATCCTTGGCAGCGATTACCCTTACGACATGGGCACGTTCGAATGCGCGCGGCAGGTCAAGACGCTGTCCTGCGGCGAGATGGACAAGCTCACCATCCTCAACGGGCTGGTGCAGAAGCTACTCGCCGGCGTGAACTAATGTCCGGAGCGCTTGTTCCGGCATCCGCCATTGCGGCGCTGATCAAGGACGCGATGATGGCGGTCGGCGTGCCCGACGCCGACGCGGAGAAGATCTCCGAACTGATGCTTGAGGCCGATCTCGCCGGAGCCGACGCGCACGGCGTGTTCCGCTTGCCGCAGTACATCCGCCGCATCAAAGCCGGGGGTGTCAATCCGAAGCCGATTATCAAGGTAGAGAAGACCGCGCCCGCCACCGCTATCGTCGACGGCGACAACGGTATGGGCCACCTGGTGATGCAGCGCGCTGCCGACACGGCGATTGCGCTGGCGAAGGAAACCGGGATCGCCTGGGTTGGGGCGCGGCGCAGCAATCATGCCGGTGCTGCCGGCACTTACGCGGCAATGGCGCTGCCGCACGACATGATCGGCATCTACTCCGCTGTCGCCAACGCCAATCACATGCCGGTCTGGGGCGCGGCGGAGAGCCTGCTCAGCACCAACCCGATCGCGGTGGCAGTGCCTGCCGGACAGGAGCCGCCGGTGGTGCTCGATATCGCCACCACCGTGGTCTCCTACGGCACCGTGAAAGCCTACAAGCTTCAGGGTAAGCCGATGCCGGAGGGCTGGATGGTGAGTGCCAAGGACGGCAGGACCATCACCAATTCGGCCGAGAGCGGCGAGGGCCTGCTGATGCCGATCGGCGGCCACAAGGGTTCGGGGCTTGCGCTGGTGCTGGGTCTCTTGGCCGGGGTGCTCAACGGCGCGGCGTTCGGCCATGACGTGGTCGACTTCAACGCGGACGACGAGAGCGCATGCAACACCGGCCATTTCATAATTGCGCTCGACGTGTCGCGTTTCATTCCGATCGAGGCGTTCAAGGCGCAGATCGACCGCCAATTACGCGACCTGAAGGCGAGCAAGCCTTTGCCGGGCTTCGATGCGATCCGCCTGCCGGGCGAGCAGCGCCGCTCGCGCCGCGGCGAGCGGGCGGCGAACGGCGTGCCGGTGTTTCCCGAGGTGATCGAGCAACTCGACAAGCTTGCGGCCGACCTGAAGATCAGGCCGTTGAGCGAACGCAACTAACGCGTCACTTCGGCGCCATCGCGTCGCGCACGCGGGCCACGGTGTCCGCCGGCGTCTTGTAGATCTCGGCGATCAGCCTGGCCACCTGCTCGCCGGTGAGCGGATCGATCTCGATCTTGAGCTTGTCTGCCTCGGCGATGAACTCCGCATCCTTCATGACGGCGTCGAAGGCGCGGCGGATGGCCGTCACGCGCTCGGGCGGCACGTTCGGCGGCATGAAGAACGGCCGGCCGAATTCGAGCCGCGCCAGTGCAAGTTGCAGCGATTGCTTCTGCTCTTCGGTCTTTGCTTGGTCGAGGATGATCGGCACGCCGGGCAATTCGGGATGCTTGCGCAGCGCCCATTGCGTCAGGATGCGGATCTTCTTTTCCTTGATCCATTGCTCCGAGATCGCCTTGACGGTGGACCAGTTGGCCCAGGTGCCGTGCACCTCGCCGCGCTCGATGGCGAGATTGATCTTCGGCGTCGACTCGTAGCCGGTGATGACCTTGACCTTCCAGCCGAACAGTTGCTCGGCGAGCTTCGGATAGTCGTATTGCGTGGAGCCCGGCGCCTGCGCGCCGACGATCATTTCCTTGGTGGTGAGGTCGCCGAGCGTCTGGATCGGCGAAGCGTGCCAGACATACATCGCCTGGGTTTCGCGGTTGGTGCTGCCGACCCAGTTGAGCTTCACCGCCTCGAAGCGCGCGCCGGTCGGCTGCAACAGCGGCGTGGTCGGCAGGCCGTTGAACGAGGCGCCGATCGCGGTGCCGTCGAACGGGCCGGCGGCGAAAAGCTGGTTGGTCATGGTGAGCGAGCCCGCGCCGGGCTGGTTCTGCACGATGACCGACGGATTGCCGGGGATGTATTTCGGCAGATAGCGGGCGAGCAGCCGCGCGTTGATGTCGTAGCCGGAGCCCACGCCGATGCCGACAATCAGGCGCACCACCTTGCCCTTGTAGAAGGCAGCGACATCGTCCTGCGCCGCGGCGGGCACGGCGGTGCAGACGACGATGAGCCCGAGAAGAGTTCTCTTCATTGCCGTTTCCTCCGCAGCTTTTTTACGCCGCCCGCTTTTCCTCGTCCGGGTCGAGCGGCAGCTTCACCGGCTGCTTTCGCTTCGCGGAGAGATCGAGCGCTTTGGTCAGCATCAGGTTGTTGTGCGCTTCTTCCACCGTGGCGGCGGGCGTCGGCAGGCCGAGCGCCACACGGTTGAGCCACGACACCGTTTCGTCCGCCATCGGCCCGCGCAACTCGCCGAGCACCATGTCGCCGGGCGGGTAGCTGCCGAGAAAATCGACGAGGCGCGTCTGGTCCGGCGCGTAGCCTTCGCCCTGCGGCTTGCTCACGGCCAGCACCATGTCGCGGTGGGTGTCGTCGATGGTCAGCACGCCCTCGGTGCCGACGATGCCGACTTCGAGCGAATAGACCGCGCCAGGCCACGTCACCGGCAGCGCCCAGGAGATGTTCAGGTGATAGACGCTGTTGTCGCTCATCATGATCATGCCGGCGGTGGCATCGATGCCTTGGTAGAGAGGTCCCAGCACCTTGTCGATCGAGCGAGCGTAGCATTCGACCGGCGTCTTCTTCTCCAGATACCACATGCACATGTCGAGCGCGTGGGTGCCCGAGATCACCATCGGCGAGATCGATTTTGGGTCGTCGGTGCGCTTGTAGTTGTCGATCGCGACCAGCCGGTTCATGAAGGCGCGCGAGGTGACCAGCGTCACGTCGCCGAGCGCGCCGGTGCGGACCTTCTCCTTGCCGGCGAGCCACTTGCGGCGGAAGCGCTGGGTGTAGCCGACGATGGCGTCGATCTTGGCGTCCTTGATCGCTTTCAGAACCTTCGCGGATTGCGCGAGGTCCGTTGCCAACGGCTTCTCGATCAGCAGCGGAATGCCGCGCTCGATCGCGGCCATGATCGGATCGACGTGCAGATGCTCGTCGGTGGCGATGATGGCGCAGGTCACCTCCGGCCGCTTGAGCAGCTCGACGTGGCTCTGGGTGACAAAGTCTGCGCCGATTCTGGTGCCCACTTCACCCGCGCGGTTCGGGTTCTTCTCCGCAAGCCCGATCCATTTGACCGCCGGATGGCGATTGGCGACCTCGCCGCGAAACAATCCCACGCGGCCGCCGCCGATGATCGCCAGCCCAATGTCCGCGGCCTGCGTTCTCATGGCTTGGCGACCGCCGGGTTGATGCCCTGCCTGAACTTCGCCTTGAAGTCGGCCACAGCGGCGATCGTCTCATTGGTCAGCGGCAGGTCGACCGGCTCGTTGCGTTCCGCCGACAGGTCGGCGGCCGTATAGGTCTCCATCACCACCCGCGCGCTCTCCGGCGTCACCATCACCGGCGTATTCCGGATGCAGGCTTCGAGGAAATGGATCGTCTCGGGTCCCATGCCGCCGGCGAACACATGATCGACCTGCTCGCCCGGCATGGTCGACATCGGGAAGATCTGACCAGTCTTCTCGGTGTTGAGCCAGTTGTCGCGCTGGGTGTCGTCGAGAACGAGGGCGCCGTCGGTGCCGGTGATTTCGATCCAGGTGGAGCAGTAGTTCGGAAAGCTCTCCGGAAAATTCCAGCCGCCGCCGATCATCACCACCACGCCATTGTCCATGGTCACGGTGGTAAACATCACGTCGTGCGAGCCGTTGACCGGCTCCATGTAGCCGTAGGCCCCTTGCGAATAGACCCGCACGGGCTTGGCCGGCTCCAGGAGCCACATCACGAAATCGAGGTCGTGCGTGCTCTCCATCACCACCGGGGAGAGCCTCACGCGGCTTGCGATCTTCTTGCCGAGCGCCCGCGACAGGTGCCGGCTGACCAGCACCGAAACCACCTTGCCGAGCGTGCCGTCGACGATCTTCTTCTTGGCGTAGGCGATCTTGGTGTTGAAGCGCTGCGAATAGCCGATGGTAAATTTCAGATTGTTGCGCCGGGCGAGCATGATCAGCTCGTCGGCCTCCCACAATTCCAGCGCGATCGGCTTTTCCAGCATGACATTCTTGCCGGCCTTGAGGCAGTCGCGAGCGATCGGATAGTGGTTCGATTCCGGCGTGGTCGAGATATAGACCACCGAAATGTTGTCGTTCTTGATGATGTCCTGGTAGTCGAGCGTCGCGGTGGCGGGGCGGTAGCGCGCCTTCAGCTCGGCGAGGCGCTCCGGCTTGATGTCGCAGATGTGGAGCTTGTCCACCAGCGCCGTTCGCGACAGCGTTTCCACCCGCGTCCCGCCGACCCAACCCACGCCAATTGCCGCGACTTCGACCTGCTTCACGCTTCCATCCCCTTCATTTTCTTTGACCGGGCCGCATAAAGACCATGCCGGGGCGGCGCCTGCAATCGGTGTTTCAAGCGGCCTTGTAGCCGAACACCCGGGCCGCGAACTGCGGATAGACCACGGCCAGTTCCGGGGCCACCACCTGCCGCATCAGCCGCAGCGTCTCGGCCGATGGTGAAGGCGTCACCGGCACATCGGCCGGCCGGTCGAACTCGAAGCCGGTGTTGACGATGACCTCGGCGAGCGTATGGCCGGGATGCACGCTCTCGAGCCTGAAGCGCCGCGCGTCCGCGTCGAACGAGAACAAGCAGCGGTTGGTGATCAGCGCGATGGGGCCGCCGGTGCGATGGACGTTGTCGTCGCTGCCGCCCGGCGCGGAGATGTAGGAGACCTTGGGAACCAGCGTTCGCTTGGAGTGCTCGGTGCGGAACAGGATCACCTTGGGCACCACGAAATAGAGGTACGAAGAGCCGAACGAGCCGGGGAAACGCGCCGTGGGCTTCTCGGGATCGCCGATGCTGACCAGATTGATATTGCCCTGGCCGTCGATCTCGCCGCCGGAAAGGAAGAACACGTCGATGCGGCCTTGGCCGGCGCAGTCGAACAATTCGCGCCCGCCGTCGGTCCAGAAGGTGTGCTTCTGGCTGCCGAGCAGCGAGACATAGGGCCGTCCATTGCCGCGCGCCCGTGCCAGCAGCGATGCTGTCGCCGGGATCGGCGATGCGTTTCCGACCGCGACATGCCGCACGTCTCCGATCAGATCGGCGACGACCGCCGCCAGCAACTCCTCGTCGCGAAAGGCGCTAGGCTGCGCGGCGTTCATGGACGTATTTGTCGAGATATTTTTCGAAGCCTTCGTCGGTTGCGGCGAGGGCGACATATTCCTTTAGGTGCTCGACGTCCCAGGCATAGTATTCCGGCAATGGCAGCGGCCAGCAGCCGCGCTCCACCACCGCGACGGTATCGACATAGAAGCCGGGCAGGGTGCCGGCTGCCAGGGTCTTGTCTTCCAGCAGGTTGCCGTCGTGAAGCGTCTCGACCGTGACGATGGTTTTCTCGGCGGCATGCGCCATCGTCACCAGTTCGCGCTGACGTCCGACCCACACATTGCCCTCGTGGTCCGCCATCGGCGCGTGGAACAGCGCGACGTCGGGTCTGATCGCCGGCAGCAGCACGATCGGGTCGTCGTCACCGAACGGATTGTCTACCACCTTCCAGTCCGGCCGGTTCTTCAGCACGTCGGAGCCGATCAGCCCGCGCAGCGGCATGAACGGCACGCCTTTCTCCGATGCCTGGAACGCGGCATGCAGCGCCGGGCAGGTGGCGTCTTTCATTCGGATCGAGCCTTTGAGGATCGCCGCGGTGAAGCGGGGCGCCGCTCCGAACTCACCGAGGCTGACGGCGGAGGTCTCCAGCGTCTCGACGCAGCCTGCGCCGATCAGGAGATCGGCCTGCAGGCTCGAGGTCGGCAGCGCGACAAGGGTCAGCCGCTTGATGCCGCGCCGGATCAGCGCGCGCGTCGCTGCCATCGCGACGCCGGAGCTCTCGCGCGGCACCGCCAGCACGCAGCCATCGGGGATGGCCGCAAGCGCGTCGTCGAGGGAGCGGGCGACCGTCGGCATGGGGGAGAGTCTATGGGTGGGACGGCGCTGCGCCAAGTGGGCACCGCACCCATGCCCTGCCCATTTTATCCGCGCTTGAAAC
>SHVN01000108.1 GCA_009694215.1 Xanthobacteraceae bacterium
CCTGCGACGACAGTCGGGCCGGCTCTCCCGCCTCGGCCGCCGAATGGAACAAGCTCGGAACCCGCTGGATGTCGGCAGCCTGCCACCGCTCGCTGTACGGCTACCAGCTCCGCACCGCGCTGGCGCTGGCGATCGAGAACAAGGGAATCGCCGTCACCTTGCTGCCGCTCGCCTGCAGCGGCGCGACCATCGAGAGCGGCCTGTTCGGCCCGCAAGGCGCGAACGAATGCCCACCCACGGGCCGCTGCCCCGGCACGGTGCCCGCCCAGATCGCGCAATTGCAGGAGGCGCTCGCCAGCGCCCGCAAGCAGATCGCCGAGCGCCAGCTCGACCTCATCCTGCTCACGGTCGGCGCCAACGACATCAAATTTTCTGGCCTGGTGGCGGACGTCATCGTCAGCGCCGGCGTCGAACGCCTGCTGTTCAACCAGGGCGGCCTGATTTCAACCGTGCCACAGGCGCAGGCCATTCTCGATCGCGAGTTTCCCAACAGCTTCGCCAAGCTCCGCGCCACGCTCAAGCCACTGGTGGGCGGCAGCCTGTCCCGCGTGGTCTATGTGTCCTACGGCCATCCGGCGATGCAGGGTGACGCGCCGTGCCCCGGCGGCCGCGAGGGCCTCGACGTGCATCCGGCCTTCGCCGCCGACGGGCCGCGCCTGAAAACCGTCACAGATTTCGTGCTGACAAAATTTCTGCCGCGGGTGAAGGCGCTGGCCCGCTGCGAGGCGGGTCCGAAGTGCGCCAATCCCGAAACCGACCGCATGACCTTCGTTGATTCCCATCAGACGGAATTCGCCAGCCACGGCATCTGCGCGCGCTCGCCGAACGATCCGGAGTTCGATCTCGAATGCTTCTCGCCCGAAGGCAAGAGCTTCGAGCCCGATCTCGTGGCATCCGCGACCTCGCCGCTGGTCTGCTCGCGGCGGCCAAGCGAATTCCGCCCTTACGCGCCGCGCGCGCGCTGGATCCGCACCGCGAACGACAGCTATTTCACGGCGATGACCTATCCGCTGGGGCTGCCGTCGACGGCGCAGCCGAGCAACATCCATGACGCGAGCTGGGGCGCGCTGTCGGCGGTGTATGGCGGCGCCTTCCACCCGACCGCCGAGGGCCAGGCGGCGATGGCCGACGCGGCGCTTCCGGCGGCGCGCCAGGCGCTGGGCCTCAACGCCCCGCCCGAGGTGATCGCGCAGCCGCTGCCGCCGCCTGTGCCGCAGGCCGCGCCGCCGCAGTAGGCGTCACGCCACCCCGAGCTTCTTCTGCAGGCTCGACGACGACGTCGTGTACTGGAACGTCAGCTTCTTGTCCGGATAAACGTAGCGGTGCGCCTTCTGCGACATCAGCGCGACCTCGTGGAAGCCGGAGAGAATGAGCTTCAGCTTGCCCGGATAGGTGTTGATGTCGCCGATGGCGAAGATGCCGGACTCGCTCGTCTCGAACGTCGCGGTGTCGACCGGGATCAGGTCCTCGTTCAGCTTCAACCCCCAGTTGGCCACCGGCCCGAGCTTCATCGTCAGCCCGAAGAACGGCAGCAGCGCGTCGCAGGCGACGTGGAACGTCGAGCCGTCGTTGCCTTTGATGTTGGCCGCGGTGAGCTGACCGTTGGCGCCTTCGAAACCGGTCACCTGGCCCAGCACGAAGTCGATCTTGCCCTCGCCGGTGAGCGCCATCATCTTGTTGACGCTGTCGGGGGCTGCGCGGAATTCGCTTCGCCGGTGCAGAAGCGTCAGATGCTTGGCGATCGGCGCGAGATTGAGCGTCCAGTCGAGCGCGCTGTCGCCGCCGCCGACAATCAGGATTTTCTTGTCGCGGAACGCGTCCATTTTGCGGACGGCGTAATGCACGGACGTACCTTCATAGGCCTCGATGCCGGGCATCGGCGGGCGCTTGGGCTGGAACGAGCCGCCGCCGGCGGCGATCACTACGATCTTGCACTCGAACACCTTGCCGCCGTCGGTGGTCACGCGGAAGCCGGGCTCGCCGGTGCGCTCGATACCCTCCACCATCTCGTTCAGATGGAAGGTCGGCCCGAACGGCTTGATCTGCTCCATCAGCACGTCGACCAGGCCCTGCGCCGAGATTTTCGGAATCGCCGGGATGTCGTAGATCGGCTTCTCGGGATAAAGCTCGGCGCACTGGCCGCCGACCTTGTCGAGGATGTCGACGAGATGCGCCTTGATATCGAGCAGGCCGAGTTCGAACACCGCGAACAGACCGACCGGGCCTGCGCCGACGATCAGCACGTCAGTCTTGATGGGATCACTCATTAGAAACGATCTATGCTCTTGAAGGGGTTTTGGCAGCGCGTCTGTCTAGCGGGGGAATGCCGCGCCGCAAAGAGAAAATTGCGGCGAAACCGGCGCAGCACGTCCATTCTCTCGCCCCTTGCCGGACGTAGCAGCATCCCGCTAGGGATGCGGAATCAGGGAGAATGATGTGAACGACCAGCCGGCCGAGCGCCCCCAGAAACCGATATCCAAGCCCACGCCGCAACTCGCCGGCTATCCGCATCGGGTCGCCGAAATCATCCGCTTCGGCGATCTCGATCCGCAGGGCCACGTCAACCAGGCGGTATTTCTGACCTATTTCGAAAGCGGGCGGGTGGCGATGTTCCGCAACCCCGATCTCAGCATCGGCGTGCCCGGCGTCACCTACGTGATGGTGCGCATGGAGGTCGATTACATGAAGGAGCTGCGCTGGCCCGGCAATATCGAGGTCGGCACCGGCGTCGCCGAATTCGGTCGCTCCTCGTTCAAGGCGTCGCAGGCGATCTTCCGCGACGGCATCTGCGCCGCCATGGGTCGCGCGACGCTTGTCTGCATGGACCTGAAGACGCGCAAGGCCACGCCGCTGCCGGATGCCGCGATCGCGCTGCTCAGCAAATGGAAGATTCAGGGCGCCTGAACGGCGCGCCCGCGGGACGCAGGCCTCAAGCCTGCCGCTCCGGCGTGCGCACGATCAGACCGTCGAGTTCCTCGGTCACCTTGATCTGGCACGACAGCCGCGAGCTCGGCTTGATGTCGTAGCCGAAGTCGAGCATGTCCTCTTCCATCGGCGAGGGCCCGCCCACCTTCTCGCGCCAGGCGTCGTCCACATAGACATGGCAGGTGGCGCAGGCGCAGGCGCCGCCGCATTCGGCCTCGATGCCGGGCACGTCGTTCTTGATCGCCGTCTCCATCACTGTGGAGCCGAGCTCGGCGTCGATGGTGCGCGCCGTTCCGGTGGAATCGATATAGGTGATCTTGGCCATAATCCGTCAGTAGCCGCGCGTCATAGAAAATCCCGGCCGGGCGGCCGAGCGCTTCTTCTAACGGGTCGGCTCCAAGTACGCCAGAGGACTTCAGCCGGCCTGCGACAGGCGGGCGATCTCGGACTTGGCCTCGTCGAGGACCGCGGCAAGCGTCTCGATGGCGGCCGCGATCGCGGCGTCCCCGGCCAAGTCCCTGGCCTGCTCTACGGCTTCCGCGGCGCGGACGACCTTGAAGGCGCCGATGCCAACAGCGGAGCCTTTCAGCGTGTGGGCCGACGCCGCGGCCATCCCCGGCGCGCCGCCGCGGATGCGCGGCAGCAGCATGTCGGCCTGACGGTCGAACAGCGCCAGCACCTCGCGCTCGAGGCTGCGCTCACCCAGCGTCATGCGCGACAGATGCTCAGTATCGATCACGGCGGACGCCGGCGAATCCAGATCGATGACGCCTTGAACGGCCCTTGCAGCTGCTGCCACGGCAAAACCTCCCCGGAGACGCCCTGTCCCTCTAGCCCGGCACCTTGGCCGCGCTGCGCCCAATGCCGGGTAAAAGCCGGGCCGGAACCGGGCTGTGGAGTGGTAAAGTTTGCGGCGGCTGGTTAACGCGGCGTCTCCGGCGGACGCGCCGACCGGCCTCACGGCAGCCGCAATATGAAGGTCAGAATTCAGGCAGGGAGCCGGTTCGCGCCAAGGCCAAATGCGGCAGGCGGCACCGTGCCTTGCACCATTAACGATGATTAAAAAAGCCTTACCGGCGGCGTTTCCTTTGATGCCCCAGGCCGATAGGATTGCTGACCGAGTGGCAGGCTCCTGTGGACAACTTTGTGGAAAACCCCGGGTGACCTGCGGGCAGGTTTGTGAAAATGTGGCCTTATGCCCAAGCGGGCGAGGCCCGATTTTGAGGACGATCGACGATCACGCGCGTGCGGCCCGGTCTGACGCGGCAATTCATTCAGGCAGGGGCCCTGCAGTACCAGCGTAACGAGTGAGGCAACGGCCGACATGGCGAACAACCCGAAGAAGTTGACGGATTCGGCAGACGAGACCCTGACGGCAATCCAGCAGGTTCTGAGCGTATCCGACGATCCTGCGAACAACCGCAGCGGATCGCCCGCGGAGCCGGCCCCCCCTCAGCACGAGACCGACCGCCGCGCCGCCTACGAGCCCGCGCCTGCCACCGAAAAGGACCTGTTCGAGGGCTCGGCGCCCGCCGACGCCGATCCCCTGCGGGCGAGCCCGTTCGCCGCCAACGACGACCGCCAGTCGATCGGCCAGATTCTGAAGACCCTACAACAGCGCCCGTCCAACACCTCCTATGTCATCGCCACCGTATTCGCGCTCGCCTGGGCGGGCTGCGGCGTGGCGCTTGCCTTCCTCTATATGCCCGACCTGCAGGCCGTGGTGCGGCAGGGCGCGCCCGCCATGCCGGCCATGATCGGGCTCGCCGGCTTCGTGCTGGCGCCGATCCTGTTCTTCTACGTGCTGGCCTACATGATGTGGCGTTCGCAGGAGATGCGGCTGATCGCCCAATCGATGGCGAGCGTCGCCATGCGGCTCTCCGAGCCGGAAGAGATCGCCCGGGATTCGGTCGTGACCGTCGGCCAGGCCATCCGCCGCGAGGTCGCGGCGATGGGCGACGGCGTCGAGCGCGCGCTCGCGCGCGCGGCCGAGCTCGAAGCTCTCGTCGCCAACGAAGTGTCCGCGCTCGAGCGCGCCTACAACGACAACGAAGTCCGCATCCGCGGCCTGCTGGAGACGCTGGCGCATCAGCGCGACACGCTGGTCGGCCAGGCCGAGCAGGTGCGCAACGCCATCACCGGCGTGCATCTCGATCTGTCGCACGACATCTCCTCCGTCAGCGACCATGTCGCCGACAAGGTCAACGAAAGCGCGCAGAAGATCGCCCAGGCGCTCACCGAGAAGGGCGAGCACATCACGCTCGCACTCGGCCGCGCCGGCGATTCCATGATCGGCGCGCTCGGCGAGCGCGGCGGCGACCTGCTCGAACGCCTGGAACTGGCCAGCCAGGAAACCGCTTACGCCATCGCCGGCGCAAGCGACCGGCTCACCGCGAGCCTGAACTTCAAGACCGACCACATCACCGAAGAATTCACCGAGATGACCACCAATCTCGCGCAGATGATGGACGGCCGGCTCGATGACGTCACACAGGGCTTCGCACAGAAGTCGCTGGCAATCGTGCAGATGATGGACGTCCGCTCGGCGCAGATCACCGAAGGGCTGGTCGACACCTCCAGCCGCCTCGCCGAAACCATCGCCACCACCGGCGACGAGGTCAACTCGACGCTGAAGTCGACCGGCGAATCGCTCATTCTCGATCTCAGCCTGCGCGGCGGCGACGTCGTGTCCAAGCTCGAGCAGACCGGCTCGCGCATCACCGAAACCATCGTCACCCGCGGCGACAAGGTCACCGAGACCTTCCGCGAGAACGCCGAGCACCTCGCCTCCACCGTCGCGACCCAGGGCGACGCGGTGCGCGAAATGCTGGAGGCGCGGCTGCAGTCGTTCGAGGAGATGTTCTCCCACGGCGGCTCCGAGCTCGCCGAGAAGATCACCCGCGATTCGTCCACGCTGGGCAACCTCATCACCCGCCACCTCGCCGAATTCGACCGCACCGTGAAAACCTACGGCGGCGAACTGGTCGAACGTCTCGGCCAGCGCACGTCCGAGGTCTCGACCGCGATGCGCGACTACATCGACGGTTTCGACAGCAAGGTCGGCACCAAGGCGACCGAGGTCACCGCCACGCTCGACCAGCGCCTGGCCCGCTTCCAGGAAGCCCTCGACAGCCGCACTCAGACGCTCAACGACGCCCTCTCCTCGCGCGTCATGGACATCGCCAAGACGCTTGCCGAAGGCGGCAAGGAGGTCGTCGGCGCTCTCGACCGGCGCATCGAGGACGTCACCGGCGTCATCAACACCCGCGGCGCCAAGCTCGCCGAATTGATCGGCGAGCGGATCGACGAGATCGACAAGTCGCTCGGCACCCGCGCCCTCGAAGTCGCCAACACGCTCGACAGCCGCATCGGCCGCTTCGAGCAGTTACTGGTCGGGCGCGCCGAGCATGTCACCGAGCAGATCGAGGTGCGCACCAAGGCCGCGGCCGATGTGCTCAACGCGTGCATGGAGCAGTTCTCCAGCTCGATCAAGACCAATTCCGCGGACGCCAGCCAGCTGCTGAGCAAGACCACCGCGGACGCCATGCAGGCGGTCAACCAGACCACCAGTGCCGCCACGCAGACCATCACGCAAGCCCGCAACGCGGCCACCGAAACCGTCGCCAGCGCCGCGCGCGAGGCCGAACAGGCGGTCGACACGATCTCAATCCAGATCGAGGCGCGAACCCGCGCGGTCACCGAACAGCTCGAAGGCCGCGTGGAGCAGATCGCCCACTCGCTGCAGACCAATTCGGCCACCGCCGCGCAGGTGCTGAACGACGCCAGCAGCGCCGCCGAGCGCACGCTGGTTCAGGTCACCAACACGGCCGAGCGCACCATCACCAACGTCTCCGGCGAGACCGAGCGTTCGCTCGGCCAGGTCGTCGGCCGCTTCGAGAACCTGTGGGTCGGGCGCATCGACGCGATCAACGAGCACATCGACTCGCGGACCAAGTCGGTCGCCGAAGCCCTCGACTCCCGCATGACGTCGTTCGCGGAGACCATCAAGGCCAACTCGACCGAGGCCGTGCTGGTCGTCAACCGCGCCAGCACCGAGGCGGAGCGGGTCGTCACCAACATCGTCAGCACGACCGAACGCTCGGTTTCGACGCTGACCACCGGCATCACCACCACGCTCAAGCAGGGCGCCGCCGAGCTCGAACGCTCGCTCATCGCGGCCTCGACCGGCGCGAACAGCACGATCAAGCAGAACGCGGGCGAAGTGGAGCGCACGCTCACCGCGGTGTCGACCGGCGTCAGCAACGTGCTCAAGCAGAACGCCAGCGACGTCGAACGCACCCTCCTCGGCGTCAGCGCCGAGGTGGCGCGCAACTTCGTCGGACGCGTCGACGAGATCAGCCAGCAGCTCAGCGCGCGTGGCGCCGAGATGACGAAAATCCTCGACTCGAACTCGAGCACGCTGCTCACCGCGCTCGGCAGCAAGAGCAAGGAGTTCAGCGCCGAGGTGATCAAGGCCACCGATCATGCGGTGAAGTCGATCGAATCGCAGGGTTTCACCTTCACCCGCACGATCATGGACAACAGCGAGCAGATCGCCCGCCTCGTCAACGAGGCGAGCCAGAACGCGACCACCACCGTCAACCGCACGCTCAAGGAGCTGCAGGACAGCACCAAGGCTGCGATCGAGCAGTCGAGGCAGACCACGTCAGCCAGCGTCTCCGAGATGCTCGAGACACACAACATGCTGCGCTCCGACACCACGACGCTGTTCGAGCGGCTGCGCGAAGCCAACATCCTGCTGCAGGAGGTCCTGACCGGCGTTCACGACAACATGAGCGCGATCGAGAACACGCTGGTGACCCGCGTCTCCGAGTTCGTGTCTACCATGAACGAGGTGACCGAGCGCAGCGGCGTAGCCTCGAGCCAGGTCGATCAGCACATCAGCTCGTTCCACACCATCACCAACAAGGCGCTGGTCGATCTTGGCCAGCTTGCCGGCCAGTTCGACGCGCACGGCCGCGCGCTCGCGGAAGTGGTCGCGCTGATCGACAAGAGCAACCGCCACACCGACGCCACGCTCGGCGAGCGCCGGGCAACGATCGAGACGCTGGTCGAGAGTCTCGACGCTCGCACCGACGACATCGAGCAGCGGCTCAAGCGCTTTTCGACATTGCTCGACGAATCGCTCGATGGCGCCAACGGCCGCGCCCGCGAGATCGCCCGCATCGTCTCGGAATCGAGCGCCGAGGGCGCCCGCGCGCTGGAAGAGGAACGCGCCCGCGCCAGCGACCTGATGCACGGCATCTACACCCAGCACAGCGGCGAGACCCACGAGATGTTCTCGCAGACCACGCAGCGCTTCTCCGAAACGCTGCAGGGCATGCGTCAGATGGCCTCCGAGATGCAGCGTGAGCTCGAAGCCACCCGCAACGAGCTGCGCAAGGGCATCCTCGAACTGCCGCAGGAGACGGCCGACAGCGCCTCGCAGATGCGCCGCGTCATCGTCGATCAGATCGAGGCGCTGGCCGAGCTTAACCGCATCGTCGCCCGCCACGGCCGCGGTCTCGACGCGGCCGAGCCGCAGCGCCGCGCGCCCGAGCCCGCCTACGCCACTGGCGGCCGCGCCGAGCCGCAGCGCATGGAAGGTTCGCCCCGCATGGAACCGCGGCCACCGATGCCGCCGCGCGCCGACATCACCGGCTCGGCACCGATGCCGCAGCCGCGCCGCGCCGAGTCGCCCTCGCTCAGCCCCGGACAGGGTCAGGGCAACGGCCGCAATGGCTGGCTGTCGGAACTGCTGCATCGCGCCTCCAAGCCCGAGGACGCAGCCGCCGGCGCCGACCGCCCGGCCCGCCACACGCTTGAGTCGCTCGACTCGCTCTCCGTCGATATCGCGCGGATGATCGACCACGACGCGGCGGCCGAGCTGTGGGACCGTTACAATCGCGGCGAGCGCAACGTCTTCACCAAGCGTCTCTATACGATGCAGGGCCGGAAGACGTTCGATGAGATCCGCAAGAAGTACCGCAGCGATCTTGAATTCAAGCAGACCGTGGACCGCTATGTCGGCGAGTTCGAGCGGCTGCTGGAAGAGGTCGCGCGCGGCGATCGCGGCCAGGTCGTGGCCCGCACCTACCTCACCTCGGAGACGGGCAAGGTCTACACCATGCTTGCCCACGCCGCCGGCCGCTTCGGCGAATAACCGCACGGCGGACATAAATCGGAACGGGCGCGCTTGAACGGCGCGCCCGTTTTGTTTTAGGCACCATCATGCCCCTGCTCCTCTCGCTCACCGTCCGCACTGAAAGCTGGCCGATCGCCGGCGCGTTCTCGATCAGCCGGGGCGCCAAGACCGAGGCGCAGGTGGTGGTCGCGGAGCTGAACGACGGCCGCCATAAGGGCCGCGGCGAATGCGTGCCCTATGCGCGCTATGACGAGACCGCGGCCGGCGTGATGGCGGCGATCGGCGCGCTCGGCAACACGCTGGCCTTCGGTTTCGACCGCATCCGGCTGCAGCAGGCGATGCCGGCGGGCGCCGCGCGAAACGCGCTCGACTGCGCATTCTGGGACCTCGAGGCCAAGCGCGCGGGGCAGCCGGTGCACACGCTCGCCCACCTCCCCGCTCCGGCGCCGCTCGCCACCGCCTACACGATCTCGCTCGGCGCCCCCGAAAGCATGGCCGAGGCGGCGCACGCCGTATCGGCGCGGACGCTGCTCAAGATCAAGCTCGGCGCGCCCGGCGATTCCGAGCGCATCGCCGCCATCCGCCGCGCCGCGCCGCGGTCGGAGCTGATCGTCGACGCCAACGAGGGCTGGACCGCGGACAATCTCGCCAGCAATCTCGCGGCCTGCGCCGCGGCCGGCGTCACGCTGATCGAGCAGCCCCTGCCCGCGGGCGCCGACGAAGCGCTGTCGGCGATCAAGCGCCCGATCCCGATTTGCGCCGACGAAAGCGTGCACGACCGCGCGAGTCTCGCGGCGCTGGCCGGCCGCTATGACGCCGTCAACATCAAGCTCGACAAGACCGGCGGCCTGACCGAGGCGCTGGCGATGGCCAAGGAGGCCGAGCGGCTCGGTTTCGGCATCATGGTCGGCTGCATGGTCGCGACGTCGCTTGCCATGGCGCCGGCCATGCTGGTGGCGCAGCGGGCCCGCATGGTCGATCTCGACGGGGCGTTGCTGCTGGCGAAGGACCGGCCGGACGGGTTACGCTACGAGGGCAGTCTGGTCTATCCGCCGACAGCCGCGCTTTGGGGCTAGAGATGATCGCACGCCGAACTCTGATGCTGGTCTTGATGGCAAGCGCCGTCGCATCGCCGGCCCTCGCGCAACAGTATCCAGTGCGGCCCATCAAGATGATCGCGCCGCTCACCGCGGGCTCGCCGGTCGACGTGGTGGCGCGGCTGTTCGCGCAGCATCTGGCGCTGCAGCTCAAGCAGAACGTCGTGGTGGAGAACCGTCCGGGCGCGGGCACGACCATCGGCATGAAGGCTGCGGCGCTCGCCGAGCCCGACGGCTATACGCTGCTGTTCCAGAGTTCGAGCCTGGTGGTCGCGCCGGCCATGTACAAGAATCTGGACTACGATCCGACGAAGGTCTTCACCCCGGTCGCCAACGTCGCCTGGGGCTCCTGGGTGACGGTGGTGTCGCCGTCGCTGCCGGTGCGTTCGCCGAAGGAACTCATCGCGCACGCGAAAGCCCATCCCGGCACGCTCAACTTCGGCTACGGCCAGGGCACCGCGCCGCAGCTCGTCGGCGAGTGGTTCAACAAGACCAACGGGCTGCAGATCGCGAGCGTGCCCTATCGGGGCGGCATGCAGGCGATCACCGACATGCTGGGCGGCACGATCCAGCTCAACATCGGCACCACCGCGACCCTGCTACCGCTCATTCGCGAGGGCAAGCTTCGCGCCATCGCCCAATGGGGCCGCACCCGCGAGGCCGACCTGCCGGACGTGCCGACCATGATCGAAAGCGGCTTCCCCGGCCTTTCGCTTGGCTTCTGGGTCGGGCTGTGGGCGCCGGCCGGCACGCCGCCCGCGATCGTCAACGCGCTCAACACCGCCGCCAATACGGCGCTCGGCACGCCGGAGACGAAAGAAGCGATGGCGCGGCTCGGCGTCGCGCCCAGCATCGGCTCGGTGAAGGATTTCGCCGACTTCATTGCGGACGAGGCGCCGAAATGGGCCGACATCGTTAAGGTCGCCAGCGTCCAGGTTGAATGAAAATCGCCTACTGCCGCGCCCGGCATCGCGATAGGATTGCAACAAGCGGCCTCGAGAGCCGCGGGCAGCAATATCCAGGGAGGCGGACATGATCGGCGGACGAATTCTGCTCGCGACTGGCGTGATGCTGAGTTTGGCGCTCGGCACAGTCGTCGCCACCAAAGCCCACGCGCAATCCTATCCGGACAAGCCGATCAAGATGATCGTGCCGTTCCCGCCGGGCGGCCCGATCGACACCATGGCGCGGCTCACCGCGCAGCAGATGTCGGCCAGCCTCGGCCAGCAGGTGATCGTCGAGAACCGGCCAGGCGCGGGCTCCACCATCGGCTACAAGGCCGCGGCCGGGGCCGACCCCGACGGCTATACGCTCCTGTTCGGCTCGTCCGGCTCGCTCGGCGTCGCGCCCGCGCTCTATCCGAGCCTCGACATCGATCCGCTCAAGCATTTCACCACGGTCGCCACCACGTCGCTGCTGCCGCACGTCATGGTGGTCGGCCCCGACGTGCCGGCGAAGACGGTGGCGGAGTTCGTCGCCTACGCCAAGGCCAACCCCGGCAAGCTCAACTACGGCGCGGGTTTGGGGACGCCGCCGCACCTGCTCTCGACGCTGTTCAAGACCAAGGCCGGGCTCGACGTCACCTACATCCCCTACAAGGGCTCGGCGCCGTCGGTGACCGACCTGATCGGCGGGCAGACGCATTTCACCATCGACGGCATGCTGATCCTCATTCCGCAGGTCAAGGCGGGAAAGCTTCGCGCGCTCGCGGTCGGCCGAGCGGAGCGCTGGCCCGAGCTGCCGGACGTGCCGACGCTCGTTGAGAGCGGCTATCCGGATTTCGTCATCGACGCCTGGACCGGCGTTGTCGCCCCGAAGGGAACGCCGCCGCAGATCGTCGCCAGGCTCAATGCGGTCATCAACGACGGGCTGAAGACGCAGGAGATAAAGTCGGCGCTGGCCCGCTTCAGCGCGCTGCCGAAGGCAAGCTCGCCGCAGGAGTTCGAGGTGTTCCTGAAGAGCCAGTTGCCGATATGGGCGTCGATGGTGAAGCTCGCCGGCGCAAAGGGAGAATGAGCCAGGTGGAATGAGGGCGCATCAACGCACGCCCGCAAGCCGCTTGTTCGACCCGCCGGTCAATGTCCGCTGCCTGCCGCATGATACGGTTTGCCCATGGCAAGATATGTTGCGCTTCTGCGCGCCGTGAACGTCGGTGGGACCGGAAAGCTCCCGATGTCCGAACTCAAGGCGATGTGCTGTGACGCGGGCTTTGCCCGTGTGGAGACGTACATCGCGAGCGGCAACGTCGTCTTCGAAAGCAAGGTCGCGCCATCGAAGGTGAAGGCCGAACTGGAAGACCGATTGCATGCCTATATCGGGAAGCCTGTCGGCGTCATGGTGCGTTCGGCAGCCGAAATGCTGGCCGTGCTGAACGCCAATCCGTTTCCCAATGCAGAACCGAAACACGCACACGCAATTTTCCTGGACAAGCCTCCGCCCGCCGATGCGCTCGCCGATGTTTCCGGACAGCAGGATGAGCAATTGCGCCTTGGGAAAAAAGAGATTTCGTTCACTACCCCGGCGGCATGGGCCGCTCGAAACTGAGAATTCCAGCCGCCAAGACAGGCACCGCACGCAACATGAACACGGTCGCCGAACTCGTGGAGATGGCCTCGAAGCCGTGAACGGCGGACGGTTCCAAGCCCTGCAAAAACCGCCCTCAGGCTGCCGCTGAAGTCCTTCGTCGAGGACTGAATTCTCAAATTGTACCAAAACCTTACAGTTCCGCCTGTGGTCGGTCCGCAACGGCTGCCAAAAGCCGTTCAAAGGTTAATTTTGGGGCTTCCGTTCCGGATGGCTAATTGCTTAAAAGGGGTGCGGCGCAATTTTTGGGGCTGGGAAATCTGAGTCATGCGAGTTCGCGCGACTTTGCTCGGTGCCGCACTTATCGCAACAACTGT
>SHVN01000109.1 GCA_009694215.1 Xanthobacteraceae bacterium
CGTCAAACCCCAGTGTGCGTGGCCGTAGTCGAGCCACAGGCCGGGCTGTCCGGGCGCGCGCCCGATCACCGGCCGTGAATCGGCAAAGCACGGCCGCGATCCCATCCAAGGCAGTTCCTCGATCCCTTCGCCCAGCGGATAGAGCGCGCGCGCGGCCGACAGCACCCGGTCGATCTGCACGGGCGTCGGCGCGTCGTCCCGGCCGGCGAATTCGGCGCCGGTGGTGAGCCGGATGCCCTGCTCCATCGGGGCCAGGCAATAACCGTAGTCGGTGTCCACGATCGGCCGCGTCAATCCGGCGTTGCCGACCGAGCCATAATGGCGGTGATAGCCGCGTTTAAACGCAAGCGGCAGCCGGATGCCTAGCGGCCCGAGCACATCCGGCGCCCAGGGTCCGAGCGCGATCACGGCCTGACCGGCATCGACAGGCCCCTCGTCGGTATCGACGCGCCAGCCTTGCCCCGAGCGATGCAGCGAGCGCGCATCCCCCTTGAGGATGACGCCGCCAAGCAAGACAAACTGCCCGGCATAAGCCTTGGTGACCGCACCCGGATTCGACACGCTTGCAGCATCCGGCCAATGCACGGCGTGGCGGAACATCGGAGCGAGCGACGGCTCAAGCGCACGGGCCTCGTCGATGTTGAGCGTGCGCTGGATCAGCCCCAGTCCGGCGGCATAGTCGCGCTCGCGCTTGGTGGCAGCGAACGTCACGTCGCTGCGATAAAGCTTCAGCCAGCCGCTCTTGCGCAGATAGCGGGTGGCTCCGGACTCGGCCATCAAGGATTCGTGCTCGCTGAGCGCGCGCGAATAGAGCGGCCGCATGTCCTCGGCGAAAGACTTGCTGTTCGCACCGCGCGTATTGTTGCGATAGGCCCAGAGCCACGGCGCAAGCTGCGGCAGCGCCGACAGATGGTAGTTCGCCTCCGGCGCCTGCTTCAGCGCGATCCGTAGCAATGCCCCGAATCCGTGCGGGAAGGCATGCGGAAAAAGCGTGTTGCCCTCGATGATGCCGGTGTTGCCGTAGGATGTTTCCTCGCCCGGTCCGCGCCGGTCCACCAGCGCGACGCTCAGCCCGCGCTTGGCGAGATGCAGCGCCGCCGAGGCGCCGACAATGCCGGCGCCCAGCACGATTGCATCGGTACGGGCCATAACAACCTCACAGCGGGACAGGAAACAGGTCCGATATGTAAGCGATGCTATCGACGGCCGCCAGCGCGGCTGTTATGCCGAAATCCATGGGACTTCTCGATCGGCCCGCGACGGGGCTGGCTTGGCTCGGGCGACACGGCACCAATGCCGTCGCCATTTCGATCCTGCTCGGAATCGCGCTGCCGCCGCTGGGCGCGCTAATCCGGCCGTTCTTTGCCGAGACCGTGTTCCTGCTGCTCTGCCTCGCGTTTCTGCGCGTCGATCCGGGCGCGCTGCGCGCGCAGTTCGCAAAGCCGTGGCTCCTGATTGCCGCCGCGGTCTGGACCATGCTGATCGTGCCGGTGCTGGCGGGCCTGAGCTTGAGCGCGTTCGGCCTCTTCGACCGCTCGCCCGCGCTGCTGCTGGCTCTCATGCTCAACGTGGTGGCGCCGCCGATCTTCGCATCGCCCGCGCTCGCCATGCTGATGGGGCTCAACGCCGCGATCACGCTCGCGCTGCTGATCGCCTGCATCGCGGCCACGCCGTTCCTTGCGCCCGCTCTGATCGCGGCGTTCGTCGGCCCCGCGGTGACGTTCTCCCCGCTCGCGCTTGGCCTTCGCCTTGTGCTGATGCTAGCGGGCGCCGCCTGCGTCGGGATCGCGATCCGGTCGGTGGCCGGCAAGGCATGGGTCGAGCGCCAGGGCGAACGCATCGACGGGCTCAACGTCATCGTACTGTTCCTCTTCGCGGTGGCGCTGATGGGGGACGTTGCCGCGAACGCCATCGCCCGCCCGCTGTTCGTGCTGGGGCTGCTTGCGCTCGCCACGGCGATCACATTCGGGCTCAGCGGCCTGACCGTGCTGATTTTCGCCCGCGCCGGCCGCCACACCGCGCTGCCGCTGGCGCATGCGGCCGGCTCCCGCAACACCGGCCTGATGCTGGCGGCGGCCGCGGGCGCCGTGCCCGAACTGGTGTGGCTCTACGTGGCGCTGATCCAGATCCCGATCTATGCCCTGCCGCTGATCATCAAGCCTCTGCTGCGCAGGCTTTCCACCGGCGCCTAGAACCGGCGTTGCCCGCCTGTCCTCCCCGTGTTACCCGGAAGGGCTGTTTTTGAGCATGATCTGGTCCGAAAACCGGTACCCACTGTTCGGGTTCATGCTCGCAGGGAAGCATCATGCCCCGTCCGCTCCGCATCGCGCCCTCGATCCTGGCTTCGGACTTCTCCAGGCTGGCCGAGGAGGTCCGCGCAGTCGAGGCCGCCGGCGCCGACTGGATCCACCTCGACGTGATGGACGGGCATTTCGTGCCGGTCATCACCTTCGGCCCGGACGTGGTGAAGGCGCTCCGCCCGATCACCCAGAAGACGCTCGACGTCCACCTGATGATCGCGCCGGTCGACCCGCATCTGGAAGCCTTCGCCAAGGCCGGCGCCGACATCATCACCATCCATGTCGAGGCGGGTCCGCATCTGCATCGCTCGCTGCAGGCGATCCGCGCGCTCGGCAAGAAGGCCGGCGTGACCATGAACCCGGGCACCCCGGTGGAGTCGATCGAGCACGTCATCGACATCGTCGATCTGGTGCTGATCATGTCGGTCAATCCCGGCTGGGGCGGCCAGAAGTTCATCCCCGCGGCCGAGGACAAGGTCCGCCGGGTCACGGCGCTGGCCGGCGGGCGGCCGATCGACATCGAGGTCGACGGCGGAGTCACGGCGGACAATGCCGCGCTGGTCACGCGGGCCGGCGCCAACGCGCTGGTGGCGGGCTCGGCGATCTTCAAGGGCGGGCCCGCTGCCTATCGCGCCAATATCGATGCGATCCGGCATGCGGCCGCGCTTGCCCGTGGCGAAGCAGCGTGATCGTGACTAAATTCGATATGTGTAAACGACAGCGCTGGACCGGGGATAAGTCATGGGCGTTCTGATCGACGGCAAATGGACCGACGGCGAGCTCCCACAGGAGACCGGCGAGACCGGCCAGTTCAAGCGGATCGACAGTTCCTTTCGCGACCGCATCACCGCCGACGGCTCGTCCGGCTTCAAGGCCGAGCCCGGCCGCTACCACCTCTACGTGGCTCACGGCTGCCCGTGGGCGCACCGCACTCTGATCTACCGCGCGCTGAAGAGGCTCGATGGCCTGATCACGGTCGCCTATTCGATCCCCGGCCTCAAGCAGCAGGGCTGGACCTTCGAGAACAATCCGGCGTTCCCGGATTGCACGCCGGACACGGTGAACGGCTTCCGCTACATGCACGAGGCCTATACCGCGACGAAGAAGGACTACACCGGCAAGGTCACGGTGCCGACCCTGTGGGACAAGAAGACCAGGCGTATCGTCAACAACGAGTCGTCCGAGATCATCCGGATGCTCAACACCGAGTTCAACGCCATCACCGGCGACCGGACCGACTACTATCCGGCCGCGCTGCACGCCGAGATCGACGCCGTCAACGAGCGCGTCTATCACAACGTCAACAACGGCGTGTATCGCGCGGGCTTCGCCAAGTCGCAGGCGGCCTACGAGGAGGCCTACGATGGGCTGTTCGCGACGCTCGACTGGCTGGAGGAGCGGCTGTCGCGCCAGCGCTACCTCGTGGGCAACCAGATCACCGAGGCCGACTGGCGGCTGTTCCCCACCTTGGTGCGCTTCGACGTCGCCTATTTCTCGATCTTCAAGTGCAACAAGAAGCGCATCGCCGACTATCCGAACCTGGAGAACTACATGCGCGAGCTCTACCAGGTGCCGGGCGTCGCGGGCACGGTGACGCCGCGCTACTATGTCATCAACTACTATTCGATCCCCAAGGTGAACCCGACCCTGATCATCCCCAAGGGAACGCCGGTCGATCTCGGGCAACCGCACGATCGTGCGCGGCTGGCAGCCTGATCCGATGATCCCACGCTACTCCCACCCCGACATGGCGGCGATCTGGTCGCCGGAGACGCGCTTTCGCATCTGGTTCGAGATCGAGGCGCATGCCGCCGACGCCATGGCCGCGCTCGGGATCGTGCCGAAAGCAGCGGCGAAGAAAATCTGGGACAAGGGCGGCAAGGCCAAGTTCGACGTGGCGCGGATCGACGAGATCGAACGCGAGACCAAGCACGACGTCATCGCCTTCCTGACGCATCTCGCCGAGATCGTCGGGCCCGAGGCGCGCTTCGTGCATTCCGGCATGACCTCGTCGGACGTGCTCGATACCTGCTTCAACGTGCAGCTCGTGCGCGCGGCGGATATTCTCGTGGCCGACGTGGATCGCCTCTTGGCCGCGCTCAAGAAACGCGCCTTCGAGCACAAGAAGACGCCGACCATCGGCCGCTCGCACGGCATCCATGCCGAGCCGACCACCTTCGGGGTCAAGCTCGCGGTCGCATATGCGGAGTTCTCGCGGGCCAAGGCGCGGCTGATCGCGGCGCGGGAGGAGGTCGCGACCTGTGCCATTTCCGGTGCCGTCGGCACCTTCGCGCAGATCGATCCGCGCGTCGAAGCACATGTAGCCAAGGCGATGGGACTTTCGGTCGAGCCGGTGTCGACCCAGATTATCCCGCGCGACCGCCACGCCATGTTCTTTGCCACGCTCGGCGTGGTCGCCTCCTCCATGGAACGGCTGGCGATCGAAATCCGCCATCTGCAGCGGACCGAGGTGCTGGAAGCCGAGGAGTTCTTCTCGGAAGGCCAGAAGGGCTCGTCGGCAATGCCGCACAAGCGCAACCCGGTGCTGACCGAGAACATCACCGGCCTTGCCCGCATGGTGCGCTCGTATGTCGTTCCCGCGATGGAGAACGTCGCGCTGTGGCACGAACGCGACATTTCGCACTCTTCCGTCGAGCGCATGATCGGGCCGGACTCGACCGTCACGCTCGACTTCGCGCTCAACCGGCTTGCCGGCGTGATCGAAAAGCTCGTGGTCTATCCCGGAAACATGAAGAAGAATTTGGACCGGCTCGGTGGGCTCGTTCACTCGCAGCGCGTGCTGATCGCGCTGACCAAGGCCGGCGTGTCGCGCGAGGACGCCTACAAGCTCGTGCAGAAGCACGCTATGCAGGTGTGGCAGGGCAAGGGCGATTTCCTCACCCTGCTAAAGGGCGACAAAACCGTGCGCTCAAAATTGAAGCCGGCCGAGATCGAAGTACACTTCGACCTCGGCCATCACTTCAAGCACGTCGATACGATCTTCAAGCGCGTGTTCGGCAAGGCTTGAACGCAGCCGTCACTCCACCGAAACGCCGCTCGCCTTGATCGGCACCGCCCATTTCTCAGTCTCGTCCTTGACAAGCTTGGCGAGATAGGCCGGCGTGGTCTGGTTGCCGGTTGCGATTTCGGCGCCGAGACCCGCGAGCTTTTCCTTCACCGCCGGCGTGTTGATTGCTTCGACCGCCGCCTTGTTCAGCCGCTCGACGATCGCGGGTGGCGTGTTCTTCGTCAAGAAGATCGCGTTCCACGTATAGGCGATCAGATCCTTAGTGCCCTGCTCTTCCGCGGTCGCCAGGTTCGGCAGCGCCGGCGAGCGCGTGCTGTTGAAGATCGCCAGCGCCTTGACGGTGCCGCCGTCGATATGCGGCTTGGCGGTCGAGGACACCTCGCACAGGAAATCGATGCGGCCGGCCTGAAGCTCGGTCATCGCCGGCCCGGTGCCGCGAAACGGGATGTGCGTGATGTTGGTCTTGAGGATGTAGTTGAGCAGCACGCATCCGAGGTGGGTGGCGGAGCCCGCGCCGGCCGAGCCGAACTGCATCTTCGCCTGGTTGGCCTGCGCGTAGGCCACGAACTCCTTGAAGTCCTTCACCGGCAGGTCCTTGCGGGCGGTCAGAACGATCGGAACCTGAGCCAGCAGGGCCACGGGGGTGAAGTCGGTCTGCGAATTGTAGAGCGGCTTCTTGTAGAGCGTCTGGCCCTGGGCGTGGGTGCCGACCGTGCCGATCCCCATCACATAGCCGTCGGGCTGGGCATCGGCGACGCGCTTGGAGCCGGTCATGCCGCCAGCGCCGCCAACGTTCTCGATCACCACCTGCTGGCCGAGAATCTCGCTCATGCGCTGGCCGACGATGCGGCCGAGCACGTCGGTCGGGCCGCCGGCGGCGAACGGAATGATCATGGAGACGGCGCGGGTCGGGTAATTCTGGGCCACCGCGCTGGCGGTAAGCCCCACAAGGCCAGCCAATACGCCGGTGATGACTTTCAACATCACGTTTCCTCCTGTTGTTGGGCGGACACTTGCCCCGGTCTGCCGCAAGGGTCAAGCCGTGACTTGTCGCACCGAATAGCCCTTTGGCATCATTCGACCGAGACGCCGCTGGCACGGATCGGCGCCGCCCATTTCTTGATCTCGCTGTCAACGAAGCGTGCGAGATACTCCGGCGTCCACTGCGCCGGCTCGGGAACTTCGAGGCCGAGCTTCTCCAGCCGTTCGCGGACCCAGGGCGTGTCGAGCGCCTGGCTCATCGCCGCGTTGAGGCGGCGGACGATCGGATCGGGCGTGCCTTTGGGCAGGAAGAGCGCGTTCCAGCTCAGCACCTCGAAATCCGCCAAGCCCTGCTCCTGCGCGGTCGGGATCTGCGGCAGGACTTCGGCGCGCTTGCGGGCGAGCAGCGCCAACGGACGGGCCCCGTTGCCCTGGATGATCGGCAATGCCGTCGGCACCGGCTCGCACTGATAGTCGGTCCGGCCGCCGACCAGGTACTGCAGCGCCGGCCCTGTGCCGCGATAGGGGATGTGCGTCGTGGTGATGCCGAGCGCCATGTTGAGCAGCACGCAGACCATGTGCGTGGTGGAACCCGCGCCGCCGGAGCCGAACTGCAGCTTGTCCTGGTTCGCCTTCGCATAGACGGTGAATTCGGCCAGCGTCTTCGCGGAACAATCCTTGCGCACCAGCAGGACGAACAGGCCCTGGTTGACGAGGCCCACCGGCGTGAAATCCATGACGGTGTTATAGAGCGTCTGATTGACGCCGTGGCTGCCGAGATTGCCGATAACCATCTGGTAGCCGTCCGGCGGCGCCCGCGACACACGCAGCGACCCGGTCATGCCCCCGCCCCGCCGACGTTCTCGATCACCACCTGCTGGCCCAGGATTTCGCCCATGCGCTGCGCCATGGTGCGGCCGTTGCCGTCCACCGAGCCGCCCGCGGCGTAAGGCACCACCAGCGTGATCGGCCGCGTCGGCCAGTCCTGCGCGCCGGCGCTTGCCGGGAGCGCGCAAAGGCCGACGATGGCCGTAACGACCCACCTTCCAAGCATGACGTGCGTCCCGTTTTCCGCAAGGCTGACAACCGCCCCCGCGAGGATCAATCCGCCTTGTCGCGGCGCGCAACGCCACGTATGACAAATGTTCGGGAGGTTTCGATGCCATCGACTCGGATCGCCATCGCGGGCCTGGGCGCCATCGGCCGCGCGGTGGCGCGCAGGCTTACGGACGGACTGCCGGGCTTGAGCCTGTCCTGCATCGCCACCGGCAATGCCGCCAAGGCGCGCGAGTGGCTGAAGGAGCAGAACATCGACTGCCCGGTGGTCGAACTGGAAGAATTTCCGAAACTTGCCGACCTCGCGGTCGAATGCGCGCCGGCCTCGATGATCGAGCGCATCTGCCGGCCGATGCTGGAGGCGGGCAAGCAGGTGATGGTGCTGTCCTGCGGCGCGCTGCTGCCGCGGCCCGACCTGATCGATCTGGCCAGGGCGCACGGCGGACGCATCCTGGTGCCGACCGGCGCGCTTCTGGGTCTCGACGCGGTCGCGGCAGCCGCCGAAGGCACGATCCATTCGGTGAAGATGACGACGCGGAAGCCGCCGCTCGGGCTGAAGGGCGCGCCCTATCTCGTCGAGCACAACATCTCGGTCGAGGGATTGAACACCGCGAAGCTCGTGTTCAGCGGCAATGCGCGCGAGGCCGCAGCCGGATTTCCCGCCAACGTCAATGTGGCCGCCGCGCTGTCGCTCGCCGGCATCGGACCCGACCGCACCCTGATCGACATCTGGGCCGATCCGGCGGTGACGCGGAACTGCCACACCATCGAGGTCGATTCCGACAGCGCGCGATTTACGCTGTCGATCGAGAACATCCCGTCGGAAAATCCCAAGACCGGGAAGAACGTCGCGCTGTCGGTGATCGCGGCACTCCGCAAGATGCACGCGCCGCTCGCGGTCGGGACTTAGGCTCATTTACCCAACGGCTCCGCCGCCCCTATTATTTAAGACGCGGGGCGTCTTTTCCCATTTCCCGTCTCCCCTCGACGAGGGGATGGAGCGCGTCCGATCTCGGGTTTATCCGATCAGTCAATGCCCCTCAAAATCGCTGGCGTCGGATGCACGACGGCAGGAAAGCTGTCAAACCCGGTTTGCCCCATGATACAATGGGCCCTTCATCCTTCCGAATTCCCCATAGACTCACCCACCAGAGACCCACCGATGGCCAAGAAAGCTGCGAAGAAAGCCGCGAAGCGCCCTCCCTATCGCCTGAAGCACATTGGCGACGAGCAGATGTCCGCGTTACAGCGGGCGCTTCGCGACGCGATCTATTCGGGGCCGCGCGGCATCCGCAAGCGGCTCACCGGCCCGTTCCAGATCTGGCTGAACGCGCCGGAGCTCGGCCATCTGGCGCAGGCGCTGGGCGCGCATGTGCGCTACAAGACCTCGCTGTCGCCGCGCCTATCGGAGACCGCGATCCTGGTCACGGCGCAAATCTGGAAGGCACACTACGAATGGTTCGCGCACGCGCCGATGGCCGAGAAGGCCGGCGTGAAGCCAGCGACCGTCAAGGACATCCAGGCCGGGCGCGTGCCGAAGCAGGCGGCGAAGGACGAGCTTGCGATCATCGATTTCGTCAAGGAGATGTACAAGACGCGGCGGGTCAGCGACAAAACCTACAAGCGCGTGCACGCCTTCCTGGGTGACGCCGGCGTGGTCGAACTCGTTGGCATCTGCGGCTACTACGCGATGATCTCGATGACGCTCAACGTGTTCCGCGCACAGATCCCGGAAGACGCAGCCCTGCCGTTCGCCGAGCCGAAGTAAGGACCGAACGCGAGGCCGGACCCCGATGACAACGCCGTCCAACTCGCCCTATACGCCGGACCTGCGTGGGTTCATCGAGTTCCTGGAAAAGGAGCATCCCGAGCAGGTCGTTCGCATCTCCAAAGAGGTCGATCCGAACTTCGGTGTCTCTGGCATTCTCGAACGGCTGGAGCGCGACGGGAATTTCCCGCTGGTGATCTTCGAGAACGTGAAGGGCTCGAAGATTCCGCTGGTCGCCAACATGCACGCGAGCTTCGAGCGGCTGCGGCTGAGCCTCGGCATGGAGCATGGCGACGTCAAGGCGTTCGTCAAGGAATGCTCCGCGCGCCAGGCCAATCCGATCGATCCGGTGATGGTCGACAAGGCGCCGGTGCAGGAGGAGGTGTTCCTCGACGACCAGGTGAACGTCGAGGAGCTGCCGATCTGCACCTATCACGAGAAGGACGCGGGAAAGTACATCACCGCGGGCCTCGCCGTGATGCGCGATCCGGAGACCGGCATCAACAATGTCGGCATCTACCGGCACATGGTGCACGAGAAGAACCTGCTCGGCGTGCAGCTCTCCGAGACCGCCGACGGCAACGTGATCTGGAAGAAATACGAAAAGCGCGGCCTGCCCTGCCCGATCGCCATCGTCATCGGGCACCACCCGGCGTTCTTCATCGGCAGTCTCTGCTTTTCGACACTCGACTCCGATGAGATCAAGATCGCCGGCGGGATGCTGCAGCGTCCGGTGCCGCTCGTCCGCTGCAAGACCATTCCGCTCGAAGTGCCGGCCGACGCCGAGATCGTGCTGGAGTGCGAGATCCGTCCGGTCGAGCGCCGCGCCGAGGCGCCGTTCGGCGAATATCCGGGCACCTATGGCCCGCGGCGGATGAATCCGGTGCTGGAGGTCAAGGCTATCACCCGGCGAAAGAATCCGATCTACCAGAACGCCTTCGTCGGGCACGCCGACAACCTCTTGCTGTCGGGCTTGATCCGCACGAGTTTCATCGAGGATACGGTCAAGATCGCCTGCCCGACGGTGCGCGCCGTCAACGTGCCGCGGTCGGGCCGCTTCCGCTTCATCTGCTATGTGGCGATCGAGAAGATGATGGAGGGCGAGGCCAAACTCGCGGCGATGGCGGCGTTCGTCGCCGATCCGTTCCTGAAGTTCGTGGTGGTGGTCGACCACGACGTCGACATCAACAGCGACACCGACGTTCTGCATGCGATTGCGACGCGGGTGCGCGCCGACACCGACACCTTCATGGTGCCCTACGCCAAGGGCTCGCCGCTCGATCCGGCGTCCTACGATCCGGCTGGCGGCTCGAACCTCATCACCAAGATGGGGATCGATGCCACCCGCAAGAGCAACTACCCGGACGAGATCGCGGTGCCCGGGTATGAGTCGATCAACATGGCCGACTTCATCCCGGGCTACCGCAGCTCATAAGCGGTCAGTGGCCCTTGTGCTCGGGCGCGCCGCCCATCGCCTCGACCGCATATTCGACCTCGACCGTGCCGGCCTTCTCGAACTGCAGCGTGCCCTTGACGCGCTTGCCCTGCTCGAACGGCTCCTTCAGCCCGACGAACATCAGGTGATAGGAGCCGGGCTTGAGCTCGACCGTCTGGCCGGGCTTGATCTCGAGCCCCTTCGGCAGCGGGCGCATCTTCATCACGCCGCCGTCCATCGACATCTCGTGGATCTCGAACTTTCCCGCGGCCGGGGTCGAGCCGCCGACCAGCCGGTCGGCCGCATCCCCCGTGTTGACGATCTTCAGATAGCCGCCGGCGACCGTCGCACCCTTGGGTGTGGCGCGGGCCCAGGGGTGTATGATTTCCAGCGAACCCGCCTTGTACTCGTGGGCGGACGCCGAAACCGTGGCCAAGGCAAAGACAGCGGCAAGCAGAACAGACTTCATGGCAGTGCTCCGAACTCGATGCGCGCCGTGGCGCGCGGCTGATGGCTCAAACCTGTCGGAGATCAGGCGAGCGGAGGACCGCGCGGAGCATGGGTGTCGGTGCGCGCGATCCGCGGCGGCACCCATTGATTGACCCGGGCTGAGGCCGTGACGACGTGCGGAACCGCGATCGCGACGACGACATCGGGCGGGACCGCGCCGGCGATGCCGTGCCCCATGGCGGCGCAGACCGCGGCGCAGGGCAGATCGTGCTGGGCCGGCTGGCCGGTGCCGCCGACCGCGTCATGCGAGCACAGAATCGCAAGAGTGTCGGCCGGGGCGGCCGCCGCGACAGGAATAAAGGCCGTCAGCAGCGCCTGCAGCGTCACCGCATAGGCGGCGACAAGCGCGACGGCCTGGCGGCGAAGAGGAGCAAAATCCATGGCCCTCTATAGTCCTGCCTCATTCCAGGGTCCACATGCTGCGCCGGGTGCATGGCTGGGCCATGGGCCCGATATGGCTGAAAACCACCGCCGGCGATTGTCCAGGTTCCAGTTCCGAGACCATTGCGCCTGCCAAGTCCACAGGCGCCGAGGGAATTCCCGTGGTAATATTGCTGCATCAGCCATGGACCGAGCCGTGAACCGCCCCGTTTCGAGCGAACCCGAGAGCCAAGGCCCGGGCCAGGTCCTGCCGTTTCGCCCGCGCGGATCGCTGTTTGCGCTCAACGCACCGCGCCCGCCGGCGGCACCGGACGAAAGCCTCGATCTGAAAAAATACGAGCGCGCCGGCGACGAGCCGGACGACTTCCGCCACCGCATGCTGATGAACGGCCTGGGTCTGGCGGCAACGGTGGCGCTGGTCGTCGCCGGCATCTGGATCGCCGACGTCATGGCGCACATGCGCAAGAATCAGGATTGCGTGCTGACCGGCCGGCCGGGCTGCACGCCGGTCGACGCGCCGCGCCAGCAGCGCTGATCGAGCCGCGTTCAACTACATCATATTGAGGGTGACGGGAGCGAGCCCGTCGAAGCCGAGCGTTTGCGCTGCGGCCGGGGTCAGATCGATGATGCGGCCGCGCACGAAGGGTCCGCGATCGTTGATCCGGACCAACACGGTGCGGCCGTTCTTCTTGTTGGTGACCTTGACCATTGTGCCAAACGGCAGGGTCCGAAGCGCGGCCGTGAACCGCCGCGGATTGGCGCGCTCGCCGCTTACGGTCTTGTCGCCGTCATAGGCGTAGACCGATGCGATTCCAGTTTCCGCGCGGGCGTCGCCGTCGCACGCGAAGCAAAGCACAAAAGCAGCGACAAACGATCTTTCGATCATCCGCGATCTCCAGCGAATGTGGGTGATGTTCAGCACCACGCACTGGAGGTGCGGCCATGCCATGTCGACGAGAGGACTCTCGGCGACATTTTATGGAACTAAAAGTTCCTGCGCTTTAAACGCGCCACGCCGGATTTGGTTCAGTCGAACAGAAGCTGCGATCGCAACCGGCTCGCCTTCATCGAATGCACGCATTGCCGCGGCAGCATGAGACGGCCTGCCGGCGTGCCACAGACCATGTGAACCGGCAAATCGCCGGCACGCCCGGCAAGCCGCCGTCGGGCGCGCGGGCCGGCGCGGCCGTGGCGTCCAGGCGCCTTCAAAGGGACCGGCCGTTGCCCCGAACAATCAGGAATTTCGCCCCCTTGGAGAGAATTCCGCCGCCATTGAACTGACTCGCCCTCTTCGCTATACGGGCACTCGGCTCATCTCAACGGAGAACAGGGCGCGGAACCAGCGTCGTTCTCGGTGTCGCGCCGCCTCCGGACGCGGCTTAAAAACCGTTATAATTTAGGGATTTAACGATGCCTTCGACGTTCGAAACCGTGGCCAACATCATTGCCGAGACGTGCGACATTGCGCGCGACACGATCACGCTCGACAGCCACGCCATCGATGATCTGGGCATCGACAGCCTCGACTTCCTCGAT
>SHVN01000110.1 GCA_009694215.1 Xanthobacteraceae bacterium
CATTGCTTGGCTCAACCGGTGCCGAAGGCTTGCCAAGGATTGCGAGATCCTCAATCGCAAGGCGCGGGCGTTCTTGCGCCTCGCGTCAATCCGCCTCATGCTCCGGATACTTTGTAATCCCGCTTGATGTTCCCGGACAGACACTAAGGGAAAAGCATGGGCAGACAGTTATTAAAACGTGAACGGAGAGATAAGCATCACCGCCTCCCCTTCGCCCATCTTTGCTTGACGGCGCCGGCGCTATCGCTTGGCGCCTTTGGGCCACTTCAGCGGCCAGCTCACGATATGATCCTCCAGATCCTTGTCCGGCACGTCGACCTCGCTCGCGCCGACCTTCCCCCGCACCGACACCCCCGCCTGGTGCACCGTCTCCGGGTCGCCCGAGACCAGCGGATGCCACCAGTGCAAATCCTTGCCGTCCGCGACAAGGCGATAGCCGCAGGTCGGCGGCAGCCATGAGATGCGGTTGATGTTGCGCGAGGTGAGCGTGACGCAGTCCTTCACCTTGGCTGAGCGGTTGTCGTAGTCGGTGCAGCGGCAGGTCTGCCCGTCCAAAAGCTTGCAGCCGACGTCGGTATAATAGGTGCGGTCGCTGCCCTCCTCCTGCAGCTTGTTTAGGCAGCAGCGGCCGCAGCCGTCGCACAGGCTCTCCCACTCCGCGCGGGTCATGTCCTTCATGGCCTTGCGCTTCCAGAACGGGAGGTCATCGGCGGGGTCTGGCAGGGGCATAGGTGCGGCAAGGGCCTTCATCTTCAATCCTTATGGACGCCCACCCCAACCCTCCCCCTTTCAGGGGGAGGGAGAACCCGTGGCATGGGCATACGCCAGATGGAACGAGTGGACTGGTCGCGATGTCATCCTCCCCCTGAAAGGGGGAGGATGTGGTGGGGGTCAACTGTTAATCGGCGCGCCCGCGTCAATAAATAAGGCAACCCCCTCCATTTTCCCCTGAATTCCGTTCACCTTCCGCCCACCCGAGCATAGAACGCCGCCCCACGATGGTCTAAAATCGGCGGAAAGATGGAGCCGACCCCCGGGGCCCAACGGGGCGGTCGGCTTTTCAGCATGAGGCGGCGGTGCGCGAACTCTATCCCGACCCCGAGAAGGAGTGGAAGCCGAGATTCCGGCACTTCCTGCTCGATTCCGACGCCCGCTTCGACAATTTCCTGTTCCACACCGGCCGCTGGGTGCGCGAAATCTACGAGCGGTTCTCCATGTTCATGGACCGCTTCCACGTCGGCGGCTGGCGGCGCTGGGTGTTCGTCGAGCCGTTCTCCGAGGGCGCCACCATGGCCGCGGGCGGCCTGGTGCTGATGCTGGCGCTGGCACTGCCGGCCTTCCGCGAGGTCACCGACGACGACTGGCTGAAGAACTCCGAGTTCGCCGTCACCTTCCTCGACCGCTACGGCAACGAGATCGGCAACCGCGGCATCAAGCACAACGATTCGATCCTGCTGTCGGATTTCCCCGACGCCCTGATCAAGGCGACGCTCGCGACCGAAGACCGCCGCTTCTACGAACACTTCGGCATCGACATCCCCGGCACCATGCGCGCGCTCCTCACCAACGCCCAGGCCGGCGGCGTGCGCCAGGGCGGCTCCTCGATCACCCAGCAGCTGGCGAAGAACCTGTTCCTCACCAACGAGCGCACCATCGAGCGCAAGGTGAAGGAGGCGTTCCTGGCGATCTGGCTCGAATCCCGCCTCACCAAGAACGATATCCTGAAACTTTATCTGGACCGCGCCTATCTCGGCGGCGGCGCGTTCGGCGTGGACGCGGCGGCGCAGTTCTACTTCAACAAATCCGCGAAGGACGTGACCCTCGCCGAAGCCTCCATGCTCGCGGGACTGTTCAAAGCTCCTGCCAAGTTCGCCCCGCACATCAACCTGCCCGCCGCCCGCGCCCGCGCCAACGTGGTGCTGGATAACCTCGTCGAATCCGGGATGATGTCGGAAGGCCAGGTCTTTGGTGCGCGGCGGAATCCGGCAATGTCGCTCGATCGCCGCGACGACCGCTCGCCGAATTATTTCCTCGACTACGCCTTCGACGAGATGAAGAAGCTCGTCGGCACGTTCCCGAAGTCGATGACCGAGCGGGTCTTCCTGGTACGCACCTCGCTCGATTCCGGGTTGCAGCGCGTCGCCGAAACCACCGTCGAGAACAATCTCCGGCAGTTCGGACGCGACTATCACGCAAGCCAGACCGCGGTGGTGATCGCCGACCTCGAAGGCTCGGTGCGCGCCATGGTCGGCGGCCGCGACTACACCTCGAGCCAATTCAACCGCGCCACCGACGCGCTCCGCCAGCCGGGCTCCTCGTTCAAGCCCTACGTCTACGCAACCGCCCTGCAAACCGGCATGAAACCCTCCTCGATCGTGGTCGACGGCCCGCTCTGCATCGGCAACTGGTGCCCGCACAACTACTCCGGCGGGTACAGCGGCTCGATGACGCTGACGCAGGCGCTGCAGCGCTCGATCAACACCGTCGCGGTGAAGCTGTCGATCTCGATCGGCAACGGCAACGCCGGGGCCGGCCGCGCCAAGATCGTCGCCAACGCCCGCGCGATGGGGCTGCGGACGCCGCTCATCGACACGCCGTCGCTGCCGATCGGCGCCGGCGAGGTGACCGTGCTCGACCACACCGTGGCGTTCGCGACCTTCCCCAACGGCGGCAAGTCGGTCACGGCGCACGGGCTCTTGGAGGTGCGGACCGGGAACGGCGAGGTAGTCTGGCGGTTCGACCGCGACGGCCCCAAGCCCCGTCAGGTGCTGCCGGCACAGGTCGCGCTCGACATGAACATGATGATGAACAAGGCCGCCGAGGAAGGCACCGGCCGCCGCGCGATCCTCAACGGCATCCGCATCGCCGGCAAGACCGGAACCACCAACAACTACCGTGATGCCTGGTTCGTCGGCTTCACCGGCAATCTGGTCGGCGGCGTCTGGATCGGCAACGACGACTATCAATCGACCAACCGCATGACCGGCGGCTCGCTGCCGGCGATGACCTGGCAGCCGATCATGACCTATGCGCACCAAGGCATCGAGATCAAGCCGATCCCCGGCATCGAATCCGGCCCGGGGCCGGTCGCCCAGGCGCGCCCCCCGGCCGCAGGTGCGGACAAGACGCCTGCGGCTCCGCCGCCACTTCGGCCGACCGTGCTCACGCAGCGCGGCGCCACCGTTCTGGTGCGGATCGAACACATGATGGAAGACGCCAGCCGCGTGCTCGTGGCCTCGGGCGCCGTAGTTTCCGAACTGCCGGCCGGCCCGGCGAACGCCGCCATGCGGCCGGAAGCGCTCGCATCGGCCACCAGCGATTCCGCGCCCGGCGCGGTGCGTGGTAACTAGACTTTCTCTCTTCGCCCCGATCATCGTCCTCATCGCCCGGATCGATCGTGCGCCTGCTCCTTGGATTATTGTTCGCGCTGGCCGTTGCGGCGCTTGTCGGCCTTGGCACCACCTGGCTGGCGCTGAGCCGCGGAACCGCGTTCGGCGCGGTGACGATCGGCGCATGGACGGCGTGGCCCCGGTCCGGCACCCGCGACGTCGATCCCTATGCCCGGGCGACGATCGCCCGCACGGGTGAACTCCCGGTCGGCTCCGGCGACGGCGTGGGCTTCTATGCGCTCACCGACGACGACGGGCGCCCGTTGGATGGCCGCTGCGACGTCCGGATCAGCGGAACGACGCCGCAGGCGCGGTTCTGGACGATCACGCTCTACGATCCGCAAGGGCGCCTGATCGGAAACGCGATCGAGCGCCAGGGCTTCACCAGCCAGGAGATCGTGCGCCACGCCGACGGCAGCTTCGACATCGTTGTCGCGCCGCGCGCGCGGGCAGGCAACTGGCTGCCCACCAACGGCGTGGACAGCTACATGCTGGTGCTGCGGCTCTACGACTCGCCGGTCGGCGTCGCCACGCGTGCAGCGCGCGAGGCACCGATGCCGGCCGTCGTGCAGTCATGCTCCTGAGAGCCCGCATATGAGAAACAGGCCATGATCCGCTGGCTGCTATGGCTGCTCGCAGGCGCACTCCTGGGCGGCGTCGTGCATCTCGTGGCGGTGCTGATCCTGCCGCAGACCGCGACGCAGGACGCCTATTTGCGGCTCACCCCGATCGCGCAGGTCAACACGGTCGCGACGCTGCCGCAGCCGACGCCCCAGAACGAGGTGATGCCGTTCATGGACCCGGCCTTTGCCTCCGCGGTCTGCCGTTACGACCTCTCCGGCGGCCCAATCAAGCTTACCGTTCCGGTCAGCCCGGCCTACACCTCGGTGTCGTTCTATACGCGACGAGGCGTGGCCTATTATGCGATCAACGACCGCTCCGCCGGCCGCCGCCAGATCGAGCTCCAGCTGATGACGGCCGCACAGCGCGCGGATTTGCCGGAGGAAGAGGACGTCACCGCCGCCGACCGGCTGATCGTGGAATCGCCAAGCGACACCGGACTGATCCTGATGCGTGCGCTTGCGCCGGAACCCGGGCTGATGCCGGTCGCCCGCGCCGTGCTCGGCACGGCGACCTGCCAGCCGGAAGCGCCGGCGCCGCAGCGCTAGAAATTCAGACGCCGTAGCCGGCGATGCGCTGCTGCAGCAGCGTGAGCGCCCGCTCGGCCTCGACCGCGACCGGCGACGGCGCCGCGATCGTCATCCGCTCGAGCGCGATCTTGTAGGACTCGACACGCTCTGCGAGAGAGCCCTGCACCCACAGCACGATGTTGCAGTTTTCCGCGACGCGCGTGAGCGTGTTGTCGCGCTCCTCCGCCGTCAGCTTCGAGACATAGGCCATGGCCTTCTCGCGCTTGCCGTCCATATCCATGACGTAGCGAGCGGTGGCGAAGAACAGATCGACCCGGTTGACGTCGTTGCAGATGTCCTCGATCAGCCGGTTGTAGCGCGCGGTCTGCGAGCGATAGGCGGTGGTGAACAGCCGCGAGACGTAGGCCGAGCGATCGGGATAGGGGTAAGGCCTGCTGGCGAGGCCGAACTCGCCCAGGACGCTGTACCATTTGTTGCGGTCGTAGGGCGGCTCGATCAACGGATAGGCGAGGTCGCGCGGCGGCGCTCGTCCTCGGACAGTTGATGCTTCCAGGGTGGATCGGTCGGGCCGCGCGTCGTGGCCGGTCCCATCCAGGCGTGGCTGTCGTCGTGCACCAGCGACGGGCGCACCCGGCCAAAATCGCCGTTGGTGCCGCAGCCCGCCAGCAGCCCCTGCGCCGCCGCCATCGCGATCCATCGCAGCCGGCAAGCCATCACATACGTCATCGCGTCGCGGCGTAACCTGCCGCTCACGAACGCGACGAGCGCCGCCGGCGCCGCCGGCCCGGCGTGGCATTGCTGCTGTCATCTAATCCATCGGATGGCAGGTCGGGATTTCGCTCGATCCGCACCACCGGAAGAATGATCACGCTCGCCGGTTCAGAATTGGCGTCGACATAGCGCCCGCCGCTCAGCGGACGATGCCCTTCTGGAAACTGAACGATGATTCCCATGCCCCTCTCCCCGAACACCGGCGTGGGCCTTCTGCCCTGGCCGCCGATCGCTCCATCCTGCCAATTAAGGACCTGCATGGTTAACGGTTCGCTAACGGAGGTGGCGCTAACCTCTGACCCATGCGCATTTCGCGCGCCGCGATGCCGTGCAACCATGAATGATACCCCGACCCCTCCCAACCTGAACGGCCTGGTCGAACTCGCCAACCGCGACGGCGTCGACATCCGGCCGACGCTGCTGCGGGTGATGACCGACCTCTATGTGCAGAAGCAGAGGCACACGGAGCAGGAGGAGAAGCACTACACCGAGCTTGCGCTGCGGCTGATCGACCTGGTCGATGCCAAGACCCGCGCCATCGTCGCCGACAAGATCGCGGCCTATCCGACCGCCCCGGCCGCGGTCCGGCAGCGCCTCCTCAAGGAGCTGATTGCCGTCAAGACGCCCGCCGGGCCGGCCAAAGGGGGCGCCGATCCGTTTGCCGGCACCCCGGCCGCGGCCGGCGAACTAAGCGAGCTGTTCTTCGCCTCCAGCGCCGACGAGCGCCGCCTCATCCTGCTCAACCTGCCCTACGCGCCGCTGTCCCCGGCTGCGCCGGTTTCAACCGCCGCGAGCGAGTCGATTCACCGCATGGAGGCCGCGGCGCGGGGGCATAACAGCGAGCTTTTTGCCCGCGAGCTTGAGCGGACGCTTGCCATCTCGCGCGCGCATGCGCGCCGGCTGCTCGACGACCCATTGGGCGAGCCGATCGTGGTGGCGGCAGTCGCGCTTGGAATGCCCGCGCCGGTGTTGCAGCGGATTCTGCTGTGCCTCAGTCCTTCGATCAGCCAGTCGGTGCAGCGGGTGTACGAGCTCTGCCTGCTGCACGAGGAGATCGCGCAGGACGCCGCGCTCCGCCTGATCGCGATCTGGCAGGCGAGCCATCCGGCGGAAAAGCGATCCGCGCCGGCCGCGACCGCCGGCCATCAGCCGCAATACTTCCACGACGACAAGAGCGGGCGCAGCGCGCCCGCCGTTCCGGTGGCGCGGCCGAAGGCCCACTGGGAAGAGCTCGCGCAGACGCGCAAGGAAAGCGCGTAACGGCGCCTACGCCACCACGGTATCGAGAAAATTCCGTCCGCCGCGGTCCTCGACCTCGACGATCCAGACGTCGGGGTCGAACTTGATCTGGCGCGCGAGATAGGCCTCCGCGTCGGCCTCGGTCGCGGCTTCCACCTTCAGGCAGCGGATAAACGCGCGATCGGACGGCCGCGCCTCGTCGAACGCGCTCTGCGGCGCCGGCCCGAACACCTCGGCACTGCCGTCGAGCTTCGATACCTTGATGAACACCGCGCCCGCTTCGTCGGCGCCGCGCCGGCGCAGCATCGCCTGCGCGCCCTCGATCTGGCAGCGGCGGATGTAGGCCGCGACCCATATGCCAGATTTGAGACGCATGTTGACCCAAAAGGCGGAAGGCGCCGTCTTCAGGAACACGTCTTACACGACGAGGGTCCGGTTACTCCAGCGGACGGCCGGTCAGCGCCGCGAGGTCGCGGACCAGCTGTTCGGAGACCTGGCCGGTCACCGGGCGCTTGCGCGCCTTTTCGAACCGCTCGATGGCCGTACGCGTCTCGGTGTCGTAGATGCCCGAGGGCTTGACCGGGCCGTAGCCGAAGTCAGTAAGCGCACGCTGCACCGCGACGATGCGTCCGCTCGGCGCCAGCAGCGCCGCGATCGGATCGTTGCGCGGCAGGGCGACCGGCTGCGCCCGCAAGGTCGAGCGCGCGATCGAAGCGAGCAGCATGTCGTTCGGCTCGGCCGACGACCGCATCCCCGCTGCCTGCTCGAAGTCACGGATCGCGGTGTCGGTCCTCGGGCCATAGACGCCATCGGCCGTGCCCTCATAGAAGCCGCGCCGCAACAGCTCGCGCTGGATCTCGGCGACCGTATCCGAGCGCGGCCGTGCCGGCTCGGCCTTGGCTTCGGCGGGCTTGCGCTGCGGCGCCAGCGCCGCCACGGGGCCCGTGAGCGGCGCTTCCACCGGCGCCGGCTTGTTGGCGAAGATCGGCGCCGGATGCGGACCCGATTGCATGAACAGCGCATTGACCAGGATCGCGATCGCGGCCGCGCCTGCCACGAAGGCCGCGATCGAACCCCGCGGCCGACGCATGACGGCTCGAACCAGCAGCCCCAATAAGACCAATGGCAGGCGGCCGGCCGACCGGCCGCCGAATTCGTCGTCATTCATTCGCGCTGTTGCTGCTCGCACGGTCCGCCTCACGCCGTTTTCTTGATTAAAGCTTCTGCCGCCTCGACCACGCGGTCGAACGAAGGATGCGCCACGTTCGAGGGCGGCTTGGCCGCCGGGCGCGCCGCCTCGCAATTGACCGGCAGCCGCACGGTCACGCGTGTGCCCTCGCCCAGCCGGCTTGCAATGCTCACCTCGCCACCGTGCAGCGCCACCAGGCCCTGCACGATCGAAAGCCCGAGGCCGGTGCCGTCATGGCGGCGATCGTAGGCGCCGCGCGCCTGGAAGAACGGCCGGCCGACGCGGGGCAGATCGTCGGCGCCGATGCCGACGCCGGTGTCCTCGACCACGACCAGAATGTCGGCGGCCTCGATCGTCGCGATCACCGTCACGCGCCCGCCACGGTCGGTGAATTTCACCGCGTTGGAAATCAGGTTGAGCAGGATCTGCTTGAACGCCCGCTTGTCGGCGGTGATCTCCGGCAGGTCGGCGGGCAGCCGCGCCGAGAGATCGAGCCCCATCTCGCGCGCCTTGAGCGCCAGGAGGTCGCAGCAATTGCGGATCACCACCGCCGGCCCGAACGGCTCCGGCGAGATCTCGAAATCGCCGGTCTCCATCTTCGACATGTCGAGAATGCCGTTCACGACCGAAAGAAGGTGCGTTCCGGAATCGTTGATGAGCTTGGCGTATTCCTGGCGGCGCGCGCCGTCGAGACGCATCCGCTCCTCGTTCATCAGCATGTCCGAGAAGCCGATGATGGCGTTGAGCGGCGTACGCAGCTCATGGCTCATGTTGGCGAGGAACTTGACCTTCGCCGCGTTGGCCTGATCGGCCTCGACGCGCGCGTGATCCAGCGCCTGCTCCTGGACCTTGCGCTCGGTGACGTCGCGCATGACCGCGACCACCTCAGACTCGCCGGCTTCGTCGCGGTCGCGATCAAGCCGCCGGCAACGCATTTCGACCCAGATGAATTGGGGGGTGAGCTGCAATTTTCCAGGCGCCGCGTCATCGTTGTGCCCGGGCGTATCGCGCCGCACCCGGAATTCGACCGAGCGCGCCTCGCCCAGCGCCGCGGCATCGGCCAGCGCCGTGAGATAGGCCGGCCGGTCGCCCACATGCACCCGGTCGAACAGGCGGTGGCCGTGCAGCTCGCTCATCTTGGTGCTGAACAGGGTCTCGGCCGCGGGCGACACGAACAGCACCGCGCCATTGCGCCCATGCCGGGTGATGACGTCGGTCATGTTGCGCGCGAGCAAGCGGTAGCGGTTTTCTTCGGCGTTCAGCAGCCAGAAGCTCGTGCGCGCCAGCGACTCGGCGCCAAGCGCGAGACCGGTGGCATAGAGCGCTGCCGAAATAATCCCGAGCGCGGCCAGCGCACCGGCTTCGGTCCCATCGGCCGGCGGCAGCATGGACTGCACACCGAGCAGGTGCAGCAGGCCCGCCGCCACAATCGCGAAGGTGGAGGCCAGCGCCACCACGCGGCGCGACGCCGACAGCGCGGCTTCGAGCGGCACCACGACGAGCCAGATCGCGGCAAACGAGGCGATCCCGCCGGTTTCGGCTGCGACCGCCGTCACAAGCCCGGTCAGCGCCAGCGACGAGAGCACGTGCGCGGTTTCGTATTTTCCGGTGCGGGACAGGTAGTAGGCGGTGAGGATCGGCAGCACCAGCCAGGCGAACACCAGCACTTCGAGCGTGCCCGGCACGCCGCGCATGGCGATGTACAGCGGCAGCGCCGCGAGCGCCACGACGCTGCCCAGCAGCCGCGGCGCGATGAAGGCGCGATGACGCGACGCGGTCAGCGCGTCGCCCAGCGCCGACGGATGCACCAGCGTAACGACATAGTCGCGGATCGGCTTGAACAGGCCCACGTTTATCAACGCACGCCCGTCTTCTGCGGACGCGCTCCCTTGTTTGTTACCGGGATCGTGTCAGAGGGCACTTAAACGAGTGCTAAGACAGGCGAACACGGAGCCTCATGACACCGCCGCGGCGCGCGGTCATGGTGAACGCGGAGTTGAGGGCCGTCCCGGTGCCGCGTCCGGCATGTTCCGGCGTGTCTATTTCCCCAGCAAAACCGCGCCTTTTCAGCGTCAATGAATCCTTTAGCAAACAACTCGAATTTTCCGAAAATTCCTCGCGCATTCGCATTGAATGCGCACAAAAACGCGAACAGCGCCTTCAACCCTGTCTGCTAGCGTGTGTCCTGCGGCGAAATCAAAACAGCCGCCCACTGGCGTCTCAAGCGACGCCGGATGGAATTGAACAGGGATACGGGACTTCAAACATGTTCTTTCTGCTGCGAGTCGCTATCTGGTTCACCATCGTGCTGGCGCTGCTGCCGAGTGGCGGCGCGCAGCCCAGCGGGCAGGCCAATGCGCAAGCCAAGGTCGGCGCCACCGATGCGGTGGTGGCGGCAGGCGCCGCCGTCTCCGACATGAGCAGCTTCTGTGATCGCCAGCCGGAGGCCTGCGTGGTCGGCGCCCAGGCCGCGGTCGCGATCGGCCAGCGCGCGCAGGCCGGTGCCAAGATGGTCTACGAGTTCTTCAGCGAGCACGCCTCGCACACCGGCGAGACCGGCTCGGTCGCCAAGTCCAAATCCGAACCCAAGCTCGCGGCGATGCGCACCGTCCCCGCGTCCCCGGGCTCGCAGACCACGCTGAAAGGCTCCGACCTGGAGCCTGCCTGGCAGGATCCGATGCCGGTCCGTGGCGAAAGCGTCCCGCTGCCGCGCAAGGCCCCGCACCGCAAGGCCTGATTTTCCTGACCGTTTTTCTTCGACCTGCATCGTGGTCCGCCCTATATAAAGGGCATGGAACAGTCGTCGATCGACGAGATCATCGAGAATTTCGATCTGCTGGAGGAGTGGGACGACCGCTACCGCTATCTGATCGAGCTTGGCCGCACGCTGCCGCCGCTGCCGGAGGGCGCCCGCAACGACGCCAACAAGGTGCGGGGCTGCGCCAGCCAGGTCTGGCTCGCCACCTCGGTGAAGCCCGATGGCAGCGTCGGTCCGGTGCTGGCCTTCGACGGCGACAGCGACGCCCATATCGTGCGGGGCTTGATCGCGGTGCTGTTCGCGCTCTACTCTGGCAAGAGCGCGAAGGACATTCTCTCCACCGACGCGGTCGCCCTGTTCGAGAAGCTCGGGCTGCGCGACCACCTGACCCCGCAGCGCTCGAACGGCTTTCGCTCGATGGTCGATCGTATCCAACGCGACGCCAACGCAGCGCTCACGGCGGTGACCTGATCACGCTCCATCGCTGACGCCGACCGTGAACCCGACATCCTCCGCGAGCCAGGTCCGCACCTGCGATCGGCCGCGGCCATGGCAAGCGGCAAAAACGTATTCAAAGGCGCTCAGTTCTCTAACGAGGATGCGACACGGGCTTGGTTCGAGGCGGCCCGCTGGCCGTCAGGTCCGAACTGCCCGCATTGCGGATCGCTCAAGCACTACGCGACCAAGAAGGCCGGTCGGTATCGCTGCGGCGAAAAGGAATGCCGCAAGGACTACACCGTTATGACCAAGAGCGTCATGGAGCGCAGCCATGCTGGTCCCCGTCACTATCGACTCGCAATAATTAGGGCCTGTCGTCATTTGAGCCAAGCGAAGGCGCAGACCAGATGAAGGCCGGCCAGGAAATTCCGCGCGGTCTTGTTGAAGGCCGGAGCGCTGCGGGCGCTGGCGATCGGCTCGCGCCAGCGCTTCGCCGGGCTGCCCGACGTGCCGACGCTCCCCGACCTTGGCTTGACCGACTATGAGGCGGAAAGCTGGAACGGTGTGCTGGCGCCGGCGAAGACGCCGATCGACACGCTCGCCCAGTTCAAAGGCTGGTTCGCCGCGGCGGGGCAGTCGCCCGAGCTGAAAGATAAACTCGCCGCGCTCGGGATTTACCCGAACATCGTGTGCGGCGGGGAGTACGGCGCCATTCTGGGTCGGCAGTACGAGCAGTACGGCACCAACATCCGCGCTTCGAACATCAAGGCGGAATGAGTTGTATTCGACCCTGTGACACTTGCTGCGCCTCAATCCGAATACACTTCAAAACGCTGGCCAATTGCCTTAGAGTCCGTCCGGGAACATTAAGTTGGATTACAAAGTTTTCGGAGCATGAGGCGGATTGATGCGAGGCGCAAGAATGCCAGCGCCTTGCGATTGAGGTTCTCCCAATCCTTGGCAAGCCTTCGACAGCGGTTGAGCCAAGCAAAGGTGCGCTCGACAACCCAACGGCGCGGCAACACTACAAATCCTTTGGCCTGATCGGAGCGTTTGACGATTTCAGTTTTAAGCTGCGGCAGGATTCTCGCGAGCGCCTTCTGGAATTCCGGTCCCTGATAGCCACCGTCGGCGAACAACTTCTTCAAGAACGGATACATCCCGAACAGAGTCGCAAGCAGCAAGACGCCGCCGTCGCGATCCTGGATATCGGCGGGGTGAACGATGGCGTGGAGCAACAAGCCCAGCGTGTCTACGAGAATATGGCGTTTCTTGCCTTTGATCTTCTTGCCCGCATCATAGCCATGCGGATCGACACAGGGCCCCCTTTTTCAGCACTCTTGACGCTTTGGCTATCGATGATGGCGGCGGTCGGGCTGGCTTCGCGCTCGCCTTGCTTGCGGCATTCCATATAAAGCGCGTGATGGATGCGATCGAGCGTGCCGTCGTAGCTCCACAAGTCGAGATAGTCGTGCACCGTGCTGCGTGGCGGCAGATCTTTCGGAATCGCTCGCCATTGGCATCCCGTGCTCAAAACATACATGATCCCGTTCATCACTTCGCGCACATCAACGTGGCGCTTGTTGCCGCCGCGCTTGGCTGGCGGGATCAACGCTTCAACAAGCGCCCATTCATCGTCGGTCAGGTCACTTGGGTATCGCAACCTGCTGCGGTCGTAACGCCCGCGGTTATTCGCTGTCCACATCGGTGACCCTCCTCGAATCAGGCCACCACTCTTGAATCACAACTGATTCAAGGAATTCAAATTGTTCTCGGACAGACACTTAGCGGGCTCCGTCTAAACTCGAAACCGCCTTTACTGCGCTAACGTGACAATGCCAGATCGAGCGTTGGCATCTGACGCTCAAGAACCGCATCTTGCTGGAGAACTACTATCTGCCCGGCGAGCTCGAGGCTCGGATCGAAGCCTTCGTCGCCCACTACAATCACCTGCGCTACCACGAGAGCATCGACAATCT
>SHVN01000111.1 GCA_009694215.1 Xanthobacteraceae bacterium
GGATCAATGTGTCCGCGCCCTAATATCCGCAACTCTTCTCTCGCGCGCACAACAGGATGCGCTCGGCCGGTTTGCCCTGCACGGTGAAGTCGGTGTCGGCCGGCCCACCGGCCGACGGATCGGTGAACCAGCGCCAGATCATCGCCCCCGCGATCGAGGGGCGGTCGAGAGTGACCAGCCAGTCGGCAAGCACCGCCGCCTGGAGCGATGGATCGGGCGCGGCCGTGCGCTCCTCGGCGCTCTCCCAGGGTTTCCGTGCGGCGCCCTACGCCGAGCGAAGGCCAATCTCGGTCACGATCACCGGCTTGCCTTCGCGCCGGGACAGCGCATCCAGCCGCTCGGCCACCGCCCGCATCGCCGCGCGCCGGCCGTCGCGGTCGCGATCGTCGCCGAGCGGCGGATAGAGCGTGACCCCGACCGCATCGAGGCCGGGCCAAAACGGCACGGCCTCCGCCTCCTCGGCGTTGTGCGCGGAGCAGGTCAGCAGGCTCGGAAATATCCGGCGCACCGCCGCGATGACGTCGCGCCACTCCGGGCGCCGCGTGGTTTTTTCCAGTTCCGTGCCGATCGAAAGCCTTCGGCGCCCTCCTCGGCCGCCACCGCCGCAATCTGCGCGAGCGCCGCGCGATAACGCTCGAACCAGGCCCGCCAGTCTTCGGGCGACGCAGGTTCGATGGCACCGGCCCAACTGCCCGGCACCCAGACATGCGGCTTCACCATCACTCTCAGCCCGGCCGCGCGCGCCTGCTGGATCGCCAGCCGAAGCGCCGCGTCGGGCATGTCCTCGCCGCGCACGAGACCCGCGTGCTGCGGATCGCGCTGCCAGAGGAACGGCACGATCGCGATGGCCTCGGCGCCGACGCGGCGTGCCGCGGCCAGCGCATCTCCCGCGCCCGGCGAGCCGTAGGGGTGCGCCGGCACCGCGATGACATTAAAGCCGTCCAGACGTTGCGCGAGAGCCGGCCCGCCCGCCGCCAGCACGAGCGTCAAGGCGAGCCAGCCCGCGGCCGCCATCCGCCAGCGGTTCGAGCCTGCATCATTTCGCTAGATTATGCCATTTGCGACTCGCGGCAATCTTTGCAATCCATGCTCGCCATGACTTCGGCACCGGCCATCCTGGTCTTCGATTCCGGCCTCGGCGGGCTCACCGTATTCCGCGAGGTCGCAGCCGCGCGGCCGGACGCCCGCTACGTCTATGCCGCCGACGATGCCTTCTTCCCCTACGGCCGCCGCGACGAGGCGGCGCTGGTCGCCCGCGTGCTCGAGGTGATGGGGCAGTTGATCGCGGCGCACCGGCCGGACCTGGTGGTGATCGCCTGCAACACCGCTTCGACGCTCGTGCTCCCCCAGTTGCGCGCGGAATTCAAAGTACCGTTCGTCGGCACGGTTCCGGCGATCAAGCCGGCCTGCGCAGCCTCGAACAGCAAGCTCGTGACCGTGCTCGGCACCGAAGCGACCGTTAAGCGCGAGTACACCTATGCGCTCATCCGCGAACATGGCAACAATTGCGCGGTGACGCTGATCGGCTCGCCGCGGCTGGTCGAGCTCGCCGAGGCCGAGCTTAGAGGCAATTCCGCGAGCGACGCCGAGATCCTGGCCGAAATGACGCCGTGCTTCGTTGAGGCGGAGCGCCGGCGCACCGACACCGTGGTGCTGGCCTGCACCCATTATCCGCTGCTGCTGCAACGGCTTGAAAAGCTTGCGCTTTGGCCGGTGAATTTCGTCGATCCGGCGCCCGCCATCGCCCGCCGGGTGGTCGATTTGCTCGGCCCGGCAAGGCCGAGCGCCAACCCATTGCCCGCCCAAGCAATTTTTACCTCCGGCAAAGCCCCGACCACCATCCTCGCCGCAGCTCTCGCCCGCTACGGCCTCGCCGCGGGCGCGTCAGCGAGCGTTTGACACCCTCTTCAAATCCCCCTAAATACGGCCCATCTCGCGGGCCGTAAGGCCCGCGAGATGTTTCGCGACCCACGATTTTGCAAGTTTTCGCAAAGATTTTTGCGCTTTGGCTGCAAAATCTGTCGGTTCCGGTCGAGTACCGGGACAAAGGAGGGCGCGATCCTCAAACCAAGACCAGCATGAGGACGCGATGACCAAGCGCCACGAGGCGAAGTACAAGATCGACCGTCGGATGGGCCAGAATGTCTGGGGCCGCCCCAAGAGCCCGGTCAACAAACGTGAATATGGCCCCGGCCAGCACGGCCAGCGCCGCAAGAGCAAGCTCTCCGACTACGGTGTGCAGCTCAAGGCCAAGCAGAAGCTGCGCGGCTATTACGGAAACATCTCCGAACGGCAGTTCCGCGGTATCTACCAAGAAGCCCGGCGCCTGAAGGGCGACACCGGCGCACACATGGTGGGGCTCCTGGAGCGCCGCCTCGACGCGGTGGTCTATCGCGCCAAGTTCGTGCCGACGGTGTTCGCGGCGCGGCAGTTCATCAACCACGGCCACGTCAAGGTGAACGGCCGGCGCGTCAACATCGCAAGCTTCGCGGTGAAGGTCGGCGACGTCATCGAGGTCAAGGAGTCATCGAAGCAGATGGGGCTGGTGCTCGAGGCACGCGCGCTCTCCGAACGCGAGGTGCCGGAATATATCGAGGTCGACGAGAGCAAGATGACGGCGAAGTTCGTCCGCATCCCGACGATCACCGAAGTGCCCTATCCGGTGATGATGGAGCCCCATCTGATCGTCGAATATTATTCGCGCTAGCCCGCGCGCACGTCTTCAAAGCGACGAAAGGCCGCCTGTTGCAGGCGGCCTTTTTGTTTGCCAATTTTTCGGTCGATTCGGTTTGGACGCGGCTGTGGATACCTGTGAAGGACACGACTTAAGTCTATGGAATCAAGCTATATTATGCCGGTGATTGTATACCTACACCATATTTAGTAGGTTCTTGGTGCGTATGCGAGGCTCTACTTAACAACTCCACGACCGTAAATAGGGAAATCGCTCATGAACGCAATACAGAATATGAAGGCTTGGATTGGTGCCTTGACTGATCTCGGCCTTACCCTGCTCGGGTTGGGCATCGTTTGTGCTCTGCTGGTGGGCGGCGCGAACATTCCGTTCGTCGGCAATGTCGCCCTCCACATCACGGCATTCGTGAAAGACCTGGGAAGCCAAGGCTTGGTCGGACTAATCGCGCTCGGCTTCATCCTCTGGCTGTTCTCGAACCGGAGCGCGGCGTAACGGCCGACGGCCGCAATGCGCCGCTGATTGTTTCGACACAAGGTGAGCCAACCTAGGTGGGGAGCATCCGCTCCCCACCTTTTGGTCCAGGGGTGCGCATGCTGGAGCTTCTCGAAAAGACCCGGCGCTTTCTTTGGCTGTTCGTCGAGCTGGGGTTTCTGACGATCCTGTCGATCGTCCTGATCTATCTGATCCTCGGTGAGAATTCCGGCGTCTTCGTCACGTCGGTGACCGACAATGTTATGAAATTTGCCAACGGCGTGCCGACACCGAGCCTGATTGGCATCGGCGTGATCCTCGCCATCATCTATCTGGTGATGCAGCGCATCAGGTAGCGCGGCACAGGCCTGCCTGAATAACGACAATGCTGGGCACAAGAAGCCCGGCCGCGACGCAGATCGAAGCTTGCGAAGCCCGCGGGCGTTTACGCTGGCGCGTCGGCCTTCACCGGCAGACCCTTGTCCTTCATCAGCGATTGCAATTCGCCGGCCTGGAACATCTCGCGCACGATATCGCAGCCGCCGACGAACTCGCCCTTGACGTAGAGCTGCGGGATGGTCGGCCAGTTCGAATAGCTCTTGATGCCGTTCCGCAGGTCTTCGTTCTCGAGCACGTTGAGCCCTTTGTAGGGCACGCCGAGATAGTCCAGGATCTGCACCACCTGCCCGGAAAAACCGCACATCGGGAACTGCGGGGTGCCCTTCATGAACAGCACTACGTCGTTACTCTTCACTTCGTTGTCGATGAACTGGTTGATGGCCATGACCTTTATCCTTTTCGCGCGCAGGTTGTCATGCGCTCTCGTCTTGACCTGAAATTACCCTTCCGGCAGCCCGGTCTGCAAGGCGAGTGCGTGCAGCGCACCCCCCATTTGGCCCTTCAGGGCGTTGTAAACAAGCTGGTGCTGCTGGACCCGCGATTTGCCGCGAAAACTCTCAGCCAGCACGGTCGCGGCATAGTGGTCGCCGTCTCCCGCGAGGTCGCGGATTGTGACCTTGGCATCCGGAATCCCGGCCTTGATCAGCGTTTCGATATCGTTGGCATTCATCGGCATGGAAGTGTCCCTGAATGCGTGCCCGGCCAGTGCTCGGGCACAAGCGCCTGAATCACGCTGCGATTATGCCAAATTCGGGCCAACGGCGCCTCTGATATTCGCACGGCGGCCTGTGGACCGATTTGGCGTCCGAACTGCATTGGCACCCAAAATGCATGATGTTGGCCAGGGAGCGGACGCCCGAACCGATAAGGACAACAGTCATGCTCGACACCGCCTTGCTCATCGCCTCTGCGCTCAGCCTCGCCCTGATGGTCGTGTTTTGCGAGTTGCCTTAACACCCGTCAGGCCGCACCGCTCATATAGGCCGGAAGCCAGCCTTCGAAACGGTCGGCCAGCACCTTGATGGCGATGGGGCGCTCGCCTGGGATGACGATGGTTTCCCCACTGGTTACGCCGATCCGATGCACCGGAACGCTCGCCTCATGGACACGCTGCATCACCGCCTCGGCGCGATCGGCGGGCACCGTCACCACATAGCGCGCCTGATCCTCGCCGAACCAAAAGGCGTGCGCAGGGGTGTCCTCGGGAGCGGCCACGAGAGTGGCACCGATCCCCGACGCCATCGCCATCTCGGCGATCGCCACCAGGAGCCCGCCGTCGGATACGTCATGCGCGGCGGAGACAAGCCCCTCGCCGATCAGCGTGCGCAGGATGTCGCCGTTCTCGCGCTCCTCGATCAGATCGACCGGCGGCGGCGCCCCCTCCTCGCGGCCACAGACGTCGCGGAGATAGAGCGACTGGCCGAGCCAGCCCTGGGTCTCGCCGATCAGCAGGACCGTCTCGCCCGCGGCCTTGAAGGCAAGCGTCGCCGACCTGGTGAAATCGTCCAGCAGGCCCACGCCGCCGATGCTCGGCGTCGGCAGGATGCCGCGCCCCTGCGTTTCGTTGTAGAGCGACACGTTGCCGGAGACGACGGGAAAGTCGAGCGCCTTGCACGCCTCAGCGATGCCGCGCACGCAGCCGACGAGCTGGCCCATGATCTCCGGCTTCTCGGGATTGCCGAAATTCAGATTGTCGGTGATCGCGAGCGGCTTGCCGCCGACCGCGGTGATGTTGCGCCAGGCCTCCGCCACCGCCTGCTTGCCGCCCTCGTACGGATCGGCCTCGCAGTAGCGCGGCGTGACATCGACGGTCAGCGCCAGCGCCTTCGGCCCGTCCTCGATCCGCACCACCGCGGCGTCGCCGCCTGGCCGCTGCACGGTGTTGCCGAGGATAACGTGGTCGTACTGCTCCCACACCCAGCGCTTGGAGCACAGGTCCGGCGTGCCTATCAGCTTTTCCAGCGCATCCGGCACCCGCATCGGCGGCGTCACGCTCGCGGCCTTGAGCGCGGGCTTCTTCGGCGTCTCAACGTAGGGCCGGTCGTACACCGGTGCCTCGTCGCCGAGCTCCTTGATCGGCAGATCGGCCATCACGTCGCCCGCGTGCTTGACGATGAAGCGCTTGCTCGGCGTGGTGTGGCCGACGATGGCGAAGTCGAGCCCCCACTTCTTGAAGATCGCCTCGGCCTCGGCTTCTTTCTCGGGCTTCAGCACCATGAGCATGCGCTCCTGGCTTTCCGAGAGCATCATCTCGTAGGCGCTCATGCCAGTCTCGCGGCACGGCACGCGGTCGAGTTCGAGATCGACGCCGAGATTGCCCTTGGCGCCCATCTCGACCGCCGAGCAGGTGAGCCCCGCCGCGCCCATGTCCTGAATCGCGATCACGCAGCCCTTGGCCATGATCTCCAGGCAGGCTTCAAGCAGGAGCTTTTCGGAGAACGGATCGCCGACCTGCACGGTCGGGCGCTTCTCCTCGGCGCCCTCGCCGAATTCGGCGGATGCCATGCTGGCGCCGTGGATACCGTCACGCCCGGTTTTCGAGCCGAGATAGACGATCGGCATGCCGACGCCCGACGCGGCCGCATAGAAGATCTTGTCCTTTTCCGCCAGGCCCACCGCCATGGCGTTGACCAGGTTATTACCGTCGTAGCGGGTGTGGAATCGCACCTGGCCTCCCACGGTCGGAACGCCGAAGGAGTTGCCGTAGCCGCCGACGCCCGCCACCACGCCGGATACGAGATGGCGGGTCTTGGGATGATCGGGGTCGCCGAAGGAGAGCGCATTGAGGCAGGCGATCGGCCGCGCGCCCATGGTGAACACGTCGCGCAGGATGCCGCCCACTCCTGTCGCCGCGCCCTGGTAGGGCTCGATGTAGCTCGGATGGTTGTGGCTCTCCATCTTGAACACCACCGCAAGCCCGTCGCCGATGTCGATGACACCGGCGTTCTCGCCCGGCCCCTGGATCACCCAAGGGGCCTTGGTCGGCAGGTTGCGCAAATGCACCTTCGAGGACTTGTACGAGCAATGCTCGTTCCACATCGCCGAGAAGATGCCGAGTTCGGTGAAGCTCGGCTCCCGGCCGATCAGGTCGAGAATGCGCTGATACTCGTCGGGCTTGAGGCCGTGTTCGGCGACCAGCGCGGCCGTGATGGGAGGTTCGTTCGGGATCACCGCCGATATGTAACGTGCACGGCCGCCGATTTCATCTGCTGACAGCGGGCATCCACTCCTAATTATTCGGCATTTTCGCCTGCAAACGAGCCGGGGCCGCTTGTCGCGGCCAAAACTTACTTGTCGCGTCCGATAAAGAACATGCCGGCATAGACCTTGCGGCGCGTGCCCTCGGCCAGCCGCGCGATCGCCAGGTGCAGCGTTTCCAGCGTCAGGCAGGGCTTGCCCGGATCGGTGTCGCCGGTGTTGAGGTAGGCGCCGGTGTTCACGTCCCGTAGATTCAGCCCTTCCCGCGCCAGCGAGCCCTCGAACGCCCGCTTCTCCTCGGCGGTAAGCGGATCGATGGGCTTTGTGTTCGTCATGCCCTCCACGATGGCCTGGAACCGGTAGAGGGTGCCGAGCTGCATCATCTGCCGCACGCTTTCGGGCGGCGGCCCGTCCGCGGGCGTGTCGTCCTTGCCGAGCATTTTCCGGCAGAAGCGGGCGGCCTCGGTGCCGAGCGCATGAAACAGGCGCGCTTCGTTGGCCGCGAGCTTGTCGATGGCGGGCATGCTCGCCCAGACCCCGTATTTCAGCCTGCCGCGCATGATCTCCTGGATGCGCTCGGCCAACTCCTGGTCGAACGCCCGATCCGACGCGCCTTCGTTGCGGCGGCGGGTCGCGAGCGTGATCAGTTCGTTGTAGTCGTCGCTGAAATTCTTCTTCAGCAGCGCCTGAAGCTCGGCAAGTTCCGACAGCGCTATCTCGGCTTCAATGCTCGAAGGCGTGGCCATCGGCGGCGGTGCGGGTGGCGGGGGCAGCGGCGGCGCGACAGCCGGCACGGCGGCGCCGAACGGCGTGGCGGTCTTTGGAGGCGGCAGGACAGCGTCGCCGGAACGCGAGATCAACGCGAAATAGAATCCGCCGAAGGCCACCAGCACAAGGCCAATCACGACCGCGATAAGGCTGCGGGGATCCATGACACGTCTCTACTCAACACATGCTGATCGGAGTGTAGCCGTTTATCGCTACGTCAGGCGACTTTTGCAAAATGCTGCGTCAGCCCGGCAAACAGGCCGCGCCCGTCGGTCGGGCCGATCGCGCCTTCGACATGGTTCTCGGGATGCGGCATCAGGCCCAGCACGTTGCCGCGTTCGCTCAAAATCCCGGCAATCGCGTTGGTGGCACCATTGATGTTCCAGCGCGGATCGAGCTTGCCGTCCGGCGCCACATAGCGGAACGCCACCCGGCCGTCGCCTTCGAGCCGCGCCACGGTCTCGCTGTCGGCGACGTAATTGCCCTCGCCGTGCGCCAGCGGCACGCGGATCACCTGGCCGGCGTTGTAGCCGCGGGTGAACGGCGTATCCGAGCGCTCGACCCGGAGATAGACGTCCTTGCAGATGAAACGCAGCGCGGCGTTGCGCATCAACACACCGGGCAGGAGCCCCGACTCGCACAGGATCTGGAAGCCGTTGCAGACGCCGAGCACGAGCCCGCCGCGTCCGGCGTGCGCCCGCACCGCGTCCATGATCGGCGCGCGCGCCGCGATCGCGCCGCAGCGCAAATAGTCGCCGTAGGAAAAGCCGCCGGGGACGACCACGAGATCGGTGCCCGCCGGCAGCGCGGTGTCGGCATGCCACACCATGCTGGGCTCGGTGCCCGACACAAGCTTCAGCGTGCGCGCCATGTCGCGCTCGCGATTGATGCCGGGAAAGACGACGACGGCGGATTTCATCGGGCTGCTCCGCTACCCCAGAACCTCAACGCGGTAATTCTCGATCACCGTGTTGGCGAGGAGCTTATCGGCCGCGTCCTTGAGAGCTGCTTCCACCCGCGCCCGGTCGGTGCCCTCGACCTCGATGTCGAACACCTTGCCCTGGCGGACGCTGGCCACGCCGGCGATGCCGAGCGACTTCAATGCGCCCTCGATCGCCTTGCCCTGCGGATCGAGGATGCCAGTCTTGAGCGTGACGGTGACGCGCGCCTTCATTCCAGGCTGAGATAGAGGGGATTCCATCCCCCCGCAACCTCCAGCGCTCGCGAGCCCCCTGCTAATTTCTAAGCGGGGACAGCCTGCGATTGCCCCAGCATCTTGCCCCGGCCCGCCACGTGCCCGCTGTCGCCGGCGAGTCGCATCGCCTTCCAGAACGCCGATTGCGTGCTGGTGACCACCGGTATGCCGTGCCGCTTCTCGATCGGCTCGGCGCAGCCGAGCGTGAGCAGGCCACCGCAGGAGATCAGCACAGCGTCGGCCTTGCCCGCCTCCACGATGGCCTTGGAACTGAGTTCGATGATGTCCTGCTCGCTCTTCTTGCCAGGCTCGCCGAAGCCGAACAGGCCGAAGCCCTCCAGCGCAAGCACCTCGAAGCCCGCGCGCCGCAGGAAATCGGCCAGCCGGTTGTTGACCTCGTCGGCATAGGCCGTGGCGACCGCGATGCGCTTGGCGCCGACGCTGCGCAGCCCGTCGACCACCGCTTCGGTCATGGTGGAGACCGGCAGGCCGGTTTCCTTGCGAAGCTGCGCAAGCAGGTTCTGGTGCGCCTCGTAGCCGCGGTAGAACGTCAGCGACGTGCCAATCACCATGATCGCGTCGACGCCCTCTTTCGCCAGTTGCCTGGCGGCCGGCATGATGCCGTCCCAGGCGGCGTCGTAACCCTCGGGCGTCAGCGCCCGCACGCCGACCGAGCGCGGAATGAATGTCACGCCCGGATACATCATCGGGCCTTCCTCGGGCACTTTGTTGGTCGAGAACGGCACGACCAGCCCGATGGTGAGCTCTTTTTTCACTGAATTCCTCCCTCGCGGACGCAGTTGCAATCTGGCCCTAGTCCAAGCTGACGCCTATGCTCTTGATGATCTTGGTCCAGCGCGCCGCCTCGACGTTGATGTAGTCCTGCGCCTGTTGCGGCGTGCTGGTTGTCGGCTGCATGCCGAGCGAAATGAAATGCCGCTGCGCTTCGGGCGTCCGCATGAAATCGGCTAGTGCCGCGTTCAGCTTGGCGACGATGGCTTCCGGCATACGAGCCGGACCGACCACCATCTGCCAGGTGTTGGCTTCGTAGCCGGCGACGCCGGCCTCATCGAGCGTGGGCACATCCGGAAGATTGCTGGTTCGCGTCGCGGTGGTGACGCCCAGAGCCTTGAGCTGGCCGCCCTTGATCAGCGCGGCCGCCGGCCCAACGTCCGCGAAATAGACAGGCACATGGCCGGCAACCACGTCATTGATGGCCTGACCGCCGCCGCGATAGGGCACATGCTTCATGTCGATGCCGGTCATCGCCATCAGCAACTCAGTGAACATGTGATGCACCGAGCCGACGCCCGCGGTGGCATAGGTCAGCTGTCCGGGCTTACTTTTGGCGAGCGCGACCAATTCTCGAACCGAACTCACGTTGAGCGAAGGATTGACCGTCAGCACGAACGGCACCGTCGCGAGCAGGATGACCGGGGAAAAATCCTTGGTTGGATCGTAGGCCAGGCGCCTGTAGAGGCCCGGCGCGGCCGCGAATGTCGAGGCGGTGCCCAGCATGATGGTGTAGCCGTCGGGATCGGAGCGGGCGACAGCGGTGGCGCCCAGCGTGGTGCCCGACCCGCCGCGATTTTCGATGATGAACGGCTGGCCAAGCCGCTGCTCAAGGCCGCGAGCGAGGAAGCGCGCCAGCGCATCGGTGCCGCCGCCCGCCCCGAACGGCACGACGATCTTGACGGGGCGGCTGGGGTAGTCCTGGGCGGATGCGAAGTCTGCGGCAAGCGCAAGGCAGACAGACAAGCCGGCCGTCGCGATAGCGATGCGGGTAAACATCTGCCCTCCCGTCATGGCCGGGCTTGTCCCGGCCATCCCGACAAGGATGGCACGGCCGTGCCCATTAAATCGAGATGGCCGGGACAAGCCCGGCCATGACGTCGATAGGCTGTATTCCGATTGAAGGCCGCTCAGCCCTTGACCAGAACCGGTCCGGTGCCCTGCGGACGCTCGTTCTCGCTCATGATGCCGAGGCGCTTGGCCACGTCGGTATAGGCTTCCAGCAGCCCTCCGAGGTCGCGGCGGAAGCGGTCCTTGTCGAGCTTGTCGTTCGACTTGATGTCCCACAGCCTGCACGAATCCGGGGAAATCTCGTCGGCCACGACGACCCGCATCAGGTCGTTTTCCCAGAGCCGTCCGCATTCCATCTTGAAATCGACCAGCCGGATGCCGACGCCAAGGAACAGCCCGCACAGGAAATCGTTGACGCGGATGGCGAGCGCCATGATGTCGTCGATCTCCTGCGGCGTCGCCCAGCCGAAGGCGGTGATGTGCTCTTCCGACACCATCGGATGGCTGAGCTGATCGTTCTTGTAATAGAACTCGATGATCGAGCGCGGAAGCTGCGTGCCTTCCTCAATGCCGAGGCGCTTGGCGAGCGAGCCCGCGGCGACATTGCGCACCGCCACCGACAGCGGAATGATCTCCACCTCGCGGATCAACTGCTCGCGCATGTTGAGCCGGCGGATGAAATGCGTCGGCACGCCGATGTCGTTCAAGCGCTGGAACAGATACTCCGAGATGCGATTGTTGAGGACGCCCTTGCCTTCGATCACCTCGTGCTTCTTGGCATTGAAGGCCGTCGCGTCGTCCTTGAAATGCTGAATCAGGGTGCCAGGTTCCGGGCCCTCGTAGAGGACCTTCGCCTTGCCTTCATAAATGCGGCGTCGGCGGCTCATCGGAGTGTACCGTGGTTTGTTAAAGTCCATCGAGATGCCGTGGCTCCAGTGTGGGATCGAGGTCCGCGGCGACGAAACGTCAGGCACGGCTAAATGGAATCAAACGCCTATCCGTTCACACCCAAAACCTAGCCGATCGACTTGGGCAGTACAATCGACATAAGCCGACTTCTTGGCACACGCAACGGACAAGTTGCTGCGGCGGTGGATTGCCTTGACGCCCCTGGGCCGTTGTGCGAAGCGCGCGGAGACCTTAGCATCATGCAAACTTCTGGAAGTTAACGAAGAGGGCGACATGACGACGTTCGACAAGCGCGAGGAAGGCTTCGAGAAAAAGTTCGCGCACGATGAAGAGCTGCGCTTCAAGGCAAGCGCCCGCCGCAACAAGCTTCTCGGCCTGTGGGCGGCGGAAAAATTGGGCATGACCGGCCCCGCGGCCGAAGCTTACGCAAAAGAGGTCGTGGTATCGGACTTCGAGGAGCCCGGCGACGAAGACGTGTTCCGCAAGGTGCGCAAGGATTTCGACGCCAAGGGCGTGGCGCAGTCCGATCAGCAGATTCACGCGATGATGATCGAACTGATGGAACAGGCGATCGCCCAGATCAAGGCCGGCACGTAGCGGCCCGTTGCCGGCAGGCGGCTCCGCGGGGCTGAATTTCCCATGGTTTCAGACTGATGGCGAACCTTCCAGGCTATTCCCTCGCCCGCCGCTTGGCCGCAGGCGAGACGGTCTACACCGGCTGGTGCGCGCTTGCGGCACCGGTCGTCGCGGAAACGATTGCCCGCGAGGGTTTCGTCGCCGTCACCATCGACCAGCAGCACGGCCTTTGGGACACCGACGCGACCGCGACAGCCATCGCCTCGATCCGTGCCGCGGGCTCGGCGCCGGTCGTTCGCGTGCCACTCGGCGCGTTCGCCGCCGCCAGCCGTTCGCTCGACTTCGGCGCCGAGGGCATCATCGCACCGATGATCAACACCGTCGCCGACGCCAAGGCCTTCGTCAGCGCCGCCAAGTTTCCGCCGCTCGGCGAACGCAGCTGGGGGCCGACGCGGGCGATGACGCTCGCCGGTATTTTGGATTCGAAACAATATTTGAACGAGGCAAACGCCGCGACGGTGACGCTGGCCATGATCGAGACCAGGACCGCGATGGCCAACCTCGAGGCGATCGCG
>SHVN01000112.1 GCA_009694215.1 Xanthobacteraceae bacterium
CGAGACATTCACCGCCGTCACCGGATGCGGAACTAATAGCTCGGTAATCTCGAGCGTTCTGGTTTTCCCGACGCCGGCTCCGCCGACAGGAGTGCAATGCGCGGCGTCGACTCCCACACGTCCATCAAGTGCGTATCGACGCACCACAGTGCGTGAGTAGTCTGCGCATGCTGGCTCGGATAGGCGACGAAGCGCCCGAGGAAGCCATGAACAGCGCGGAGCATCCTTTGGCCTTGTTGGGCATCTGTCGCTAGCACGCTGGCATCCAGTTCTGCCTGACTGGCCGTCATCGCGTCGATCATGCGGCCACCTCCACGCTATCTGCGCGGTCAATCCCGGCAATTCGGGCGGGCCGCTCGTGTCCTCGCGCGGCGGGGTGATCGGCATCAACACCGCGGTGATCGCGGGCGCGCAGGGCATCTGCTTTGCGGTCGCGAGCAACGCCGCGCAGTTCGTGCTGAGCGAGCTGATTATGCACGGTCTGCGCCTCCGCGCCTTCATCGGCGTGGCGGCGCAGACCGTGGCGGTGCCGCGGCGCCATGCGCGGGCAGCGGAAATCGATAATGCGTTCGGGGCCATGATCACCGCGACCGAGCCCGACAAGCCGGCCGACGTGGCGGGGCTGATGTCCTATGACGTCGTGGTGCGGCTCGATGGCGTGCCAGTCACCGGCGTGGACGATCTGATCTGGCTGTTGAACGGCGAGCGCATCGGCCGCGCGGTCGCGGTCGACGTGCTGCGGCGCGGGCAGTTGCGAAGCTTCGAGGCGCATCCGACCGAGCGGCGGAGCAAGTGATGGGGAGGGTCAGCGCAACGCCGCCGCGATGTTGCCGCCGTCCACGGTGGTGACGTCGCCGGTGGTCTTCAGCTCCAGCGCCTGATGCAGGAAGGCCTGGGCGACGTCCTCAGCCGTAACCTCGCGGCCGAGCAGGTTGCCGGTCATGTAGTCCTTCTCGGAGACGCCGCGCGCCTTGGATCGCTCCTGGATGAAATCGCCGGTGAGCAGGCCCGAGCGGATGCGGTCGGCGTTGACCGCGTTGGCGCGGATGCCGTCGGCGCCGTAATCGACGGCGTATTGGCGGACGAGGAAGAGCGTGGCTGCTTTCGGCAGTCCGTAGGGCCCGAAATTCGGTCCCGGATTCACCGCCTGCTTCGACACGTTGAACAAAAGGCAGCCGCCGGTGCCTTGCTTCAGCATGATCTTGACGGCGGCCTGGGCGACGCGCTGATGCGCGAAGAAATTCAGCTCGAAGCTTTTGCGCAGGATCGCCTCGTCCACTTCGCCAATGCGGCCTTGCCACGCCGCGCCGGCGTTTGAGACGACGATGTCGACGCCGCCGAATTCCTGGACGACGCAATCGAACGCCGCTTTCACGGTGTCGTTGGTGACATCGCATGGCGCCACGAGCGCCGTTTTGCCGATGGCGTCGGCAACCTTCTGCGCGGCCGCAGGATCGATATCCATCAGCGCCACTTCCGCGCCAGCCGCCGCGAAGGCTTTTGCCGTCGCGGCGCCGATCGCGCCGCCTGCGCCGGTGATGACCGCGACCTGGCCCGCGAGCGGCAAGGGCTTGGCGGCGCCGAGCTTGGCCTGCTCCAGCGACCAGTATTCGACATCGAACATGTCGTCCTCGGAGATCGACTTGAAGCGGCCGAGCGCCTCGGCGTCGGTGATGCACTCGACAAAGGCTTCCGCAAGGTCGGCCGAGATCGCCGCGTCCTTCTTGCTGCGTCCGAGGCCGAACAGCCCGAGCCCCGGCACCAGCACGACGCGCGGCTGCGGATCGAGCATTTTCTTGATCCCGCCGACGCGGGCGTTCTGGCGGGCGAAATAAGTCTTGTAGTTGTCCATGAAGGCAGCGGCGGCGGCCCGCGTGGTATTCACGAAGCCATCGATTTTGCCGGCGGCCGGCGCGGCCAAAAGCAGCGGCGTGTTCTTGATCCGGATGGTGGTGTCCGGCGTGATGACTCCCTCCTGGCTGTAGCGCGCCACGTCCTTGCCGTTAACGAAATTGAGGATCGCGCCGCTGGTCCGGAAATCGAGAATGAGCTGCCGCCACGCGCCTTCGATCGTGCCGTCCTTGATGCTGCACGCGCCGCGCACGAGCGGCGCGATGACGTCGGCTGGAGGAACCTGCTGCGGCAGTTGCGCGGTGACGAACACAGCCTTGCGGTTCTTCTCAAGGTGCATTTCCGCGAGCGTGACCATCTCGATCATGCGTTCATAGGCTTCGCGCGCGCTTTCGCCGAACGTGAATATCCCGTGCTTGTCGAGGATGAAGCCCTCGACCTTGGGATCGCGCGTGAATACCGCGGCGGCGGTCTTGGCGAGCTGGAATCCCGGCATCACGTAGGGCACGAAGCCCATGCGCTCGCCATAGATCTCGCGGCAAAGCTCGGCGCTGTTGTCCTGATCGACCAGGCTGACCACGGCGTTGGCGTGTGTGTGGTCGACGAACTTGTGGGGCAGAAATGCATGCAGCAGCGTCTCGACCGAGGGATTGGGCGCCATTGGATCGAGTAGATTGGCGCGCTGGACGCGCACCATGTCCTCGTCGGACACCTCGTCGCGGGCCAGGAGCTGATGCAGCGCCTTGAGCCGCACCGCCGGCAGCCCCGGCGGCTCGATCGTGCCCATGTCCCAGCCCGAGCCCTTGACGCAGAGCACGTCGGCTTGCTCGCCGACGAGATCGGGCATGCGCATCTTGACCGAGGTGTTGCCGCCGCCGTGCAGCACCAGCGCCGGATCGCCGCCGAGCAGCCGCGTGGTGTAGACGCGCAGCGCCAGCTCGGACGAAATGCCCGCCGCTGCATAGCGATCGACCGCAGCCTTGGCGTCGCGATCGACGAAGCGGCTCTGCATCCAGCCGGTCCTAGTCGCCGCCGAGCAGCCGCTTCGCCCACCAGCCGCTTTTCTTCGGCTTGGCCGCATCGTCGGCTGTGCTGATCACGACTGGCGCGGGAGGCGGCGGCGTCATGACCGGTGCGCTGCTGGCGAAGACCGGCGCGGGCTCGCGCACCGTGGAGCGGCGGCGTGGCGGCGCGGTTTCAGACGCGGGTTGCGGGGCAGGGGCCGCGGCCATGGGCTGCGGCGCAGGTTCCGGCCGTGGTGCGGGTTCGATCCGCGGCGCATAGGCGGGCTCCGCGGTGTCGGATTGCAGCCCTGCTTCGCGGGGCGGCGACCAGTCCGGCCGCTCGTGCGTGGCGTTGCCCGGCGTGGCGGCAAAATCGCCGTTGTTTGGGCCGCCCTCGCGGCGATTGCGCCGCCCGCCACGACGGCCGCGGCGTCTGCGCCGGGGTTCGCCATCGCCATTGGTGTGCGGCTCGCCGCCCTCGGGACGAGGCCGTACAAAACCCGGCTCGGCCGGCATCTCGCCGCCTGCGTGCTCTTCGCCGCCGGCCGGCGCGAAGTCCTGCGCCGGGGCATGCGTGAATTCGCCGTGCTCGGCGGGGCCTTGCTCGCGACGCGACTGGAACGGGCTGCCCTCGCGGTCCTCGCCACCCCGGCCGCCACGACCGCGCCTGCGGCGTCTGCGGCGCGGCCCGTCGCCATTCTCGCTGTCCCGGGTGCCCGCGCCGCTGTGCGCCGTCTGGTGCTCGTCGGCGCTGTCGGGGATCTCGTCGACGTTTCCGGCGTGCTCCACACGATCGGTCCCGTCGGTCTCGGATTTGCTCGCCTCTTCGTCGACCTCGTCGGGGAAATCCGGCTCTTCGTCCTCGTGCAGCGCCGGCGCATCCGCGGCGGCCTGCACCAGCAGCGCCTTGGCCTGCTCGATCGTCATCACCTGCTCGCCGCGATCGATGGTGAAGCCGATCTGGCCGCCGACCTCCTCGTCGGCATGGACGGTGAGGGTGACCTTGAACCGCTCCTCGAGCCCGCGTAGATGGGCGCGCTTGTGGTTGAGCACATAGAGCGCGATCTCGGGCCGGGTGCGGACGATCAGGTTGTGGGTCGGGCCCTTGAGCAGCATCTCCTCGATCGAGCGCAGGAGTTGCAGCGCGACCGACGACACCGAGCGCATGTGGCCGGTGCCGCCGCAATGCGGGCATTTCTCAGTCGAGCTTTCCAGCACCGACGTGCGGATGCGCTGGCGCGACATTTCCATCAGGCCGAAGTGCGAGATGCGGCCGACCTGAATGCGGGCGCGGTCATGGCGCAGGGCGTCCTTGAGCCTGCGCTCGACCGTGCGGTTGTTGCGCTTCTCGTCCATGTCGATGTAGTCGATGACGATCAGGCCGGCGAGGTCGCGCAGTCGGAGCTGGCGCGCGATTTCTTCCGACGCCTCGACGTTGGTCTTGAGGGCCGTGTCCTCGATGTGGTGCTCGCGCGTGGAGCGGCCTGAGTTGACGTCGATCGAAACCAGCGCCTCGGTCTGGTTCAGCACGATGTAGCCGCCGGAGCGCAACTGCACCGTAGGCGAGAACATCGCGTCGAGCTGGCTCTCGATGCCGTAGCGCGTGAAGACCGGCTGCGAGTCCTGATAGAGCTTCACGTTCTTCGCATGGCTCGGCATGAGCATGCGCATGAATTCCTTGGCGTCCTTGTAGCCGCTCTCGCCGGCGACGACGATTTCGTCGATGTCCTTGGTGTAGAGGTCGCGGATCGAGCGCTTGGCAAGCGAGCCCTCTTCGTAGACGAGCGTCGGCGCGGTCGATTTGAGCGTCAGGTCGCGGACCAGCTCCCATTGCCGCAGCAGGTATTCGAAGTCGCGCTTGACCTCGGCCTTGGTGCGGGCGGCGCCGGCGGTGCGCAGGATGATGCCCATGCCCTCTGGAACCTCGAGCTCCTCGGCGATCTCGCGAAGCTTCTTGCGGTCGTCGGCGCTGGTGATCTTGCGGCTGATGCCGCCGCCGCGGGCGGTGTTGGGCATCAGCACGCAATAGCGGCCGGCGAGCGAGAGATAGGTCGTGAGCGCCGCGCCCTTGGTGCCGCGTTCTTCCTTGACCACTTGCACCAGCATGACCTGCCGGCGCTTGATGACCTCCTGGATCTTGTACTGGCGGCGATAGCGCGGCGCGCGCTCCATCACCTCTTCCATTGCGTCGGCGCCGCCGACGGTGTCGACAATCTCTTCCTCTTCATCGTGGCCGCTGTCCTGGTCATTCTCCTGGGCGGCCTCGTGGGCGCTGTCCTGGCCGTTACCATTGGTCGAAGTCTGTTCGCCGCCCTCGGACGGGGGATCGAATTCGCGCGCGTGCTGGGCTTCCGCCGGCTCGGAGGCATGAGATTCGTGTCCGGCATCCGCGTGCGGCTGCTCGACCGGAGTGCCGACCTCCGCCGCGACCGGCGGGTTCTCGGTTTCGTCCACGGTCACGTCGTCGGCATGGGCCTCGTTCTGATGGGCGATTTCCGAGGCGGTCTGCTCCGCCGCATGCTCGGCGTGAGCGTCGCCGGGCGAAGTTTCGCCGGAGGAATTGCCCATGACGTTCTCGCCGGCCGGGGTTTCGGCGGCGAGGGGATCGCTTTGCACGGTTTCGTCGCGGCGGGACTGGGGACGCTCGCGGTTGCGATTGCGGCCCTGGCGAGGACGGCGGTTGCCGCGATGATGATCGTCGGCCTCCTCGTCGTCGCGCGCGGCCCGCGCGTCGGCGTCGATCAGCGCCTGCCGGTCGGCGACCGGGATTTGATAGTAGTCCGGATGGATTTCGGAAAACGCCAGGAATCCGTGGCGGTTGCCGCCATACTCGACGAACGCCGCCTGCAGCGACGGTTCGACCCGCGTTACCTTGGCGAGATAGATGTTGCCGCGAAGCTGTTTGCGGTGCGCCGTTTCGAAATCGAATTCCTCGACGCGGTTGCCGCGCAGCACGACCACCCGGGTCTCCTCCGGGTGCGTCGCGTCGATAAGCATTTTGTTGGCCATTGAACTGTCTCTTTACGGCGCATCGGCTCGCAGCCGCCGGTGAACGGCGGCGCGAACAGGGACGGGCCTGATCTGTCGTGGAAGGTCTGGGTCACGGTGCCACGCCGAGGCGCGGTGCGGGTCCGGCGTGAAACGCACACGCTCTGAAAAGAGCGACGCTCCGGCCGGACCTTGAAATACGCGTCGGGCATGACCTCAACCCGTTGGAGGGCGGCGGCGCACTGCGCCACCGGTCGTCTACACTCACGATTCGCGGGGAATGCGCGCATCAGCGCCGCCGCGTCAGTCGGGTGTCCTGAACAAGAGCCTCGGCTTCGATCGGCCGCCGCCGCAGCGCCAGAGCGCGAACAGGGGCCGGTCGCTTCTCGTCCGCCAAGCCGGTCCCCCAATGCGTATGGAGGGGGGGAGCAATCCTTGGCACACGTGCCGTAGGGCCGAACGCGGTACACCCGGTTACTCAACCGTGAGCCCCCCATACTTACGGATCGAAACGGCCAATGGCAAGCTAGTCGCTGAAAAGCCACACAAACCACAGGTATGCCACCGGATTGGACCCTGCCGTTAAGTTCCGATTAACCAGCCCGTCCTTATGGAGTAAGACGGTCTCGGAGGCTCTGGATTCGTGGTTATTCGGGCGACGGACCTCACAATCCTCGCTGCTTTGCTGCTGTCGACCGGGGCGGGAATCGCTTCGTCGGCCGAGCGGGCTGATTTGCGCGCCTTTCCGGTCGCGACCGACACCCGGGTCGGCGGCGACGACGCCCAGACCCGCTTCGTCATGGATTTCTCGAAAAAGGTCGATCTGCGCGTCTTCACGCTTGGCGACCCCTATCGCGTGGTGATCGACCTGCCGCAGGTGACCTTCAGCCTGCCGCCCAAAGCCGGCGACGCCGGCCGGGGCCTGGTGAAAGCGTTCCGCTTCGGCCTGGTCATGCAGGGCGGCTCGCGCATCGTGATGGATGTCACCAAGCCGGTGCGGATCGACAAGGCCTTCGTGGTCGATGCGGCGGCGGGCCAGCCGGCGCGGCTAGTGGTTGATCTCGCCTCCACCGACCGCGAGAGCTTCATGAAGACGCTCGCGGCGGAAGGCCGGCCGATGCGCGCTGCGACCGCCAGCGGGCAGGAGCGGGAACCGGCGCAAAAGGGCGATCCGCGCCCGATCGTGGTGCTCGATCCCGGCCACGGCGGTATCGACAACGGCGCGGTCGCGGCCAGCGGGGTGATGGAGAAGGATCTCGTCCTGGAATTCACGATCCAGCTTCGCGACGCGATCGAACGATCCGGCAAATATCGCGTGGTGATGACGCGCACCGACGACACCTTCATCCCCCTGGTCGACCGGATCCGGATGGCGCGCATCCGGCAGGCGGCGCTGTTCGTCTCCATCCATGCCGACGCGATCAAGAAGGGCGAGGGCGAAGCCCAGGGCGCGACGGTCTATACGCTGTCGGAGACGGCCTCCGACGCCGAGGCGGGGCGGCTCGCCGAAAGCGAAAACCGCGCCGACGTGATCGCCGGGATCGACATGTCGCACGAGCCCGGCGACGTCGCCGACATCCTGATCGATCTGGCGCAGCGGGAAACCAAGGCATTCTCCCTGCACTTCGCCAAGACGCTGGTGGCCGACATGAAAAAGGTCGCCAAAATGCACAAGCAACCGATGAAGTCGGCGGGCTTCAAGGTGCTCAAGGCGCCCGACGTGCCGGCGGTGCTGATCGAACTCGGCTATGTGTCCAGCAAGGAGGATTTGAAACAGCTCACCTCCGGCGCCTGGCAGAGCAAGACGGCCGCGGCGATCGGAGAGGCGATCGACAATTTCTTCAGCACCAGGCTTGCCGGTGCCACTGCAGGGCGGAGCGGGCGATGACCGGAAAGCCTCAGTTTGAACATAAAAACCGGAGATTTTTCGTGGCAAGGTCTTTCAAGTCCGCCCTCGTCGTTGAGTTCGAGGCCGGAGGGAACGCCGCGCTGAGCTTTGGGTTGATGGCACTGCTGGATCGTAGCGTGGCCGCGTGCGGCCGTCCGGGGCAAACGGGACTTCTGCAATGAGACTGCTGCTGCGCTTCTGCGGCTTCCTGTTCGCGGCGGGGACGATCGTGTTCCTGGTCGGCGTCGGCGCCGCGGCCGGCCTGCTCTGGCATTTCTCCAAGGATCTGCCGGACTACTCGCAACTGCAGGACTACGAGCCGCCGGTCATGACTCGCGTTCATGCCGGCGACGGCGCGCTCGTCGCCGAGTACGCCACCCAGCGCCGGCTCTACATCCCGATTCAGGCCGTTCCAAAGATGGTGATTAACGCCTTCCTGGCCGCCGAGGACAAGAACTTCTACGAGCACAACGGCCTCGACTTCACCGGCATCGTCCGCGCCGGCGTGCTCTACGTGCAGACCTACGGGTCGGGCCGCCGTCCGCAGGGCGCCTCCACCATCACCCAGCAGGTCGCCAAGAACTTTCTTCTGACCAACGAGGTCTCGCTCCAGCGCAAGGTCAAGGAGGCGCTGCTCTCGCTCAAGATCGAGCGCGCCTATTCCAAGGACAAGATTCTCGAGCTCTATCTCAACGAGATCTATCTCGGTCTTAGCGCCTACGGCATCGCCGCCGCGTCGCTGATCTACTTCGATAAGTCGGTGCACGAGCTGACGGTGCCGGAAGCCGCCTATCTCGCGGCGCTGCCGAAGGCGCCGAGCCAGCTCAATCCGTTCCGTGCGCGCGACCGCGCGCTCGAACGCCGCAACTATGTCCTCGACCAGTTGGCCTCGATGGGCACGATCAAGGCCGCGGACGCCGAGAAATTCAAGAAGGATCCGCTGAACGTCACCAATCGCCCGACCGGCGCGCATATTTTCGCGGCCGAGTATTTCGCCGAAGAGGTCCGGCGATGGATCTATGAAAAGTACGGCGAGAAGACGCTGTACGAGGGCGGCCTGTCGGTGCGCACCACGCTCGATCCGAAGCTCCAGGTGATGGCGCGCAAGGCCCTGGTCGACGGCCTTGTGAAGTTCGACGAGACACAGGGCTGGCGTGGCCCGGTCACCAAGCTCGTCGCCGCCGGCGATTGGGGTCAGAAGCTCGCCGAGGTCAAGCAGCTCAACGATATCGCGCCATGGCGGCTCGCCGTGGTGCTCGAGACCGGCGATCAGTTGGCGCGGATCGGGCTTTATCCGGCGCGCGATGCGGGCGGCGTGTTGACCAAGGATCGTCCGACCGGGATCGTGCCGCTCGACGGGGTGAAATGGGCCAAGCCCACCGAGGGGCCGATCAAGGGCAGGGTGCCGGCCAAGGTCAGCCAGATCCTCGACGTCGGCGACGTGGTCTATGTCGATCCACTCAACAAGGAGTCCAACACCTGGCGCCTGCGGCAGCCCCCGGAAATCTCCGGCGCCATCGTGGTGATGGACCCGGCGACCGGCCGCGTCCTGGCCATGGTCGGCGGCTTCTCCTACGACCAGAGCCAGTTCAACCGCGCGACCCAGGCGATGCGGCAGCCGGGCTCCTCGTTCAAGCCGTTCGTCTACGCGACTGCCCTCGACAACGGCTACACGCCGTCGACGCTGGTGATGGACGGACCCGTTGAGATCGACCAGGGCCCGGGCCAGCCGCCGTGGCGGCCGGAGAACTATTCCGCCGGAAAGTATAACGGCCCCTCGACGCTGCGGTATGGGATCGAGCAGTCGCGCAACACCATGACCGTGCGGCTCGCGCAGGACGTCGGCATGCCGCTGATCGTCGAATATGCGCGGCGCTTCGGAGTCTATGACAACCTGCCGGCCTATCTGTCGTTCTCGCTCGGTGCCGGCGAAACCACCGTGCTCCGCATGGTCACCGCCTATTCGATGTTCGACAACGGCGGCAAGCGGATCATTCCGACCTTCATCGACCGCATCCAGGACCGTTACGGCCGCAACGTCTACAAGCACGACCAGCGCGAGTGCCGCGAGTGCAAGGCCGACAAGTGGAAGGACCAGCCGGAGCCGAGCCTGATCGACCGGCGCGAGCAGGTCATCGACCCGATGACCGCCTATCAGATCACCTCGATCATGGAGGGCGTCGTGCAGCGCGGCACCGCCACGGTGCTGCGCGCGGTCGGTAAGCCCCTTGCCGGCAAGACCGGCACCACCAACGACGAGAAGGACGTCTGGTTCGTCGGCTTCTCGCCCGATCTCGCGGTCGGCGTCTATCTCGGCTACGACAAGCCCAAGCACATCGGCAACCGCGCGACCGGCGGCGGGCTGGCGGCGCCGATCGTCGGAGAGTTCCTGAAGGTCGCGCTCGCCGACAAGCCGGCCGTGCCGTTCCGCGTGCCGTCGGGCATCAAGCTGATCCGCGTCGATGCCAAGACCGGGATGCGCGCCGGACCGGGCGAGGGCCGGGTGATCCTCGAAGCGTTCAAGCCCGGGACCGCGCCGCCCGACGCCTATTCGGTGATCGGCTTGTCCCCCGACCAGCCGCAGGAGCCCGGCTACATCAGCGCGTCGCCGGACGCCGATCGCGCCGCCCGCCGCGGCACCGGGCTGTACTAGGCGCGCCAGCCGAGCTTCCCCGACGTCATCGTGCGTTCGATCAGGTTGCGTGATGGCCGCGCAATCGTTACATGGGCCGAGTCCCGAGAGGATCAGCGAACAACATGCGCGCCGAAACCGAGAAATTGGTCGAAGACATCAAGCGGTCGATCGGACTGCTGAGGAGGCATCTTTGACTTCGATGCGTCCAAGGCGCGCCTCGCGGAGCTCAACGCGCAGGCCGAAGACCCCACGCTCTGGAACGACACCGCGCGCGCGCAGCGCGTGATGCAGGAGCGCAACGCGCTCGACGACCAGCTCAACGCGATCGGCCGGATGGAGCGCGAGCTCGACGATCACGTCGGCATGATCGAACTGGGCGACGCCGAAAAGGACCAGGGCGTCATCACCGAAGCCGAAGCAGCGCTCAAGCGCCTCAAGGTGGAGGCCGCGCGCCGCGAGCTCGAAGCGCTGCTTTCGGGCGAGGCCGACGCCAACGAGGCCTACCTCGAAGTGCATGCCGGCGCGGGCGGCACAGAGAGTCAGGACTGGGCAGGCATGCTGCTGCGCATGTACACGCGCTGGGCCGAGCAGCACGGCTACAAGGTGGACTTTCTGGAGGAGTCTCAGGGCGATGGCGCCGGCATCAAGTCGGCGACCATCCAGGTCAAGGGCCACAACGCCTATGGCTGGCTGAAGACCGAGAACGGCGTGCATCGCTTGGTGCGGATCTCGCCGTTCGATTCGAACGCGCGCCGCCACACCTCGTTCGCCAGCGTCGCGGTGTTTCCCGTGATCGACGACCGCATCAAGATCGAGATCAACGAATCCGACGTGCGCACCGACACGATGCGCTCGCAGGGCGCCGGCGGGCAGCATGTCAACAAGACCGAATCCGCGGTGCGGCTGACCCACATTCCCACCGGCGTCGCCGTGGTCTGCCAGCAGGAGCGCTCGCAGCACAAGAACAAGGCGCAGGCCTGGGACATGCTGCGCGCGAGGCTCTACGACATCGAGCTGAAGCGGCGCGAGGAGAAGGCCGCGGCCGACAACGCGCTCAAATCCGACATCGGCTGGGGCCACCAGATCCGGTCCTACGTGCTGCAGCCGTATCAGATGGTGAAGGACCTGCGCACCGGCGTGACCTCGCCGACGCCGTCCGACGTGCTCGACGGCGATCTCGACCCGTTCATGGCGGCGGTGCTGGCGCAGCGGGCGTTCGGCGGCGGGCCGGACGAGGTCGAGGATGTAGAATAATCGTTGCTATCATTTTACCGGTTATCTGAACGCATTTGATTCATTTCGCGAGCACGCGCGAAACGCGGCGTTCAATCTCCAATCGCTATCCTCAAGAGAACGAAACAATCGGGCCCACGATGGCAAGTTCCATCAGGAACCCTCGACCCGGCGCCGCGTTATCAGCGGCTTTCCGTCGAGCATTCCATGCAGACCGATGGAACTCGATGGAACCCGCGATAGGAGGAAGGCGTCATGTGGATCGCTTATTTTTCAATCGCTTCTGTGGCTGCGGTTTGCGTGAGTGTGGCGGCTGTCATGGTTCAGGCGAACCAGGGAGACATCCTGCGCAGCTAAGCAAGCTGGGTGGCGTTGTGTGTGACTGACTGAGCAAGCGTGATCCCAGAAGGGGACAAAAACTCGGGCGGCCTTCGCGGGCCGTCCGATTTATTTTGATGTGAACTGGAAGCTACGCCGCTGCGGAACTAGGGCCTGTCTTCAGTTAGGGATTCCCAAATCAGTTTTTCTGTGACGCATGGGCGGTCGGCTTGAGGAGGGCCGACCGATGCGCCGCCATGCATTGCGCGACGACCAGCGGGAGCGTATCGAGGATTTTCTGCCCGGCCGCGAAGGCCATGCCGGCGGCACCGCGGCCGATAATCGGTTGTTCACCGACGCCGTTCTCTTCAGATATCGAGCCGGCATTCCATGGCGTGATCTGCCGGAACGTTTCGGAGATTGGAAAATTGTCTACCAACGCTATAGCCGGTGAGCGAAGAGTGGGGTTTTCGCGCGCATTTTTAAGCTGTTGGCGAGCGATCACGACAACGAATACATGATGATCGACGCAA
>SHVN01000113.1 GCA_009694215.1 Xanthobacteraceae bacterium
CCGAGTGCGTTGGCGACCGCGTTGGCGATCACACCGCCGACTGGGATGATGCCGCCCTCGCCCGCGCCCTTGGCGCCGAGCGGATTGTGCGGCGCGGGCTTCTCCTCCAGCGCATGCGCGCGGATGACCGGAAAGTCGCTCGCGGTGGGAAGGAGATAATCGGCGAGCGAACCGGCGAGGAACTGGCCGTCCGCGTCGTAGGCGAGATTTTCCAGGAGCGCGCCGCCAAGCCCCTGCACGATGGCGCCGACGGTCTGGCCGTGCAGGGTCAGCGGGTTAATGATGCGGCCGACGTCCTCGACCGCCATGTAGTCGATCAGCGCGACGTGGCCGGTGCCGGGATCGATCGCCACATGGGCGGCGTGCGCACCATAGCTGTAGGTGCGCTTGTTGCTGGCGTACGTCCCCTCGGAAGCAATGCCGTCGGCCGCGAGCGCGGAGAGCGCGACCGATGCGCGGCCCGGCCCGATGGCACTGTCGCCGTCGATGGCGATCGCATTCGGCTCGCATTGCAGGCGTTTGGCGGCAGCGGCGCGAATGGCATCTTTCAGGTTAGCCGCGGCCTGCACAATGGCCGAGCCGCCCATGACGATCGAACGCGACGAGTAGGAGCCGTAGCCCTGCTTCACGACCGTCGTGGAGCCGTGCTGCACGCGGTTGATGCGCGCCATCGGCATGTCGAGCGCGTCGGCGGCGATCTGCGCGAACACGGTCTCAACGCCCTGCCCGACCGACGACGAGCCGACATAGAGCGAGATTGTGCCGTCGCCTTCAAGAACCATCCGCACGTTCTCGCGCGGGCCAGAGCCGCCGCCTTCGAGGTAGCAGCCGACCGCGATGCCGTGGCGGCGGCCATCGATCAGACGCCCTTGCAGCTTCGATTTCTCCGCCCAGCCGAAGTCCTTGAGACAGCGGTCGAGCGTCATGCGGTAGTCACCGCTGTCGGTCTCGGTGCCCTGGTCGAGCGGCTGCACCACCGGCAGCGCCCAGGGCATCTCGTGCTCGGCGATGAGGTTGCGCCTGCGGAACTCGACGCGGTCTAGGCGCAAATCGTTCGCCGCCATGTCGAACAACCGCTCGCGGAAGAAATCGGCCTCGAAGCGGCCCGGGCCGCGATAGGTGCCCGACGGCGTCTTGTTGGTGACGAGCAGCGCCATGTCGAAATGCACATTCGGCACGCGATAGGGGCCGGACAGCACCTGCGCGGTGTTGCGCGCGGCGGTGACGCCGTTGGTGCGGATGTAGGCGCCGAGGTCGGCCGCGCCCTGCCCGCGCAAGCCGAGTATCGTGCCGTCGCGCTCGCAGGCGATCTCCAGTTCGCATTCGGCGTCGCGGGCGTGGTTCGACGCGATCAGGTTCTCGCGCCGGTCCTCGATCCATTTCACTGCGCACTTGAGTTGACGCGCCGCGAACGGAATCAAAAAATCCTCGGGATAGAACTCGCCGCGCACGCCGAAGCCGCCGCCGACGTCGGCCTCGATCATGGTGATGGCGTCCTCGGGCAATCCCATCTGCTTTGCCAGGATGCGCCGGTTGTGGAACACCACCTTGGTCATGCCGGAGACGGTGAGATGTTGCTTCCCATCGTCCCATTGCGCAAGCAGGCCGCGCGACTCCATCGTCACCGCGGTGAAGCGCTGCACCGCGAAGCGCTCGCGGCGGACGTAAGGCGCGTCGCGAAACGCGGCCTCGGCGTCGCCCTTCACCGCCGACAGGGTGATGACGTGATTGCGGCCGGTCGCCTCAAACAACAGGCTTTGGTTGGCGCGCGAAGCGGCGCGGTCCGCCACCGCCGGCAGCGCTTCGATGTCGAGAGCGATGGATTCGAGCGCGTCCTCGGCCAGCGCCGCGCTGTCGGCCACGACGACGACGATGGGTTCGCCGACGTAACGCACCTTGTCCGTGGCGATGACCGTCTGCTGGTAGGGGATGAACTCCGGCAACAGCTCCTGCCGGAGCGTGATGACCGGGATGTCGCCCAGACCTTCACTCAATATGTCGGCGGCAGTGATGACGGCGCGGACGCCGGGACGCTTGCGCGTGGCCGACACGTCGACCCCGCGAATCCGGCCATGCGCGACCGGACTGCGCAGGATGACGGCGTGCAGCGCATCTGGGCTCGGCAGGTCGTCGACGAACTCGCCGCGGCCGCGCAGGAAGCGCAGATCCTCGAGGCGCTCGACCGGGCTGCCGATGGGGCGGTTTACGACGCGATTGTGGTCCATGCTTCGTCATGCCCGGAGGTTTCGGATTTCGAATCTATCACAAATGCGGCGCGCCCCGAAATGACAGCGGCGCCACCGGCGGGCTACAATCGCCCGAGTGTTTTTTGGGAAGGAAACAAATGGCGCTGGAGTTTGGGATTTTCGATCACGTCGACCGCCACGATCAGCCGCTCAGGGACTTCTACGAGGACCGCCTCAAGCTGATGGAGGCCTACGACCGCGCCGGCATCTACGGCTACCACTGCGCCGAGCATCATTCGACACCGCTCGGCATGGCGCCGTCGCCGAGCGTGTATCTCGCCGCCGTCTCCCAGCGCACCAGGCGGCTGAATTTCGGCCCGCTGGTCTATACGCTCGCGCTCTACCATCCGCTACGGCTCGCCGAAGAAATCTGCATGCTCGACCAGATGAGCCGCGGCCGCTTCCTGCTCGGCATCGGCAAGGGCATCTCGCCGATCGAGGTCGGCTACTACGGCGTCGACTTCAAGAACGCCGACAAGATGTTCGCCGAATCCTTCGCCATTATCATGCAGGCGCTGACGAAGAAGACGGTCGATTACGAGGGCAAGTTCTTCCGCTTCAGGAATGTGCCGATGGAGCTTGAGCCGTTCCGCCAGCCGCACCCGCCGCTGTGGTACGGCGTGGTCAATCCCGACAGCGCCGAGCGCGCGGCTCGCGCTGGCATGAACTTCATCAGCAATTCAACCGCGGCGATGGTGAAGGCCAAGGTCGCGCGCTACAGCGCGGCCCACCAGCCGACCGCCGCCAACCCCGCGCCGAAGTTCGGCATGAACCGCTACATGGTGCTGGCCGAAACCGAGGAGAAGGCGCTGGAGATCGGGCGCCGCGCCTATCGCCGCTGGTGGAAGAGCTTCATGTCGCTCTGGCAGAAGCACGGCACGGCGCCGACCAACGTCAACTATCCGCCGGAGATCGACGGCCAGATCGCCGACGGTCGCGCCATCGCCACGACGCCGGCCAAGGCGCTGGACATCCTGCGTGGGCAGCTCGCAGAATCCGGTGCGAACTATCTGGTCTGCCGCTTCGCCTTCGGCGATCTATCATTGTCGGAATCGACCCGCTCGCTCGAACTGTTCCAGCGCCATGTCATGCAGGGATTGCGCGAGAGCGTGCCGGTGGCAGCGGAGTAGAGCGCACCCTTGAGCGACATCCGATCCGTTGTCGACTGGCTCATCGACGGCGCGCGATTCGGATCGCTTTCGGAAGATGTGCTGGCGGAGCTGTGCCGGCGGATGGCCGACAGCGGCGTGCCGCTGTGGCGCGTGGCGGTGTTCGTCAACACACTGCATCCCGACGTCATCGGCCGCGCCTTCATCTGGCAGGTGGATACGGGAGTGAAGATAACCGAGGCCCAGTAAGACATCCTGGAGACGGACGAGTACCAGAGCAGCCCCGTCGTCGCCGTCTATGCCACGCGCCAGCCGATCCGGCGGCGCCTTCTGGACGGCGGCCGTCCCGACGACTTTCCCATCATGCACGAACTTCGCGCCGAGGGCGTAACAGACTATGTGGCGTTCCCGCTGCGGTTCACCGACGGCACGGTCCACGTCGCGTCATGGGCGACCCGCAGCCCGGCGGCTTCACGCCGCAGCAGTTCGCCGATCTGGAATCGGCGATCGCGCCGCTGACCCGGGTCGCGGAAATCCGCGCGTTGCGGCGAACCGCCGCGAACCTGCTCAACACCTATGTCGACCGCCAGGCCGGCAAGCGCATCCTCGCGGGGAGGATCCGGCGCGGGTTCGTCGAGGAAATCCGCGCCGTGATCTGGCTGTCGGACATGCGCGGCTTCACCGCGCTGTCCGAGCAGCTGCCGCCGCAGGAGCTGGTCGATCTGCTCAACCGCTATTTCGACTGCCAGGTGCCGGCGACCCTCGACCGCGGCGGCGAGGTGCTCAAGTTCATGGGCGACGGGCTACTGGCGATCTTCCCGCTGGCAGGCGGCAGCGATGCCGGCGAGGTCTGCCGCCGCGCGCGCGCCAGGCGCGGGCCTGCATCGATGCACTCGCCACGCCGGCCGGCGCTGAACACATCCGCTTCGGGCTGGCGCTGCACGCCGGCCAGGTGATGTACGGCAACATCGGAGGCGGCAACCTGCTTGATTTCGCCTGCATCGGGCCGGCGGTGAATCTCGCCGCCCGGATCGAGAAGATCGCCGCACGGCACGGCCACACGATTGTCGCCTCCGCCGAATTCGCCGCCCATGTGCCCAGGAGTTCGCGCCGCTGGGCGCGTTCGACGTGGTGGGCTTCGCGGAGCCGCAGATGGTGTTCGGCTTGACCGAGCCGCCGCAATGACGGAGCTTCATCGGCCATGAGCGCAGACGACTATCGCCCATTCGTCCCCAATCCGCCCAACGCCAAGATCGCAGGGCCGACGGCGCGCGCGCATGCGCAAACGCGCACGCAGAGCCCGCGCGCGAAGGAGTTGTTCGCCAAGTGGGAGGGGATGTTCAACGAGCCGTTCCGCGGCATCACCACGGACGGCCACACCACCTCCGATCTCTTTGCGGTACGGCCGGAGGGCGCGCCGACCTTGGCGATGATCGAGGCGGTCAACGCGCTCCTGGCCCGCATGTTGCCGGAGCAGCGGAAGGCGTCGTGCTTTCCGGTGGGCTCGAACCAGTGGCGGCACTGGCAGAACACCGAGCTCTACGTGGAGAACTACGGGCTTCGCCTCGACGAGGTCAGCGAGTCGCTGCGCGACGCGACGATGGCGGTGCTGCGCGCCAGCATGAGCGCGCACGGCTACGAGCAGTCGCGCGACACGATGCGGCTCAACGGTTTCCTCGGCGACATCGTGCACGGGCCCGCGGTGATGGGCGAATGGAGTTACATCTTCTGTTTGTTCGGCACCCCGTCCATGACCGAGCCGTGGGGCTGGCAGTTCTTCGGCCATCATCTCGTTCTCAACTGCTTCGTGCTGGGCCAGCAGATGGTGCTGACGCCGGCGTTCTGGGGCGCCGAGCCGTCCTACGCCGACTACGGGCCGTTCAAGGGCATTCGGCTGTTCCAGGACGAGGAGCGCGCGGGATTGAAGCTGATGCGCTCGTTCTCGGCCGAGCAGCAGAAGCGCGCCATCGTCGCGCATTCGATGATGGGCAGCGACCTGCCGGAGGGCCGCCGGCACTTCGCCGACAACCTGCATCTCGGCGGCGCGTTCCAGGACAACCGCGTCGTGCCCTACGAAGGACTGAAGGGCGACGCGCTCAGCGCCCTCCAACGGCGCGATCTGATGGACCTCGTCGACAAGTATCTGGCGACATTGCCGGATGGCCCGCGCGCGGCGCGGCTTGCCGAGGTCGAGCGGCACCTCGCCGACACGCACTTCTGCTGGATCGGCGGGTTCAGCGAGGACAGCCCGTTCTATTACCGGGTGCAGAGCCCGGTGACCTTCATCGAGTTCGACCACCACGCCGGCGTGTTCCTGACCAACCCGGAGCCGGCGAAATTCCACGTCCACACCATCGTGCGCACGCCGAACGGCAACGACTACGGGTTCGACCTGTTGCGGCAGCACTACAAATCATCACCGCACCATCGACAGGCGCAGGAACAGCAGCAGGCGCATCACCACGGGCACACGCACGGCGACGGCCATCACCATCACGGCCACGGCCCGCACCGGCACGACCATCATCATGGGGATGGAAACCACCACCATCGTCACGATGATGAGAATGGCTGACGATCCACCACTCCGCCCTCATCCTGAGGAGCGGCCGAAGGCCGCGTCTCGAAGGATGGCCGCGATCTCTCTTGCAGCCCATCCTTCGAGACGCATCGCTACGCGATGCTCCTCAGGATGAGGCCGAGGCCCTTTGCCAGCCTCTAAACGTCGATCTCGACTATCTCTTCCGGAAAGTAATGGATGCGGTCGCCGGAGCCGTTGCCGCCGATGATGTAGTTGTCGCAAAGCCAGTTGAGATAGCCGACGTGCGTGTAGGTCGGGTGCACGACGATGTTCATGTCCTTCTGGATCGTCCAGGGCTCGTCGCTGCGAATGAGCGGCCGCTCGACCAGGTCGTAGCCCTGGCCGTGGCAATAGAGCCGCGCCTCCTCGGGCCTGCCGTTCTTCCGCATGAAGCCGTTGAACGCCTCCCATATGTCCTTACAGGGAGTGCCGGGCTTGAGCATGTCGAGGGTGAGCTTGCGCGAAGCTTTGACGAACTCGAGCTCGTCCTTCATCTGCTGCGGCACTTTACCGAGCACGCAGGTGCGGCCAAGCTCGGTGTACATGCCGCCTGGCCCGGAATCCTCGACCAGCAGCGCGTAGGCATCGCCCTTCCTGATGGTGCGGTTCTGCACATGGCGCTGGCCGAACTTCGCGGCCGTGCCAAGCGGCGTCGAGCATGAGAGATAAATGCCGTTCTCCGAGCCGTGCTGCTGGCTGTAGAGCACGGCGACCGCAGCGACATCGGTGTCGCGCATGCCGGGCTTGATCGCGGCGAAGGCGGCCTTCATCGCGCCGTCCTGCATGATCGCGGCGCACTTCACCAGCTCCAGCTCCTCGGCGCTCTTGATCACCTTGACGCGGTCGACCAGTTCGCTCGCATCGACGTATTTCGCGTTGGGGAACTTCTTCATGATGAAGTCACCCATCGCAAACGACATCTGATAGATGCCGACGAAGCCGATGGTCGCCTTGGCGAACGGCGCCAGCGCCTTGGCAGCCAGCTCTGGGTCGTAATACTGGGTGAAGTGCGCCGACTCGTAGCTCGGGGTGGTGAGCAGGCGCTTGACGCCGCGCCACGTATCAGCCGGCGGCCGGCCGTCGCCCTTGAACGGGCCCTGGCAGACAACGGTCATCTCGTCGTCGGCGGGGAACACCACCGTGTTGGGATAGCCATTGGTGGCCGGCATGTCGGTGAAATACTTCACATAGCCGCCCATGTGGTCGTTGTTGTTCTGCATCAGCAGGACATCGACCCCCTCGCGCTTCATGGCAGCGCGGACGGCTTTCCAGCGGCGTTCGAGTTCCGCGGTCGAGATTGGCGTCTGCAGACGCTCGCTCAGTCCATTGCCAGCCATCATTGTCTCCCGGAATTTTTCTGATCGTTTCATTAACACATTGACACTGCAAGATAAATTCGTCGAAACGGGGCGGGAAATAAATTTCCGCCGGAACCGACGATTCCACCACCGTCAATTCGCCTTTTTGTATAATTGTTATCTGGGGAGGCTGCCCCAGAGTTTCGTCGAATACATGGAAGCGCTCCTCGTTAAGGTGTTCGCCACGGCCCTTGCGCTGAGCTTGGTCATGACCAAGCCGGACGCGGTCAAGACGCAATTCGATCCCGCAACCGACAAGGCCGAGGTCCTCGCAGTCCTGGGCGCCGGCTGCGGCGCCGTGAAGAAATCGTTCGACATCGAGAACATCGATCTCGACGGCCTGATCGAAACCGTGATGATCGACAAGCAGGCGGCGGCAGGCGACGTCGCCGGCTTCAAGGGCATCAAGTTCGACGACCTGCACCTCGCCTACAAGCAGCTGTGCAAGCACGAGAAGATCGACCGCGAGGTGATCGACGTCGGCGAGGTGATCGAGTTCTACAACAGGGCGGCGGCGGATCTTCCCGACCACAACCGGCTGAAGGGCATCAAGCTGCCCGGTATGACCACAGTGCTCGACGGCACCGGCGCGAAATTCGCCGAGCTGTTCGAGCCCGACAGCCGCCGCCAGTGGGTGCCGTTGTCCGCCATTCCGGAATTCGTGCAGAAGGCCTTCGTCGCGGCCGAGGACAAGCGCTTCTTCGAGCACCAGGGCGTCGACGTGCGAAGTGTCACCCGCGCCTTCATGACCACCATGGGCGGCGACAAGCGCCAGGGCGGCTCGACCATCACCCAGCAGGTGGCGAAGAACCTCCTGGTCGGCGACAGTGTCACCTTCGAGCGCAAGATCCGCGAGGTTATCGTCGCGAGCCGCGTCGAGAAAGCCATCTCGAAACAAGAGATCCTCGAGATCTATCTGAACTCGATCTATCTCGGCCGCTCGACCTGGGGCGTCGATCTCGCGGCGCGCTCCTATTTCGGCAAGGCGGTGAAGGATCTGACCCTGGCCGAGGGCGCGTTCCTGGCCGGCCTGACCAAGGGGCCGTCCTATTACAATCCCGACCGCTACCGCGACCGCGCGCACGAGCGCCTCGCCTATGTGCTGAGCCGCATGAAGGAGGACGGCGCCATCACCGCGGCGCAGGCCACCGAGGCGGAGGCCGAGCGCCTGAACTTCGCGGCCTTCACGCGGGTCCGCCGCGACACCGGATTCTATCTGGTCGACGAGATCGGGCGCGAGGCCCGCACCGCCGCCGGCATCGACAACCTGACTGCGCAGTCCTACCAGGTGCGCTCGACCATACGGCCCGCGCTGCAGCGCGCCACCGAGGCAGCGCTGCAGGAGGGGCTCGCCCAGTACGAGCAGAGCGCCGGCCGCGTCGAGTTCCGCGCACCGGAGGCGAACCTGAGCGACGCCATCCGCAAGCTCGAAGCGGACCGCAAGACCGACCGCAGCAAGCCCACCTGGCTCACCGCGCTGGAGCAGGTGAAGCTGCCGCTCTACGACGTGCATTGGACGCCGGCGGTCGTGGTCGAGAAGCGGAGCATCCAGGGCACCGAGTCGATCCGCGTGGGCCTGCGCGACGGCCGCATGCTGCCGCTGTCGACCTGGGGCGGGCGGACCCGCTCCCGGATCGGAATTTACGACGTGGTCTACGTCAAGGTCGTGGAAAGCGTCGTCAGGCAATCCCCGAGCAGGCCGCAACAGCAACAGCAGCAGCAACAGCAGCAGCCGACCGCCCGCGTCGAGCTTCGCACGCGGCCCACGGTGCAGGGCGTCGCCGTGGTGCTGGAGAACAAGACCGGGCGCATCCTGGCGATGGCCGGCGGCTTCTCCTATCCGGTGAGCCAGCTCAACCGCGTGACCCAGTCGCGGCGGCAGCCCGGCTCCTCGTTCAAGCCGATGACCTACCTCGCCGCGCTCAACAGCGGCCTGCAGCCCAACACGCTGGTCGACGACGCGCCGATCACCTATCCGCCAATCGGCGGCGCCAACCGCTACACCCGCGACACCGACTACTGGTCGCCGGGCAATTACGACGGCGGCTATTCCGGCACGATGACGATGCGGCGCGCGCTGGAGCAATCCAAGAACCTGGCGACCGCGCGCCTGCTCGACGGCGGCATCGCCAACGAGCCGAGCGAGAGCCTCGACGCCATCTGCAAGCTCGCGATCGAGGCGCGGGTCTATCCGCAGTGCATGCGCTATTACCCGTTCGTGCTCGGCGCCCAGCCGGTGCGGCCGGTCGACCTCGCGGCGTTCTATGCCGCGATCGCCAACGAGGGCAAGCGGCCGACCCCGCATGTGATCGAACAGATCACGCAGGACGGCCGCGAAGTCTACAAGGCCAACGAAGGGCTGAAGAAGCTCGCCGGGGTGGACCCCGCGGCAGTGTTCCAGGTCCGCTCCCTGCTGCAAGGCGTGGTGGCGCGCGGCACCGCAGCGCGGCTGAGTTCGCTGTCCTCTTTCATCGGCGGCAAGACCGGCACCAGCGACGAGTTCAACGATTCCTGGTTCGTCGGCTTCAGCAACGACGTCACGATCGCGGTCTGGGTCGGCTACGACAACGCCAAGAGCAAACGCACGCTGGGCCAGGGTCAGGCCGGCTCCAAGGTAGCGCTGCCGATTTTCGATTCCATCATCAAGGCGGTCTGGGCGAACGTCGCGCCGCAGACCGCGCTGCCCCGGCCGTCGCCGGAGGCGGCGCGCCATCTGGTGGCCATGCCGATCGACGCGGAGTCCGGCCAGCGGCTCGACAGCCGGAGCGACCGGCCGTTCGACTTCCGAGGCCCCGGCGGCGGCGGCGGGAGCAGCCGCGTCAGCGGCGGGTTCATGGAATATTTCCGGATCGACGACAGCGGACGCCTCAACGACACGCAGGACCGGCTGACGTCGCGCGGGTTCGGCTACAGCGGCAGCGATGGCTACAGCCCGTTCTCCAGATTCCAGTCGTGGTTCGGCGGGGCGCGCGGCGGCTACGACGGCCTGCGCAATCTGGACGGGTCGCTCCAGCCGGGCTACCCGCGCAGCTACCAGAGCGCGCCGCCGCTCGGCGCCGACCACAATTTCGAGGGAGCGCCGGTGTACCGGCAGCGCCCGCCGGAGCTCAGCGAAAGGCCGCCGCCGCGCTACAACGGCGGCCCCCGCGGGTTCTGACCGGAATTTCCTGAACATCTCCTTCGAGGATCAGCGATGAGCCGTCTCAAGCTTTCGGTCGCCACGACCGACTACGACCATTTCCGCGATTTCCGGCTCGGCACGGTGCAGGCCGAGGGCATCGAGACCACATGGTCGATGCTCGGCCATCACGAGATCTTCGCGCGCTTCACCTTCAACCGCGAATGGGACGCGGCCGAATTGTCGTTCGCCAAGTTCACCGCCCAGGTGACGCGCAAGGATTCCGACATCATCGGCCTGCCGGTGGTCTGCTCGCGGCTGTTCCGCTTCTCGTCGTTCTACGTCAACAAAAAGAGCGGGATCAAAAGCGCCAAGGACCTCAAGGGCAAGAAGGTCGGCTCGCCGGAATGGGCGCACACCGCCGCGGTCTATATGCGCGGCTGGCTCAACGACGAGCACGGCGTGGGGCTGAAGGACATCCACTGGATCCAGGCCGGCACCAACGAGGCCGGCCGCATCGAGAAGGTCGAGCTGAGCCTGCCCAAGGGCGTCAAGCTCACGCGCATCAAGGACAAGTCGCTGAGCGACATGCTGGCCAAGGGCGAGATCGACTGCGCCATCATCGCGCGGCCGCCAGACTGCTTCCGGGCCGGTCACAAGGACGTGGTCCGCCTGTTCCCCGACTTCTGGCCGATGGAGGAGAAGTACTACAAGCAGACCGGCGTCTGGCCGATCATGCACATCATCACGCTGCAGAAGCGCGTGCTCGATGAGAACCCCTGGGTCGCGCGCAACCTCTACAACGCCTTCCTCGCGTCGAAGAACCGCAGCGTCGAGCGGCTGATGGACCCGGCGGTGTCGCGCTATCCGGTGGCGTGGCTGCCGACCTACATGCGCAAGATGGCCGCGCAGTTCGGCGGCGACACCTTCCCCTACGGCATCGACGAGAACCGCGCTACCTGGGAGCAGATGCTGCGCTACAGCCACGAGCAGGGCATCGCGCACCGCCTGGCCAAGCCCGAGGAGATTTTTCCCAAGGGCATCATGACGTCGATCCGGGTGTGACAGCCTCCTGGCTTCCTGGCCTCGGTCACAAATCTGTCGTAGCTTTTCTTCCAGGCGTGGAAGGAGCCGGTATTCCGACGCCGGAGGGAAGATCACGCGATGGCGATCGATGCGGCTGGGGGCGGCCGTTCGCTGACTAGCCGACCGCTGCAGGCAGGCTTGCGTGACCTATTCGCCGGGGCAATCTGCAGTGTCCTCTCGACGGCCTATTGCCTGTCCTACGCGGCGCTGATCTTTTCTGGCCCGCTCGCGCAATGGCTCTCCTATGGCGTCGCCGTGACGTTCCTGTCGGCGGCCATCGGCGCCGCAGTGGTGGCATGGCGCAGTTCGCTGCCGTTTGCCATCGCCGGGCCGGACACTTCGACTTCGGCCGTGACGGCCACCCCGGTGGCGGCCATGGCGGCGCGTCTCGTGGCCGAGGGCAGCACCGATCTGCTCCTGCCGACCTTGATGACGATGACCCTGGCGACGGCAATCACCGGGCTGTTGCTCTGCGTACTCGGGTTCACCCGTGCGGGGCGCGCAATCCGCTTCGTGCCCTATCCGGTGATCGGCGGATTCCTCGGCGCGACCGGGTGGCTGATGATCCTGGGCGCGACCCAGGTGGTCACAGACCATCAGCTGACGCCCGACGGCATCGATGGATGCCAGCGGCCCGATCGCCGCGAAGCTCGCGGCCGGGCTCGCGGTCGCAGTCGTCCTGCAACTGGTTCTGCCTCGTACGCAAAATCCTTTCGTCCTGCCCGGCATCCTCCTGCTGGCCATCCTGACCATGCATCTTGCCCTGCCGCTGAC